>NZ_ANBH01000268.1 GCF_000341185.1 Nocardiopsis chromatogenes YIM 90109
GAACGAACCGGGGCCGGGCACCGGGCCGCTGTCCCCGGTTTCCACCCGCACCTGGTCGGCGTCGAGGTCCAGCTCATCGCGCACGACCCGGGCCAGGACGGTGCGCACGCCGGTGCCGATGTCCTGGGTGGCGGTGCGCACCACCACGCACCCGTCCTCCACCACCAGCTCCACCTGGGCGCTCGGGTCGAGCAGGTAGGGCCAGTTGGAGGCGGCCACGCCCACGCCGCGCCGGAACCGGCCGGTGCGCGACCCGCGTTCGCGGCCGCGCCACATCGGCAGGGCGGCGGCGCGCTCGTACAGGGCGGCCCGCTTGGGGTTGCCGTCCCAGCGCCTCCGCAGCGCGATCGGGTCCTCGCCCAGGCGCAGCGCCATCTCGTCGACCGCCTGCTCCAGCGCCCAGGCCAGCGGCGGGGGGGGGGGGGGGGGGGGGGGGGG
>NZ_ANBH01000269.1 GCF_000341185.1 Nocardiopsis chromatogenes YIM 90109
GCCGCGGAAGGGCAGGCCCGGCGGGCGGTTGGTGACCACGTCGTAGTCGCGCAGGCGGCGCGGGGAGCGGCCGTAGATCAGCATGCCGTGCGCGGCCACGGCCGAACCGATGGACACCCCGCCGTCGCCCCAGGTGTCGATGGACAGGGCCGACAGGTCGCCCTTCTCGTCGGCGAGCATCGCCAGACGGGTGCGGGTGCCCGGCCGGTTCCCGGCGTCGGTCAGCTCCTCCGAGCGGTCGAAGACCAGGCGGACCGGCGCACCGGCCAGGCGGGACAGCTCCACCGCGGCGATGGACTCGGTGCTCAGCGCCGACTTGGAGCCGAACCCGCCGCCGACGTGCTCGGCGCGCACGTGCACCCGCTCGGGGGCCAGGTCCCAGCGCTCGGCCGCCTCCCGGGCCACCCCGCGCACGTACTGGGTGGACACGTGCAGGTACAGGTCGCCGCCCTCCCAGCGGGCGACGCAGGCATGCGGCTCCAAAGGCGTGTGCACCTGCACCGCGGTGCTGAACTCGGCCGAGAACAGCAGCCGGTCGCCGCGCGCGTGGGCGTCGTTGAGGCGCTTGACGGCGGTGCCGCGGCGGAACCCGAGGCTCGACGGCCCCCGCCGGTTGCCCCGCCACGGCGCGGGGAGCATCCCGCCCTCGTTGCTGGAGGGCGCGGCCGACCGCTCCTGCTTGTCGGAGTAGACCAGGGGCGACCCGGGGGCGGCGGCCGAGCCGGTGTCGACGGTGGCCGGGCGGTCCCGGTAGTCGACGCGCACCCGCGCGGCGGCCTCGCGCGCTTCGGCGCGGGTGGGGGCGGCGACCGCCGCCACCGGCTGGGCCCGGGGGCGCACNCGCACGGTCCGGTCGTCGGGCAGCAGGTCGACGTGGACCGCCCCGCCGGCGTCGATGCGCTCCACCCGGGCGTGGGCCCGGTCCGAGCGCACCACCACCGCCTCCCAGCACCCCTCGGGGTAGACGTCGGTGGTGTAGCGGGCGCGGCCGGCGACCTTGTCGGCGGCGTCGGTGCGGGCCCCGTCGAGGTCCTCGTCGCGGGCACCGGGGGAGGGGGCGTCCTCGTCGAAGCGTCCGGCGCACGCGGATGCGACGGCCGCGAAGATCCCCTCGTAGGCCCCGCACCGGCACAGGTGGCCGGAGAGGGCGTCGGCGATGTCGCCGCGGTCGGGTTCGGCGGCCCCGTGCTCGGCCCGCCACCGGTCGTGGAAGGCGGCGGCCTCGACGACGAAGCCGGGCGTGCAGTAGCCGCACTGCAGGGCGTCGTGGGCGGCGAAGGCGCGCTGTACGGGGTGGCGCCCCTCCAGGCCCTCGACGGTGGTGACCGAGCGGCCCTCCAGCGCGGTGGAGGGCAGCAGGCAGGAGGCGGTGGGGGCGCCGTCGACGAGGACGGTGCAGGCCCCGCACACCCCTTGGCCGCAGGCGACCTTGGCCCCCGTCAGGCCGAGCTCCTCGCGGAGGGTCTCGGCCGCGGCGTCGTCGGGGGCGGGGTGGAGGGTGGTGTGCGCGCCGTTGACTGTGGTGTCCAAGGCGTTGCTCCCCGGAGAGACTGAGTTGACGCCGTCAACATAGGAGGATGAGTTGACGTTGTCAACGCCATCTCCTACGGTTTTCGCGTGATTCCTGGTCGGTCGCCCGATACCCGAGAGCGGCTCATCCGCGCCGCCTGGGACCTGCTCGGCGAGGGCGGCCCCGGTGCGGTCACGCTGCGCGGAGTGGGCGCGCGGGTCGGGGTCTCGCGGACCGCCCCCTACCGCCACTTCGCCGACAAGGACGCCCTGCTGCGCGCCGTCGCCGAGCGGGCCTTCCGGGACTTGGGCGACCGTATGCGCACCACGGCCCGGGGCGCCGAAGACACGCCGTCGGTGATGCGTGCCGTGCTGTTGGCCTACATCGACTTCGCCTCCGAGCACCCCGAGCACTACCGGCTGATGTTCGGTGAGTGGGTGCTCGCCCAGAAGCGGGCCGAGGGGGAGGAAGGCGGGCCGCTGCACGCGGCGGCGCTGTCGGTGTTCGAGATGTGCGCCGGAATGCTGGAGCGGGGGCAGCGCGAAGGCGTGATCCGGCAGGGCGACCCGGCGGACCTGGCGCTGCTGACCTGGTCGACGGTGCACGGGCTGATGGCCTTCGCGCTGTCGGGCCACCTGGAGGCCAAGGAGCGCGGGGCGCGCTCGGAGGTCGAGCGCCTGGTGGGCGAGGTCGTGGAGGGGCTGCTGGCGCGGCGGGGCGCCGTGGATGCTACGGGCGCTGAGGAGGCGTGAGGGCCTGCGGGCCACCAGGGCGAGGGGCGGGAGGGCGGCGACGAGAAGAAGTCGGCGGACGTTGCGGCACCGCTGACGATTGCACGGAGTGTGCGTGGTCGCTGTGATGGGCGGCGACGGAGCAAGCGGGGCGGTTCCCCGGCCCTGCCTGCCGGGTAGCGGGTTCCTCGCGGCCCGGGCGGGCGGCGGCACAGCAGGTGCCCCACGGGCCATAAGTGGGGCACCAGCTCTGCCGTCGCCGCCAAGCACGGTGACCACGCACGCGCACCACGGCCGCCGGGCTGCCGGAAGGGCGGCCCGCTTTTGTCGCCGACCGCCGCCTCGCACGCCGCCGGTCGGCGGCGGGTCGCCGCTGTGTGCGGGTGCCGCGTCGATGGGCGACGCACGCCTCGCCTTGTACGTAATTACGTAAGTGCGTAATATCGAACGTGTGGAGAACCGCGAAGAGCACATCGAGGAGCGGCTCGCCGAGCTGGAGGGGCGGGTCCGGCGGCTGGAGCAGGCCGCGGAGCACGGCGCCGAGGAGCCGGAAGGGGCGGAGGGAGCGGAACCGGACGCCGAGGAGCGGCCCGGCGGCGGGTCGGGCGCGGTGCCGGGCGGCGAGGTCTTCTGGGCCCTGAACCGTCTCAAGGAGATGGCCGACCCCGAGCGCGGCGCTGTGCTGTTCACCGGCCAGGTGCCGCTGCCCACCGGTGAGAACTACGAGTGGCAGATGGCGGCCGAGGCGACGGAACTGCTCCAGTCCGACTGGACCGACATCGCCTCCTCCATCGAGGCACTCGGGCACCCGGTCCGGCTCACCCTGCTGCAGCGGGTGCTGTCGGGGGTCGGCGACACCGCCGCCCTGAAAGAGGACCCCGAGCTCGGGACGACCGGCCAGCTCTACCACCACCTGCGCCGGCTCACCTCCGACGGGTGGCTGCGCTCGGCCGGGCGCGGGCGCTACCGGGTGCCGCCCGAGCGCATCGTGCCGCTCCTCACGGTGCTGATGGCCGCGCGGCGCTGACCGCGCAGGACGGAGGCTGCGATGCAGTGGACGGAGACGGAACACGCGGCACACGGCGGTCGGGCGGAGGGCGCCGGTCGGGCGCCGGGGATGACCGGTCCCCGGAAGGCGGGGGCCGTCGCCGCCGCGGTCGGTGTGGCCGCGGCCATCGGCGCCTACCTCGTGTTCCCGGTGACGCCGCCGGTGGAGCGGAACGTCTCCGGGGACCGAGAGATCGCCGAGGCGGTGCTGGCCGAACTGCCGCGCGGGTCGGCGGTCGGGGTGTCGGTCCTGCTGGAGGAGGATGGACGGGCGCGCGCCGCGCAGCTCGGGACCCGAGACGGCAACGAGCAGGTGGGGGAGGGGACGCGGTTCGAGACCGGGTCCCTGCAGAAGGTGGTCACCGCCCGGCTGCTCGCGCAGATGGTGGAGGACGGCGACGTCGAGCTGGACACCACCCTCGGCGAGATCTGGCCGGACGTGGACTTCGCGGACCAGGCCGTCGCCGACACCACACTGGAGAGCCTTGCCACGCACACCTCGGGGCTGCCGCGCCTTCCCATCGGATTGGACGCGGGACTCACCTGGTCGCTGCTGCCGACCCGGTTCTTCAAGGTCGACCCGTACCGGGCGGCGGGCGACCCGCTCCAGGCGGCGTCGTCGATGGACGGCGCCGGGGTGGCCCCGGACTCGCCGATCGCCTACTCGAACTTCGGGTTCGCCCTGCTCGGCGAAGCGCTGGGTGAGGCCGCAGGGTCGGACTACCGCACCGCCCTGAACGAGCGGGTGCTGGAGCCCCTGGGCATGGACGCGACGGTGGTGGCCGGCCCCGGCGGCGGGCCTCCGGAGAACGCGGCGCCGCCGTACCGGATGGCGTCGGCCCCGGCGGTGCTGTGGTCGGGGGGCCACTACGCGCCCTCGGGGCTCGGGACGTGGAGCACGCCGGAGGACCTGAACCGGCTCTTGGCCGCAGGGCAGGACGCCGGGGACCCGGCCACCGAGCTGACGCACGAGCCGCGGGAGGGCGAGGGCCTTCCCGGTGAGGAGGAGTTCGACGCGCGCTCCGGTTTGGCGTGGGTGCTGTGGAACATCGACGGAACCGAGGTGGCCTGGCACAACGGCGCCACGAGTGGAACGACGACGTTCGCCGCGCACACCGACGACGGGCGGTCGGTGGTCGTGATGGCGAACTCGGCGGAGGCGCCCGCCGAGCGGATCGGCTTCGCGCTGCTGGGGATGGACTCCACGCCCTTCGCGGACGATGGCGGGGGCGGGGTCCTCGCCTACTGGGGCGCCGCGGTCGGGTTGTTCCTGGCCGTGCTGGTCCCGCTGATCACCCTGGTGCGGATCGCGCGGGGCAGGCTCCTGCGGGCGCCGCTGGCGCGGGTGAACACGGTCGCAGAGCTGGCGGTGTCGGTGGCGGCCTGGGCGTGGGCGCTGATCCTCGGGGACTGGGGGACGGTGCCCCCGGCGGTGTGGGCGCTGGGCGGAGGCCTGGTGGCGGCGTCGCTGGTCGCGGCCGGGTTCGGGTGGCGGGCGACGAGCGGGCCCGGTGCGGCCCCGGCGCGCTGGTACTCGTGGATCATGCCGGCGGTGAACGTGGCGTTCGCGGTGCTGGTCCTGTGGGGCACGGCGACGGCGGTCGGGCAGATGCCGTGAGCGTGTGACGGATCAGTACTTGGGCCGGGGGGTGCACACGGCCGCGCTTCCCGGCCCGAGCTTGTCCGCGCCGATCGTTTTTTTAAAGGAGCGGTGCGGTAGTTCGAGTGTCACGTTCTCGATGCCGCTGATGAGTGATAGGTCCAATGGTTGGTTTCCCGTCACTCTGATCCGCCGCAAATGAGGGATGTTCTTCAGCCAGTGAGGAAATAGAATGGGTTTCCGCTGGCGAATATCGACGTGGATGATGAGTTCGTTCAGCTGGTGGATCGAAGTCAGCGGTCCTTTGTTCTGTTGGAGGATGCTGAATCCCAGGTTGACGTTCCGGAGTGTCGCAATATGTGTCAGTGGAGTTAGGTCGACGCTTCCGGTCGATATTGGGCCGTACATCTGAAACTCCCTCAAGGGGATCCCTAGATCCTCGATTCCGAGGATCGTGCGCAAGTTCGGAGTGTGAAAGAAGCGCAAGCGTTCAACTTCCACCCCGTCAAGGTTGATGAAGTGTTTGATGCTGCTGATCTCTTTGTTGCTCCGTATGGTCAGGCTGTTCAGGTGGGGTGGCGCGACGTCGCTGACCGGAAGGCGCGGAAGGTCTCCTTCCAGTACTAGCGAGCTCAACTCGGGACTTTCCTTCAGGACTTCCAGGTTGTCGGTGTGTTCTGGGGCGCTGAGGCAGAGATGCTGAAGGGGGTGCCGGTGCAGTGGCGATGCGTCGGCCAAAGTTGCTCTTCCGGTGGTGGATATGCTTTTGAACTGTCCGAGGCAATCTCCTACGGGGTTCAGGTCGATCTTCCAGGGAATTTTATCCGAGGCGAGGACGAGTTGCACCAAATTGTCCATTCGCCGGAGGTGTCCGAGGTCGGTTTCCTGGTTCCCGTTGACGAGGATCGCCTTCAAATGAGAGGCGTTCGGTGCCACAATGTCCAACTTGTCTCCCGGTGTCGAGAACAAGTACATCGCGTCCATGGGGTAGTGGGGGAGGACGAGCTCTGCGAACCTGCGTGTCGGATTGGCCTCCCAGGCGTCAAGGACGCTCGCGACCATCATTGAAGTGGGTTTGAGCGACTGAAAGGCGTTCGCGATGATCGAGCTGCTCTCCTCGGCCGCGATACCGGCGGCGGCGCGTATCGTGGCTGTGGCCGATCGGGCATCGAGGGCCCTGGCCTCTTCGAGGAACGGTATGGCCACCTCGCCGGCAGTAATGATGGCCTTGACCTGGGCATCCGTACGTGGTGGCAAGAGGGAGCGCACTCTGCGCTCGATGTCGGAGCGTAGTTCGGCGGACAAGGACGTCGAGGTTGCCAGACAGGCCAGTGCCACGATCTGCAGGCGGTCGTGGTGCTTCTTCACCCGGTCCGCACGCTCCAGCAGGCCGCGGATCAGCTCCTCCCGCTGACGTTGGCCCGCATGACCGGCCGCCATCACCACGACCTCATGCCACTGGTCGTCGTGCGCATGCTTGATCAGCAGCGGCAGGCTGTCCTCCTCCACGAGCGCTCGCGCCGCCAGATACTCCTCGAACGTCCGGTGCACGAATGCCACCCGGTCCACCGCCGGGCTCGTCAGCACCCCGCTGCGGAGCATCAAGTGGTCGAAGACCTCTTCGGCGTCCCCGTCCACTCGGTGCATGATCGCCAGCAACCGCCCGATCTGCCGCTGGGCCGTATCCTTCGGGGCATCCGAACTCCCGTTCAGAATCAGCCACTTCGCCAACTCCTGGAGAAGCTGCGTCTTCTCCGTCAACGACATGTCCGGTCCGTCGGCCGGAATGCCGCGCTGCTCGTCGCGGTCGGTCAGGAGCATCGCTAGCGCGGCCTGATACACCTCGATCCGGTCTCTGGGGAGAGCCGTCCTCCGGTCCCGGTACAAGGCGCACAGCAGCGCACACAGCAGGGGAGTGGAGGCGATGTTGCGCAGGTGGCGCTGGCCGAGCACCTTGGCGGTCAGCTCCGACTCATACCGCTCAAGGCGGACTTGCTCATCCTCGTCCACCACCTCACTGCGCACAGCCCGGTGCCAGTACGTGATGAAGGCACGTACGTCCTCGTCGCGGAGTGGCTGCACCTCGGCACTGGCAAAGTCCTGGTGGGACAGCCATCCCTCACTGACGGCGGCCGGGCGCGAGGTCACCACGTACCGGCACCTGGGGAACTCGTCGAGCAGCGCTCGGAGCCACCGCCGGGCGGCCTCCCGCTCGTCCTTCGGCAGTTCATCGACACCGTCGATGAGGAGAAGTGCGCGGCCCTCCTCAAGCAGGCGCTCCACCCAGCCGTCGGGCGCCTCCTTCTGGAGATAGCTCCCGGTCGGGCGGATGAACTCATCATGCTCGGGCAGGCGTTCGCCGACGTAGCGCCGAAGCGGAAGGAAGAACGGGATCAGCCCGTTCCAGTCGGCGAGCGCCGGGGGGAAGTCACCGCGACTGGCCCGGACCGCGATCCAGTGGAGCAGTGTGGTCTTCCCCGAACCGGCCGCGCCGCGAAGGAAGACGCGAGGGTTCCCTGCCAGCGCGGCCTCGGCGGATTGAAGCCCCGTACTGCGCTTGTCCTGGCCCCACTCATGACGTCCCTCGTCCGGTTTCCACGCGTACTCCGGAAGCGTGACGTTCAGGCTCAGGTAGGCGAGGCTCAGCGGGTAGGTGCGCGTCTGCGTGTTCGTGCCGAACAGCTCCAACCGGTCCCACCGCTCAGCCGCCTTGCGCCGGAAAGCCGTCGCGAACTGGGCCTCCTTCCCCTCGCCGTCGGACGCCGAGGGGGTCGGCAGGTGGCGGAGGATCTGGTCCAGCCGCTCCAGGATCAGCGTGTCCCGCCGCAGCAGCTCGGTGAACGCGTCGGCATTGAACGTCGGCAGCGACGTGGTGGTCGCGATCGCGTAGGCGCAGCACTCGGGGAGCAGCCGGTCGTAGACGCCGGTCGCCGCCTCGCTCAGGTCGCGTGTCGCCTGCGGGCTCGCCTGGCGGATCCGGAGTTCGAGGTGGAGGGCGTCGAGGTCCTGGTCGAACAGGGACCCGTCGGTCAGTTCCGCACGCTCGAACGCGCCGGTGACGGCCAGGACGGCCGCCTCGCGCTCATTGTCGGGCAGCCCGGAGAACTCCTGCCCGAGCTGGTCGATCACCCGCTGGGCGATGGTGTCGCCGAAGTCGTCGAACCGGCGCTGGAGCTTGCGCCGGTCCATGGCGTCGGTGACGCGCTTGCCGAGCAGGTCGGTGGCGGTGGCCCCGACATCGGCCGCGAAGGGGACGTCGCCCATCCACAGCTTCAGCGCGGTCTTCACGACGGTGGTGCCCAGCTTGAGCGCGGGGTCGAACATCGCCCTCCTTCAGGGAGCCGGAATCGCCGATTCTGCCGTGGGGCTGGCGATTCCGGTACCCGAATGGGGATTTCCGCGAACCCGGGGAGTGGACACCGTGGGGCCCACCCCACCGTGGGCCCCACGTGACCTGGCGCGCTGCCTGTCCCCGTCACCCTCCGACGAGGTTCAGCCCCGCCACCCCCGCGACGACGGCCGCCAACCCGGCCACTCGCCCCCGCGAGACGGGCTCGCCCAGAGCCGCCATGCCGACGACGGCCACACCCACCGTCCCGATGCCGACCCACGCCGCGTAGGCGGTCCCCACGGGCAGGTCCTCAAGGGCGTAG
>NZ_ANBH01000270.1 GCF_000341185.1 Nocardiopsis chromatogenes YIM 90109
CCATGGCCCACAGCAGCCGGGTCGCAGCCGGCAGGGAGATCTCCTCCGACACCGGCTGATCTTTCGGCTCCCGCTCCCAGTAGTTCGTCACGGAAGTGGGACGGGGCCCGTGATGAAAGCGCTTCCCCGCGCGGTGGCCGGGGCCGTTCGGAACCGCGGGAGGGAGCAGCCCAGTGGGAAACGACGAACGGCCCGGTGCGGATCACATCCGCACCGGGCCGTTTCCTTCAGTGGAGCTATGGGGATTCGAACCCCAGACCTCCTCCATGCCATGGAGGCGCGCTACCAACTGCGCCATAGCCCCTCGGGTCCGGCGAGGGCGGGGGAACCGCCCTGCCGACACCCTGAACGATAGCGGAATCCGCCCGATTAGTCGAAACGGATTCCGATCGCGCCCCCTGGACCTGCGCGGACGCGCTCACCTGTCGTCGCCGAGGATCCTCTCCTCCGGGAGGCTGGAGGCGTTGTGCTCCAGCAGGCGCCACCCGCCCGCGCGCAGCGGACCCAGCACCGACCACGAGCAGTTGCCCAGCGGTCCCAGCGCCTGGCGGATCTCCACCGGCAGCCCGAGCATCCGGTTGATGCCCGCGCGCAGCGCCGCCCCGTGGCCCACGGCCACCAGCAGCCCGCCCTCGGGCACCCGCTCCAGCCCGCGCTCGACCGCCTCGGCGACGCGCTCGCCCACCTCCTCGATGGGCTCGCCGCCGGGGATGTCCATGCGGGCGTTCTCCTCCGGCCACCGCTCGCGGATCTCCGCGGTGGTCAGCCCCTCCCAGGGCCCGCCGAAGCGCTCCCGCAGCCCCTTGTCGGTGTGCACGGCCAGGCCGGTGGCCTCCGACAGGTACCCGGCCGTGTCCGCCGCGCGGCGCAGGTCCGAGGCGATGACGGCATCCGGCCGCAGTGCGGCCAGCAGGCGCGCCGCCCGCTGGGCCTGCTCCCGCCCGACGTCGTCGAGCGGGATGTCGGACTGCCCCTGGAAGCGCTTCTCGGCGTTCCACTGGGTCTGGCCGTGGCGCCAGCAGAGGACACGACGGGATTCGGCCATCGACTCAACTCCTGTGCGGGTCGGTGCAGGTCTGCGCTGATCGTCGGCGGACCGGCCCCCTCAGGGGCCGTCCCACGGGCCTCTCAGGCGCCGTCCTGGGTGCGCTCGCGACCCCGCGCGCTCTCCGGCAGGGTGATCACGGGGCAATCCTTCCACAGCCGCTCCAGGCCGTATGTGCCGCGCTCCTCCTCGTGCTGGACGTGCACGACGATGTCGATGTAGTCCAGCAGCACCCAGCGCCCGTCGCGCTCGCCCTCCCGGCGGACCGGCTTGGCGCCGGCCTCGCGCAGGCGCTCCTCCACCTCGTCGACGATGGAGCGCACCTGCCGGTCGTTGGGGGCGGAGCACAGCAGGAAGGCGTCGGTGATGACGAGCTGGTCGCTCACGTCGAAGGCGACGACCTCCTGGGCCAGTTTGTCCGAAGCCGCCTCGGCGGCGATGTTCACGAGCTCGACGGCCCTGTCCGTAGCGGTCACGATGAAGTAGCTGCCTCCCCTGGGGTCCGCCCCGCCGACGGGTCGTCGAGGTAGAGCCCGGTCTTGTTGATGTAGCGGACGATCCCGTCGGGGACGAGGTACCAGATCGGCTCGCCCTTGCTCACGCGCTCCCGGCACTCGGTGGAGGAGATCGCCAGGGCCGGGATCTCCACCAGGCTGACCTTGCCGTCGGGCAGGCCGGTGTCGGTCAGCCGGTGCCCGGGCCGGTTGCAGCCCACGAAATGCGCGAGTTCGAAGAGTTCGTCCACGTTCTGCCAGCTCAGGATAGCGCCAAGGGCGTCGGCCCCGGTGATGAAGAACAGCTTGACGTCCGGCCCGTAGCCGCTGCGGAGCTGGCGCAGCGTGTCGATGGTGTAGGTGGGGCCCTCGCGGTCGACCTCGATCCGGCTCACCTTGAACTGCGGGTTCTCCGCGGTGGCGATGACCGTCATCAGGTAGCGGTCCTCGGCCGGGGCCACCTTGGCCAGGTCCTTCTGGTAGGGCCGCCCCGCCGGGACGAAGAGCACCTCGTCCAAGTGGAACAGGTGGGCGACCTCGCTGGCGGCGACGAGGTGCCCGTGGTGGATCGGGTCGAACGTACCGCCCATGACCCCCACGCGTCGTGGGCCGCCCGGCCCCCGGCTGGCGCCCGCGCCCATCGCTCCGTTCGCCACCTCATCGCTCCCTTTACACCGGTTTTTCCAGCCGCCGCCGAGACTAACCGAAGGCGCCCACCACGCCGTCCGCGCACCCGCCCCCGGGCGCGTCCCCGCGCGCGGCGGCCGGGGCCCGCGGTCGGGGCTCCGACCCCCTCGCGCCCCTCCGGGCGCGGCGCCGGGAAGCGGCCCCACCGCCGCACCGTGGGCGTTCCGCACGGTGGCGCATTCGCGTCATATCTCGTTGCCGGAAATCGTGGCGTCGGCCGGGGAGGCGCGCATAGCATGCCGACATGGCCACCAACACACCAGACCGCGCCCGCGTCCGACTCGACGACATCTCCTCCCGCGCCTACGAGCACCCGGCCGACCGCGGCGCACTGGTCGCCCTGCGGTCCCTGCGCGGCTTCGACGAGGTCTTCCGCAAACTCTCAGGGCTGTTCAACGAGCGCGCGCTGCGCCTGATGTTCCTGTCCGGCGCCGTGCGGGTCGGGGAGCGCCAGTTCCCCGAGGTGCACGACTACGTGCGCGACGCCGCCTACGTGCTCGACCTCAAGGAGGTCCCCGAGCTCTACATCAAGATGGACCCCAAGCCCAACGCCATGGCGATCGGCAGCCAGAAGCCGTTCATCGTCATGACCAGCGGGCTGTTCGACCTCCTCGACGCCGAGGAGCAGCGCTTCGTCGTCGGCCACGAGGTCGGCCACATCCTGTCCGGCCACGCCGTCTACCGGACCATGCTGCTGGCGCTGATCAACCTGGCCGCGCGCGTGGCCTGGATCCCGCTGGGCTACATCGGCCTGCGCGCCATCGTCGCCGCCCTGGAGGAGTGGTACCGCAAGTCCGAGCTGTCCTGCGACCGCGCGGGCCTGCTCGCCGCACAGGACCCGGACGCCGCCAAGCGCGCGCTGATGAAGATGGCGGGCGGCTCGCGCCTGGCCGAGATGAACACCGACGCCTTCCTGGAGCAGGCCCGGGAGTACGACGAGGGCGGCGACGCGCGCGACAGCCTGCTGAAGCTGATGAGCCTGATCGGCACCACCCACCCCTTCGCCGTGGTGCGCACCGCCGAGCTGCACCGCTGGATCGAGGACGGCTCCTACCGCACCATCCTGGCGGGGGACTACCCGCGCCGCGCCACCGACAAGGACGCCTCGGTCAGCGAGGAGGCGCGCAGCGCCGCCAACTCCTACAAGCAGTCCTGGGAGCGCTCCTCGGACCCGCTGGTGGGCATGGTGCGCGACGTCGCCGGGACCGCGGCCAACGCGGGCGGCAAGATCTTCGACACGGTCGCCGAGCGCTGGAAGGGCGCCGGGACCCGGGGCGGCTCCGACAGCGGACAGAGCGGACAGAACTGACGGGCCGCGCCCCCGCCGCCGACGCGGCGGACGGCAGGGGGCGCGGGCACCGGACCCGCCCGGCCCCCGCGCCCCGCCGCGCGCCCGGTCCTCGCGCGCTCAGTTCTTGCGCGCAACTCCCCCGGTCATGAAGCGCGCCGCGATGGAGGTGCTGTCCGGGACGATGCCGTCCGGCCGCCACAGCGGCAGCGGGACCAGCCCGGGGGCGAGCAGCTCCATCCCGTCGAAGTAGGCCATCAGCTCCTCGGTGGTGCGCACCCGGCCGGTGCCGAGCTGGCTCAGCAGCACCCGCTCCAGCTCCACGCTCTCCGGTGCGTCGCCCAGGCGGGTGAAGTTGGTGATGAAGAAGTAGGACCCGGAGACGACCGTGTCCCGGAACGCGGCGACGATGCCGCCCGGGTCCTCCTCGTCGAGGAGGTGGTGCAGGATGCCGCACAGCATCACGCACACCGGCCGGTCGAAGTCGATGAGCCCGCGCACCTCCGGGTGGTCGATCACGCTGCGCGGGTCGCGGATGTCGCCGGTCACGACGTGGGTGTAGGCGTTCTCCGCCAGGATGGCGTGGCCGTGCGCGGACACCAGCGGGTCGATGTCGACGTAGACCACGCGCGCCGCCGGGTTCGCCTGCTGGGCCACCTCGTGGGTGTTGCGCGCGGTGGGCAGCCCCGACCCCAGGTCGAGGAACTGGTCGATGCCCTGGTCGGCGGCGAGGTGGCGGACGACCCGGTGCAGGATCTCCCGGTTGTGCCGGGCGATCTCCTTGAGTTCGGGCATGACCTCCAGGCTGGCCTGGGCCACCTGGCGGTCGATGGCGTAGTTGTCCTTGCCGTCGAGCATGACGTCGTAGACGCGGGCGGCCGTGGGCACCCCGCTGTCGAACGACGCTCCGGACGGCTGCTGATCGTTGGTCATGGGGGGCTCCCGGTAACGCGAAAACTCCTACAGCTCCGGCATCGTAGCGCCTCACGAGGCCCACCGAGCGCCGTTCGGTGCCCACCTGGCCCGCCTGTCCGGCCGCCTCCCAGCACCCGGTCGGCGGTGTACAGCGCTCACCTGCGGACATGAAGTCGCCGGGCCCATACGAAGGCGGAATCGGATGGCCGCGCCGCCTTCGAGGAGCGGCCGGGGCGGTCGGGCACACCGGGACCGGCACCGCGCACGGCGCCGAGCACCGCAGACGACGGCGGGGCCCACCGCGCCGTGAGCGCGGTGGGCCCCGCAGGCCCTTCGAGGGCGCGCCCTCCGTCAGCGCACCTGGCCGTCACCGGTGACGATGTACTTGGTGGAGGTCATCTCCCGCAGCCCCATCGGGCCGCGCGCGTGCAGCTTCTGGGTGGAGATGCCGATCTCCGCGCCGAAGCCGAACTCCCCGCCGTCGGTGAACCGGGTCGAGGCGTTCACCATGACCGCCGCCGAGTCCACCCGCGAGGTGAAGCGGCGCGCCGCCGCCTGCGAGTCGGTGACGATGGCCTCGGTGTGCCCCGTGGAGTAGGCGCGGATGTGCGCCATCGCCTCGTCCAGGGTGTCGACCACCTTCACGGCCAGGTCCATCGACAGGTACTCGGTGGTCCAGTCGTCCTCGGTGGCGGGCACGGCGCGGTCGTCGAAGGCGCGCACCCGGTCGTCGCCGTGCACGGTCACGCCCAGGTCGCCGATCTCCCGCAGGAACCGGGGCAGGAAGCGCTCGGCGATCCGCTCGTGCACCAGCAGCGTCTCGGCCGCGTTGCACACCGACACCCGCTGCGCCTTGGCGTTGACCGCGATGGACACCGCCCTGTCCAGGTCGGCGTGCTCGTCGATGTAGACGTGGCAGTTCCCGGCACCGGTCTCGATGACGGGCACCGTGGACTCGCGCACCACGGCCTGGATGAGGTTGGCCCCGCCGCGCGGGATGAGCACGTCGACCAGCCCCCGGGCGCCCATCAGCGCCTGCGCCGAGTCGCGCCCCGAACCGGGCACGAGCTGCACGGCGTCGACGGGGACGCCGGTCTTCTCCAGGGCGCCCCGGATCACCTCCACGATGCGGACGTTGGAGGAGTAGGCCGAGGAGGAGCCGCGCAGCAGGGCGGCGTTGCCGCTCTTGAGGCACAGCGCCGCCGCGTCGGCGGTGACGTTGGGGCGGCCCTCGTAGATGATGCCGACGACGCCCAGCGGCACCCGGGTCTGGCGCAGCTCCAGGCCGTTGGGGAGGGTGGAGCCGAAGACGACCTCGCCGACGGGGTCGGGCAGCTCGGCGATGGCGCGGACCGCGTCGGCGACGCCGGAGACGCGCTCCTCGGTGAGGGCGAGGCGGTCGAGGTAGGCCTCGGTCTCACCGGCGGCGCGCGCCCGGTCGAGGTCCTCGGCGTTGGCGGCGACGATCGAGGCGGCCTCGGCGACCAGCGCGTCGGCGACCATGGCCAGCGCCTCGTCCTTGTCCGCCCGGCTCATCGGTGCGAGGTCGGCCGCGGCGTCCTTGGCCCTGCGGGCGGCGTCGTGCACCTCGCGCTCGGTGTCGTTCATGAGGGGTTCCATCCGCTCGGGAGTGTCGTGGTCGTGGATCGGGTGTCGGGCGTATGCCCAGCTTATTCCGGGCGGCCCCGCCGGGGTGGGGCGAGTGCCGACCGGGTCGGGCCGGTGGGGCGGGAGCGCGGATCGCGCGGTCCCGGCGGGCGTCGGCCCGGTGCCTCCGTGGAGCCCGGCAGGGGCGCCGTGCGGGGTCGGCATCGAACGCCCCTCTGGCGGTGGCCACGGCGAGGGCGCCGCCGAGCGCTCCGGAACGGCAGCGCTCCCGCCGAGGTCATCGCGGGACGTCGACGCGGGCGGAGCACACAGGGGACCGCCTACGCCGAGGAGCCGCCCGTCGGGGCCGTCGCCTTCGAGGGCGGGCCGTCCGGCGTGCCCGGTTCCCGCGAGGTGTCCGGGGCGTCGCGGCCTCCGGCCTCCGCCGTGCGCGCCCCGCCGACCGGCCGGGCGCGGTCCAGCAGCACCATGTCGTCGCGGTGGACGATCTCCCGCTCGTACTCGGGGCCCATCTCGCGGGCCAGCCAGCGGGTGGAGCGCCCCATCAGCATCGGGATCTCCGCGGCGTCGTAGTTGACCAGCCCGCGGGCCACCGTCCGCCCGTCCTCGTCGCACAGGTCGACCGGGTCCCCGGCGCTGAACTCGCCCTCGACCTTCACCACACCGGCGGGCAGCAGCGAGGCGTGCTCGGCGGCCACGGCCCGCACCGCCCCGGGGTCCAGGACCACCGTGCCCCGTCCCGCCGTCGCGTGCGCCAGCCACAGCTGCCGGGCCGTGGGCCTCCGCTTGGACGAGGCGGTGAACAGGGTGCCCACCGGCTCCCCCCCCA
>NZ_ANBH01000271.1 GCF_000341185.1 Nocardiopsis chromatogenes YIM 90109
TTCGCCGCCGACGTGAGCACCGTGGGCACCCCCGCCTCGGTGGCGATGCGCGCCGACTCCAGCTTGGTCACCATCCCGCCGGTGCCGACCCCGCGCCCGCCGGTGCCGCCGACGTCCACCCCGGCCAGGTCGCCCGCGCCGGACACCTTCGGGATGCGCCGGGTCCCCGGCTTGGACGGGTTCCCGTCGTAGAGCGCGTCCACGTCGGAGAGCAGCAGCAGCCCCTCGGCCCGCAGCAGGTGCGCGACCAGGGCGGCCAGGCGGTCGTTGTCGCCGAACCGGATCTCGTGCGTGGCGACGGTGTCGTTCTCGTTGACGATGGGCACGCCGCCCATGTCGAGCAGCCGCCGCAGGGTGCGCTGGGCGTTGCGGTACTGCACCCGCCGCATCAGGTCCTCCACGGTGAGGAGCACCTGCGCGGCGGTCAGGCCGTGGCGCGCGAACGCGCCCGTGTAGTGGGCCACCAACAGCCCCTGGCCGACGCTGGCCGCGGCCTGCTGGGTGGCCAGGTCGCGGGGGCGGGCGGCCAGCCCGAGCGGCCCCATGCCCGCGGCGACCGCACCGGAGGAGACGAGCACCAGCTCGGTCCCGGCGGCGCGGCGGCGCGCCAGCACGTCGGTGAGTTCGGCGATGCGGTCGGTGTCGATGTGCCCGTCGGGGGTGGTCAGCGACGAGGAGCCGACCTTGACCACCACGCGCCGCGCCGCGCGCAGTTCACCCCGGGCGCCTCCCCGGGCCCCGCCCGCGGCGGTCCCGGAGGCGCTGTTCGCCTTCTGCCCTGCTGTGCCTTCCTGGTGCACGGCGGACGACTTCCCATCTGTGTCGATCGTCGAAGCGGCCGGGCGGCTGCCACCTCGCCCGCGCGGCGTCAGCCCAGCCGGGAGTCGGTGCCGCGCGGGCCGATCGGCGCCTCGTCGCCGTCGACGCCCGGTGCCCAGTCGAAGACCACGGAGTCCTCCTCGGTGCCGATGTAGACCTCGGCCCCGGCGGTGGCGCCCGCCTTGGCGAGGGCCTCCTCGATGCCGAGCCGGTCGAGGCGCTCGCCGAGGTAGCCGACGGCCTCCTCGTTGGAGAAGTCGGTCTGGCGGACCCACCGCTCGGGCTTGGTGCCGCGCACCCGGAAGGTGTTCTCGCCCAGGGCCACGACCTCGAACGAGGAGTCTTTGAGCTCGCGGGGGCGCAGGACCACCCGGGTGGGCTCGGGCTCGGGCCGGTCGGCGCGGGCGCGGGCGACCTCCTCGCCCATGGCGAAGGCCAGCTCGCGCAGGCCCTCGCGGCTGGCGGCGGAGACCTCCAGCACCCTCAGGCCGCGCTCCTCCAGCATGGGGCGCACGATCTCGGCGAGGTCGCGGGCATCCGGCACGTCGATCTTGTTCAGGACGACCAGCCGGGGCCGGTCGGACAGGTCGACCTCCATCAGCTCGCCGTAGGCGGCCAGCTCGTCCTCCAGGGCGTCGAGGTCGGCGGCCGGGTCGCGGTCGGGGTCGTAGGTGGCGGTCATGCAGTCCAGGACGTGCACGAGGGTGGAGCACCGCTCGATGTGCCGCAGGAAGTTCATGCCCAGGCCGCGCCCCTGGCTGGCCCCGGGGATGAGGCCGGGCACGTCGGCCACGACATACTGCACCTCGCCCGAGTCGACGACGCCGAGGTTGGGGATCAGCGTGGTGAACGGGTAGTCGGCGATCTTGGGCTTGGCCGCCGAAAGGGCCGCGATGAGGGAGGACTTGCCCGCGCTGGGGAAGCCGACCAGGCCGACGTCGGCGATGGTCTTGATCTCCAGGCGCACGTCGACGGCGAGGCCCTCCTCGCCCTTGAGGGCGAAGCCGGGGGCCTTGCGCTTGGGCGAGGCCAGCGCGGCGTTGCCGAGGCCGCCCGCGCCGCCGTCGGCCAGGACCAGGCGGGTCCCGGCGCCGACGAGGTCGGCGATGACCTCGCCGTCCGCCCCTGTGACGACGGTGCCGTCCGGAACGGGGAGCACGAGGTCGTCGCCGTTGGCGCCGTTGCGATTGCCGCCCTTGCCGGGTGTGCCGTTCCCCGCTCTGCGGTGGGGGCGGCGCTGGTATTCGAGGAGGGTGGCGATCTGCGGATCGACCTCCAGGACGACGTCCCCGCCGCGCCCGCCGTTGCCGCCGTCGGGGCCGCCGAGGGGCTTGAACTTCTCCCGGTGGATGGAGGCACAGCCGTGCCCGCCGTCACCGGCCTTGACGTGCAAGGCGGCTTCGTCGACGAAATCGGGCATGTGCCTGGTACTCCCCATGTCGCGCCGGCGCGCACTCCGGCGCGCGGATTGAAGCTTCGTGGCCCCTCGACCCGCCCGTCCGATCCGGGCGAGGAGGAAAGATCCACCGCTCAACACTCTAGACGGTCGGACCAAACGACGGCGAAGCCATTGGGGCAGGAGAGACCGATCACACCGTGGAGGAGGGGCGGGAGGACGGGCGGTGGCCGCTGGCCGGTCCTCCAGCGCTCCCCGCACGTGCGGGGAGCACGGGTTCCTCGACGTGTTCGACACCGAGATCCGGGGTCCATCCCCGCGCGTGCGGGGAGCACCGAGTGGACGATCCCTGGCCCGACCTGAAGGCGGGTCCATCCCCGCGCGTGCGGGGAGCACTCCAAGCTCGGAAAGGCGCGAGTGCCGCGCGGAGGTCCATCCCCGCGCGTGCGGGGAGCACAAGTTGTACCCGATGTCCGACCAGCCGTTGCCGGGTCCATCCCCGCGCGTGCGGGGAGCACTCTCGTTGACCTGGGGTGTTCCCCGGCCAAGGCGGCCTCTCATGCCACTTCGCACGTCCCCATCATCCACGAAAGGCGGGTCGGAAGGGTTCCCCCCTCCTGACCCGCCTCTACGCGGATTGCCTCGTCTCGCGGCGCGCCTGATTACTCGGCGCCGGCCGGGACGATGCTGACGGCCTTGCGGCCGCGCCGGTTGCCGAACTCGACCTTGCCCTCGACCAGCGCGAACAGGGTGTCGTCGCCACCGCGGCCGACATTGTCGCCGGGGTGGAACTTCGTCCCACGCTGGCGGATCAGGATCTCGCCGGCCTTGACGGCCTGGCCGCCGAAGCGCTTGACACCGAGCCGCTTAGCGTTGGAGTCACGCCCGTTACGGCTGGACGATGCGCCCTTCTTGTGTGCCATCGGGGAGCCCTCCTCTACTTGGCGATGCCGGTGACGCGGACCCGGGTGTACTTCTGGCGGTGACCCAGGCGCTTCTTGTAACCGGTCTTGTTCTTGTATTTGATCATGTTGATCTTCGGGCCCTTGGTCTCGCCGAGGACCTCGGCGGTGACCTTGTAGGCGCTCAGCTCGCTGGAGTCGCTGACGACCTTGCCGTCGTCGACGATCAGCAGCGGCTCCCAGGACACCGTCGAACCGGTCTCCTCGGAGACCCTGTCGATGTTCAAGACGTCATCGACAGACACCTTCTCCTGTCGGCCGCCCGCTCGCACGATCGCGTACACCGGGGAACTCTCTTCCTGCTCGTGGACAATCCCCGCCGAGGCGGGGAGTGAAATGCGCTGCTGTTGACCGCAGCCCCATACCCACCGGGCTCCCGCTAGGGGGCGTGGGAATCGAAGTCGGGTCTCGGGCGCGCGAACGATAGGGGCGCGCCGACGCACCGACCTTCAGGTTACCACCGCCCGGTCAGGGCCCGGCACGCCCGGGTCGGGGCCGGACCGCAGCGCACCGCGGTCCGGCCCGCGCCCGTCAGGCCTCGACGACCGCCGACTCCGAGGGCGTGCCGCCGGTCTTGGAGCGCCGGGTGCGGCGGCGGCGCGGGCGCTCGGCCCCGCCGTCGGCCTCTCCGGCGTCGGCGGAGTCCGCGGAGGCCGCGGCGCCGTCGGACGCGCCCGCCTCCTGCTCCGCCGCCGCGGCGCCCGGGGGCTCCGCGGAAACCTTCTGGGCCGCGTCCGCGGCCGGTGCGGCGTCCTCGGCGGGCTCGGCCGCCTCCTCCGCCGCCTTCTTGGTCCGGCGCGTGGACGAGGCGGACTTCGCCGTCTTCGACCCGGCCTCGGCGGTGCTCTTCGCGGCCGCCTTGGTGCCGGTCTTGGACGTGCTCTTGGCGGTCTTCGCCTTGGCCGCCGTCGACGCCTTGGCGGTGGACCGCGTGGAGGCACGCTTGGCCTTCTTTGGCGCCTCCTGCGCCTCCTCCACCGCCTCGCCCTCGGCGGCGGACTCCCGGGCGCCCTCTGCGGGCGCCTCGGCGACCGGCTCGGCCTCCTGCACGGCCGCCTCGGCGACCGGCTCAGGGGCCGCCTCGGCGGCGGGCTCCTCGGCCGCGGCCTGCTTGGCGGACCTGCGCCTGGACGAGCGCTTCTTGGGCGCCTCCTTGGCCTCCGGCTCGGCCGCCTCGGCCTTCTCGGCGGCCTTGTCGTCCTTGGCGGCGGCCTGCTCGCCGTCGGCCCCGTCGGCCTTCTCCGACTTCTCGGCCGCCTGGTCGGCGCCCTTGTCGGAGCCGTTCTTGCCCTTCTTCTTCCGGCCGCCGCCTCCGGAGCCGCCGCCCTTGCCCTCGACGGGCTCGCTGGACAGCACCAGGCCGCGGCCGTTGCAGTGCTCACAGGAGTGCGAGAACGCCTCCAGCAGCCCCTGCCCGACGCGCTTGCGGGTCATCTGGACCAGGCCCAGCGAGGTGACCTCGGCCACCTGGTGCTTGGTGCGGTCCCGGGACAGGCACTCCAGCAGCCGCCGCAGCACCAGGTCGCGGTTGCTCTCCAGCACCATGTCGATGAAGTCGATCACGATGATGCCGCCGATGTCGCGCAGCCGGAGCTGGCGCACGATCTCCTCGGCCGCCTCGAGGTTGTTCTTGGTGACCGTCTCCTCCAGGTTGCCGCCCTGGCCGGTGAACTTGCCGGTGTTCACGTCGACGACGGTCATCGCCTCGGTGCGGTCGATGATCAGCGAGCCGCCGCTGGGCAGCCACACCTTGCGCTCCAGCGCCTTGGTGATCTGCTCGTCGATCCGGTAGGCCTCGAAGACGTCGCGCTCGCCGTCCCAGCGGGTCAGCCGCTCGGCCAGGTGCGGGGCCACGTAGTCCACGTAGTCGCGGACCGTGTCCCAGGCCTCGCCGCCGGAGACGACCAGGCTGGAGAAGTCCTCGTTGAAGACGTCCCGGACCACCTTGACCGTGAGGTCCGGCTCGCTGTTGAGCAGCGAGGGCGCCGAGGCCGACTTCGACTTGCGCTTGATCGACTCCCACTGGGAGGCCAGGCGGGAGATGTCCCGCTCCAGCTCCTCCTCGCTGGCGCCCTCGGCGGCGGTGCGCACGATCACGCCGGCGTCGGAGGGCATCACCTTCTTGAGGATCTGCTTGAGCCGCGCCCGCTCCTTGTCGGGGAGCTTGCGGCTGATGCCGGTCATGTTGCCGTGCGGCACGTACACCAGGTAGCGGCCGGGCAGGCTGATCTGGCTGGTCAGCCGCGCCCCCTTGTGCCCCATCGGGTCCTTGGTGACCTGCACCAGGACCGACTGGCCGGACTTGAGGGCCGACTCGATCCGCCGGGGCTGGCCCTCCATGCCGGAGGCGTCCCAGTTGACCTCGCCCGCGTACAGCACCGCGTTGCGGCCCTTGCCGATGTCGACGAAGGCGGCCTCCATCGACGGCAGCACGTTCTGCACCCGGCCCAGGTACACGTTGCCGACGTAGGAGCGGTGGGTGGCGCGGTCCACGTAGTGCTCGACGAGGACGTCGTCCTCCAGCACCGCGATCTGGGTGCGGTCCTCGATGCGGCGCACGATCAGGTCGCGCTTGACCGACTCGCGGCGGGCCAGGAACTCCGACTCGGTGATGATCGGGGCGCGGCGGCGGCCCTGCTCGCGGCCCTCGCGGCGGCGCTGCTTCTTGGCCTCCAGGCGGGTGGAGCCGCGGACCGCCTGGACCTCGCTCTCGGCGCTGGCGGCCGCGCGCGGCTCACGCACCCGCACCACGGTGTTGGGCGGGTCGTCCTTGGACGGCGACTCCTCGCCGCCGCCGTCCCCGGAGCCCCGGCGGCGGCGACGGCGGCGGCGACGGGTGCCCGCGCCCTCGTCGGCCTCGTCCTGCCGGGCGGCGGCCTTCCCGCCGTCGGCGGCCTCGGCCTCGGCGGCGGGCTCCTCGCCCTCACCGCCCTCGTCCTGCTCGTCGCCCGAGCGCGACCGGCCGCGCCCTCGGCCGCCCCGGCGGCGGCGACGGCGGGTGGGGCGCTCGTCGGAGGCCTCCGCCGACTCGTCGGTGTCGTCGGTGTCGTCGGTGTCCCCGGTGCCGGCCTCGGCGGCCTCCTCCTCGGCCTCCTCCGCGGTGTCCTCGGCGGGCGCGTGTGTGCCGTTGGACGCGGCCGCGGGGGCGCCCGCGGGCGGGGCGATCGGCGGCTGGAACAGCACCATGGGCGGCTGGAAGGGCGCGGTGGCCGACGCCTCGGCGGCCGACGCCTCGACGGCGGGCTCCTCGACGGCGGGCTCCTCGGCGGCCGCGGCCTGGGCGGGCTCGGGCTCCGGCTCAGCCGCCGCCTTCCTGCGGCCCGTGGTCCTCTTGGCGGCCGCCTTCCTGGCGCCCGCCTTCCTCTCCTCGGCCTGCTCGGCCCGCCCGTCGGCCTTCGCCTCATCGGCGGCACCGGCGTCGGCGGTCTCGGCGGTCTCGGCCTTGGCGGTGCGCCGCGTCCGCGTGCGGGCGCGCGGCTTGTCCACCGGCTCCTCGGGCGCCGCTGCGGCGGCGCCCTCGGCCTGCCCGTACTCCTCGGCCTCGTCGGCGGCGCCCGCCTCAGCGGCCTCGGCCGCGGCGACGGTGCGCCGGGCGGGGACGGCGGGGGCGGGCGGCTCCTCAGGTGTGATCACCCGGCGCGCCGCGCCCGCGGCCTTGGGGGCGGAGACGACCACCTGGTGGGCGTCGTCGTCCACCTGCCCGGCCGGCCGCGTGAGCGGCGCGGCGGGGGCCGCCTGCGGGGCGTCGGGCTCCGGCGGCGGGCCTGCGGCCCGCACCCCCCTGCGCCCGGCCGGTGCGCTCACCTTGACCTCGGCGTCGGTCCCTGCTGCTTCAGTTGTTCCCGCGGTGCCTTCGGCACCGCCGTTGGGCTCGTTTTCGAGCATCCGGGCGGTCTCCCGTCAGAGCTCTCGGGCGCGGCTCCGGCTCGGTGCCCGGCCGCGGCTCGCGAGAGCTGTCGTCGCTGTGTCGGCGCCCGGCGGCCTCCCGCCGCCGGGGCAAAGTCGTCATGTCGGGCCCGCGATCCCCGACGGGGGCGGCGTCAGCCGCTCCCCTTCCGCGGGTCCGGGGGCCGCGCCCCGTCGATCCGTCGCGAACGGGTCGGCGATCCCTCCGGACCCCTCGTCCAGCGGCCCCTGCGCCAGCCGGGTCATCATCGGCGATGACGGCGGCGCCAGGCCGGCCGCGTGACGGAGGCCGGTCACCACGTCGTCCGGCCGAACGGCAGGTGCGGTGTGCCGGACGACCATCCGAAGTATGGCATATGTCGCGTTGTGTTCCCTTGCGGCGCGCGCGTCCGACTCCAGCCGGACGACGGCCGCGCGGACGTCGAAGCGGCGGCGGCCCTTCTTGGTGAG
This sequence comes from Nocardiopsis chromatogenes YIM 90109, assembly GCF_000341185.1. Classification (GTDB taxonomy): domain Bacteria; phylum Actinomycetota; class Actinomycetes; order Streptosporangiales; family Streptosporangiaceae; genus Nocardiopsis_A; species Nocardiopsis_A chromatogenes. The sequence continues at coordinate 7,534 of NZ_ANBH01000271.1, forward strand.
CCGCTCGACCTCGACGCTGTCGGCCGCCATGAAGGCGGCCACCGCACTCTCGGCGTCGTCGGGGGCGACGCCGGGCAGCTCCACCCGCCACCGTGAGGCCTGCAACCGGTCGGCCAAGCCTCCCGGCCCCGCCTGGACGGCCTCCACGACGTCCAACCCGTCGGGCAGGGCGGCGTCGAGGCCGGCGCGCACCCGCGCCGGCGGTACGGACTCGGCGAGCACCATCTCGAAGTACTCCGCCTCACTGGCCACCCCGGTGGGAGCGGCCCCCGTGTAGGAGAGCTTCGGATGGGGTGTGAACCCCGCCGAGTAGGCGACGGGAACGCCCGCCTTGCGGATCGCCCTCTCCAGAGCGCGCGCGATGTCGCGATGGCTGGCGAAGCGCATCCGGCCGCGCTTGGCGTAGCGCACGCGCAGCCGCGGTGCGGGGCGGTCGTCGGCGGGCGAAGCGGTGCCCTCAGGTGCGGGGGGCAGCGGAACTCCTTTCCTCGTCGACCCCCCTGGCGGGGTGCCGATACCAACACGACACACCCACCTGGGGAATTCACGTCCCATTCAGCCTACGGCCCGCGGGGGGCGGAGCGCGCCACCGCCCCGGGGGCGAGCGCCCATCACCCGACGAAACGGGGCCTGCCGGCCGCCGGCGCCGCGCTCAGGGCACACCCGTGCTGTTCCCAGGGCGACACCGGTTGAAAAGCGGACACGCCACCCCGTGATCCCTGCGGACCCCGGGCCCCGGCCGCCCCACTACCCGGAGAACACCGCGATGACCTGCGAAAATCCCCTCTAACAAAGATTCTTCGAGATTTTTCGCCGACCATGCAAACCATCCGGGCGCCCCGTCCGTCCTACTGGACGTATGGCCCGGTGCGAGCGGGGCACCGGGCCATACTCCTTCGCCTCCGCGTCGTCTAGACCACGCTCAGCGGCAACAGCTTGGAGCGGTCCGCGGGGGCGGCGCCGATCTGGATCCCGGTGCCCATGCTGGGGCACACCCCGCAGTCGTAGCAGGGGTTCCAGCGGCAGTCGTCGACCTCCACCGACTCCTCGCCGTGCTGGGCGTCCTGCCAGTCCTGCCACAGCCACGACCGGTCCAGCCCGGCGTCCAGGTGGTCCCAGGGCAGCACCTCGTCCTCGGCGCGCTCGCGCACCGTGAACCAGTCCGCGTCGACCGGCTGTCCGGCCAGGGCCTCCTCGGCACAGCGTATCCACCGCTCATAGGAGAAGCGCTCGCTCCACCCGTCGAACCGGCCGCCGTCGCGCCACACCCGCTCGATGACCGCGCCCACCCGGCGGTCGCCGCGGGAGAGCAGGCCCTCGATGATGGAGGGGCTGCCCTCGTGGTAGCGCAGCCCGACCGCCTTGCCGTAGCGCTTGTCCGCGCGCAGCGCGTCGCGGAGCTTGCGCAGCCGCGCGTCCACGGTCTCGGCCGGGGTCTGGCCCGCCCACTGGAACGGCGTCTGCGGCTTGGGCACGAACCCGCCGATGGACACGGTGCACCGGATGTCCTTGCGCCCGGTGACCTCACGACCGGTGCGGACGACCTCCTTGGCCAGGTCGGCGATGGCCAGGACGTCCTCGTCCTCCTCGGTGGGCAGGCCGCACATGAAGTACAGCTTGACCTGGCGCCACCCGGCCTCGTAGGCGGCGGTGACGGTGCGGATCAGGTCCTGCTCGGTGACCATCTTGTTGATCACCCGGCGCATCCGCTCGCTGCCGCCCTCGGGGGCGAACGTCAGGCCCGAGCGGCGCCCGTTGCGGGTCAGCTCGTTGGCCAGGTCGATGTTGAAGGCGTCCACCCGGGTGGAGGGCAGCGACAGGCCGGTGTTGGTGCCCTCGTAGGCGTCGGCCAGCCCCTTGGCGATGCCGCCGATCTCGGTGTGGTCGGCGCTGGACAGCGAGAGCAGCCCCACCTCCTGGAAGCCGGTGTTGCGCACCCCCTCGTCGACCATGGACTGCACGGTCTCCTTGCTGCGCTCGCGCACCGGGCGGGTGATCATGCCCGCCTGGCAGAACCGGCAGCCGCGGGTGCAGCCGCGGAAGATCTCCACGCTGTAGCGTTCGTGCACCGACTCGGCCACGGGCACGATCGGCGCCTTCGGGTAGGGCCAGGAGTCCAGGTCCATCACGGTGTGCTTCTGCACCTGCCAGGGCACCCCGGGCCGGTTGGGCCGGTAGCCGCCGATGCGCCCGTCGGGCAGGTACTCCACGTCGTAGAAGCGCGGCACGTACACCCCGCCCCCGGCCGCGAGCCGCTCCAGCAGCCCGTCGCGGCCGCCCGGGCGGCCCTCGCGCTTCCACTCCCGCACGACCTCGGTGATCGCCAGGGCGACCTCCTCGCCGTCGCCCAGCACCGCGGCGTCCAGGAAGTCGGCGACCGGCTCGGGGTTGAACGCGGCGTGCCCGCCGCCCAGCACCACCGGGTGGTCACCGGTGCGGTCGGCCGCGTGCAGCGGGATGCCCGCCAGGTCCAGGGCGGTGAGCAGGTTGGTGTAGCCCATCTCGCTGGCGAAGCTGACGCCCAGCACGTCGAAGCCGCCCACCGGGCGGTGCGCGTCCACGGTGAACTGGGGGATGCCGTGCTCGCGCATGAGCGCCTCGAGGTCGGGCCAGACCGCGTAGGTGCGCTCGGCGAGCACGCCCTCGCGCTCGTTGAGGACCTCGTAGAGGATCTGCACGCCCTGGTTGGGCACGCCCACCTCGTAGGCGTCCGGGTACATCAGGGCCCAGCGGACCTCGGCGCCCTGCCAGTCCTTGGCGACGGAGTTGAGTTCGCCGCCGACGTACTGGATCGGCTTCTGCACACGCGGCAGAAGCGCTTCCAGCTGCGGAAGGACGCTCTCACCGGCATTGAAGGACATGGGACTGTCGCCTCCGGGTCGGGTTCTGCGGCACGTGCCCTACCAGGGTATGCCGTGTCACTCGAAGCCCCGGTCGCGCGCGTGCACCCCGAGGACCAGGCCCACCGCGCACATGTTGGCGATCGTGGCGCTGCCGCCGTAGGAGACGAACGGCAGCGGGATGCCGGTGATCGGCGTGACGCCGATGGTCATGCCGATGTTGATGAACCCCTGGAAGGCGAACCAGGCGGCCACCCCCACGCACACCAGCCGGGCGTAGGGCTGCTCGCACCCGGCGGCGATGCGCAGGATCCGCATCAGCACCAGCGCCAGCAGCGCGATGACGGCGATGCCGCCGACGAACCCCAGCTCCTCCCCGGCGACGGTGAAGATGAAGTCGGTGTGCTGCTCGGGGACGAACCGTCCGGCGGTCTGCTCGCCCCGGAACAGGCCGGTGCCGCTGATACCGCCCGAACCGACGGCGATCATCGCCTGGTTGGCGTTGTAGCCGGTGCCGCGCGCGTCGACGGAGGGGTCCAGGAAGCTGGTGAAGCGCGCCAGCTGGTAGGCCTTGAGCAGGCCGAACCACCACACCGCGGCGACCGCCGCCACCCCGCAGGCCAGCATCCCGGCGATCCACCGCAGCGGCGCCCCGGACAGGGTGAGCATGGCCAGGTAGGTGACGCCCACCACCATGCCGGTCCCCAGGTCGGGCTGGAGCATGACCAGGGCCAGCGGGACCGCCATGGCCCCCAGGCTGAACAGCACGTCGCGGCTGGTGGGCGCGGTCTCCCCGTCGCGGGGCTCGCCCAGCACCATGGCGACCATCAGCACCAAGCCCACCTTGGCGAACTCGGAGGGCTGGAGCTGGACCGGGCCGAGCGCGACCCACGACCGGGAGCCGTTGACCACCTCGCCCAGCGGGGAGAGCACCAGCGCCAGCAGTACCGAGGAGGCCGTGAACACGACCGGGGCGTAGGCGCGGGGCTTGCGGTAGTCGACGAAGGCGACGGCCGACCCGGCCACCAGCGCCACCCCCACGTGCATCAGGTGACGCTCGACGTAGGCCAGCGGGCTCTCCGGGTGTCCGGGCTCGTAGGTGGCGGCGGCCAGCAGCAGCGTGCCGATCGCGGTCAGCGCCAGGACGCCGCCCGCCAGGGTCCAGTCGAGGCGGCGCGGGCGGTTCCCGGCCACGGTGTGGAACGCCCGCGAGGCGGCGCCGCGGCGCAGGGGCTCGGGTGCCGAGCGCGTGGTGGACACGGCCCTCACTCCCCCGCCGCCAGGCCGATGGTGCCGTCGGGGCGCACGTCGGGCAGCTCCTCCAGGGGCTCGCCGCCGGGCAGGTCCGGGTCGCCGCCCTTGACGCTCTTGTCCTCGCCGCCCTCGGCCTTCCCGTCCTCGCCGTCCTCGCCCTCACGGGTGAAGCCGTAGATGCCCTCGTAGATCTCCCGGACGATGGGGGCGGCGGTCTCGCCGCCGGTGCCGCCCTTGGGCACGACCACCACCACGGCCAGCCGCGGATCGTCGGCCGGGGCGTAGGAGGCGAACCAGGCGGTGGAGTCGCTGTTGAGCGCCGACCCCGAACCGGTCTTCCCGGCGATGGAGACCTCGTTCTGCGGGAACCCGCCGAAGGCGCCGCGCGCGGTGCCCTCCTTGGGCACCTGGGTGACGGCCTTCTGGATGTAGGTCAGGACCTCCGGGGGCACGTCCAGCTTCCCGGCCTCCTCCGGCTCGATCCGCTCGACCGTCTCGCCGTCGGCGGAGACCAGGGCCTTGCCCACGCGCGGCTCCCACAGGGTGCCGCCGTTGGCCACGGCCGCGTAGGCGCGCACCAGCTGCAGCGGCGTCACCAGCACGTCGCCCTGCCCGATGGAGAAGTTGACCGCGTCGCCGGCGCGCCACCGGTAGCCGTCGGTGCAGTTCTCCTTGGCGACCCTCTGCAGGTACGAGGCCCGTCCCGGGTCCTCCTCGGCGACGCCGGGGTAGCCCTCCTTGGCGCGCTTGCAGCTGTCCTCCTTGGTGGCCTCCCACAGCTCCCGCTTCCACTCGCGGGTGGGGATGCGCCCGGCGGCCTCGTGCGGCAGGTCGACGCCGGTGGGCTGGCCGAACCCGAAGTCCTCGGCGGTGCGGGCGAACACGTCGTCGGGCTTCTTCTTGCGCTCGTCCCGGCGCCACTCGTCGTAGGCCATCTGGTAGAAGACCGTGTTGCAGGAGACCACGATGGCGCGGTGCAGGCTGAGCGCTCCGTGCGCGGACCCCTCGTAGTTCTCGAACGAGCGGTTGCCCACCGAGATGGAGGAGGGGCAGGAGTAGGTGCCGCGCAGCGGCTTGCCGCCCTTCACCCCCGCCGCCAGCGAGGACACCTTGAAGGTCGAGGCGGGCGGGTACTGCCCCTGCATCACCCGCGAGGTCAGCGGCGACCCCGCCTTCTCGCTCAGCAGCTCCTCGAACGTCCCCTGGTCGATCCCGCCCTGCCAGACCGACGGGTCGTAGGAGGGAAGGCTGGCCGAGGCCACGATGCCGCCGGTGCGCACGTCCATCACCACGCCCGCGGCGGTGGAGGCGGGGTGGCCGGCTCCGCGCGCCCGCTCGATGCCGCGCCGCAGGGCCTCCTCCACGGTCTTCTGCACCCGCTGGTCGATGGTGGAGACCAGGTGCATGCCGGGCTCGGGGCGCTGCTCGTCGACGACCCCGGTCACCTCGCCGCGGTTGTTGACGGCCAGGGTGCGCACCCCGGCGGTGCCGCGCAGCTCGGCGTCGTAGGTGGCCTCCAGGCCGTCCCGGCCCACCTGGTCCACGCCGCTGTACTGCTTGCGCAGCTCCTCGCGGGCCTCCAGCTCCTCCTGGGTGACCGGCTGGAGGTAGCCCAGGGCCTGGGAGGCCAGCTCGCCGTTGGGGTAGTCGCGCACCGCCAGGTGCTGGGCGGAGACGGCCGGGAAGTCCTCGCTGCGCTCCATGATCTGCAGCGCCGCCCTGGGGTCCACGTCGTCGGCGAGGGTGACCGGCTGGTACGGCGAGCCGGGCCAGCAGGGGCGGCTCACCTCCGGGCCGCACAGCCGGGTGCGCTGCTTGATCGTGTCGGCGGGCTCGTCCACCACCTCGGCCACCCGCTCCAGGACCTCGGCCCCCTGGTCGGGCATCGCCTGCAGGGCGTGCCAGTCGGCCGAGACCACCAGGGCGGTGCGGTTGCGCACCAGCGGCCGCCCCGCCTGGTCCAGGATCAGGCCCCGGGTGGCGGGCACCACCAGGTCCTGGGTGTGGGTGGCCTCCGCCAGCCGCGCGAAGTGCTCGCCCATGGGCACCTGCAGGTACCACAGCCGCACGCCGAGGGCCGCGAACAGCGCCAGCACCAGCACCTGGGCCAGCACCAGGCCGCGCCGCCCGGGCGCCGTGCGGGGGGTGGGCCCGCCCCCCGGCGCGGCGCCGCCGGCGCGCCGCCGGGTGCGCCTCTGCCGCCTCCTCATCCACGCCATCCGCGCGTCCCTCCCCCGCTGAACGCGGGCAGGTCGGGGTAGCCGCCCTCGGAGTAGGCGTCCGGGGCCACCGCCCGCATGATCCGCCCCACCGGGGCCAGTACCAGGGGACTGACCAGCATCGTCTCCGCGGCCGAGAGCGGCACCGCCAGGGCGGCGGCCGCCAGGCCGACCCGCGGGTCGCCCAGGCCCGCCCCCAGGAGGGCGAACCCGGCGGCGGTGCCCAGGGCGGCCGCGGCGGCCGTCCCGTAGGCGCGGGCGCGGCCGCGGCCCTCGACCCGCCCGTAGCGCGCGACCAGGTAGCCCGCCAGGCAGTACAGCAGTGCGTACCGCCCGGCCTCGTGGTCGGCGGGCGGCAGCAGGTCCACCGCGAGCCCGGCGCAGAACCCGGTGACGGCCGCCCCGGCGGGGCCGCTGCGCAGCGCGGTGGCCACGACCGCCAGGACGACCAGGTCGGGGCCCACGCCCCAGGGCAGCGGGAGCCGGTTGACCAGCGCGGCCTGCGCCAGCACCGCCGCGGCCACCAGCAGCGCGGTCACCGCCCCCTTCATCGGTCCCCCTGCTGCCGGTCGGAGCGCTCGGGCGGCCGGGCGGCGTCGCCGTCCGGCTTGTCGGGCAGCACCGAGTCGCGCGGGTCCTCCTCCGGGCCGCCGACGACGACCCCCACCACGTCCAGGGAGCCCAGGTCGGCCGCGGGCCGGATCTCGGCGGTGCGGGTGAGCGCCCCGGGGGTGTCGCGCACCCGGGTCACGGTGCCCAGCGGCACGCCGGGCACGAAGGGGGCGTCGTTGTGCGAGCCCATGGTCACCACCCGGTCGCCCTCCTCCAGGGGGGCGTCGGCCTGCATCAGCTCCAGGACGGCGGGGGCGCGGCCGTCCAGGGCGCGGGACTCGCCGTGCACCGCGCCGATCTCCCGCGACCCCTCCATGCGCGCCCCCACCGAGGAGGCGCCGTCGGTGAACAGCAGGACCGTGGAGGTGGAGCGGGAGGCCCGGATGACGCGGCCGACCAGGCCGGAGCCGTCGACCACGGTCATGTCGCGGGCGACCCCGTCGCGGGTGCCGGCGTCCAGAGTGACCGTCTCGGCGTAGCCGCCCGAGCCCATCCGGGTCACCGCCTGCGCGGGGACGATCTCGTAGCCGCCCAGGCCGGACAGGTGCAGCAGGTCGTCGAGGCGCTCGGAGCGGACCCCGTCCTGTTCGGCGGCGGCCAGCTCGGCGCTCAGGCGCCGGTTGCGCTCCTCCAGCTCCTCGATGCGCGCGCGGGCGCCCGGTGCGGCGGCGAGCGTGCGGTAGCCGTCGGCGACCGGCCGGGCCGCGGTCGACACCGCCCCGGCGACCGGGCCGAAGGCCGCGCCGGCCGCGGCGCGGGCGGTGCCGGTGACCGGGTCCGTGCCCGGTCGGCCGTCGAGCACCATCAGCGCGATGGCGGCCGCCACCAGCAGGACCAGGACCAGGCGCGGGCGTGGGCCGTCGCGCCGCATCTCAGCGCCGCCGTTCGGGGACGAGGACCTGGTTCAGGCGCTCGTAGTTCTCCACGCACGTGCCCGAGCCGATGGCGACCGAGTCGAGCGCGTTCTCGGCCAGGTGGATGGGCATGCCGGTCTCGTGGCGCAGCCGGTCGTCCAGGCCGCGCAGCAGGGCGCCGCCGCCGGTGACGGCGATGCCGCGGTCCATGATGTCGCCGGACAGCTCCGGCGGGCACTTGTCCAGGGTGGTGCGCACCGCGTCGATGATGGCGGTGACCGGCTCCTCGATGGCCTGGCGCACGTCGGCGGCGGAGAGCACCACCGTCTTGGGCAGGCCGCTGACCAGGTCGCGCCCGCGCACCTCGGCGTGCAGCTCCTCGGCGCCGGTCGGGTAGGCCGAGCCGATGGCGAACTTGAGCTCCTCGGCGGTGCGCTCCCCGATCATCAGGGAGAACTCCTTCTTGACCGAGGTCATCACCGCCTGGTCCAGCTCGTCGCCGCCGACGCGGATGGACTGGGAGGTGACGATGCCGCCCATGGAGATGACGGCGACCTCGGTGGTGCCGCCGCCGATGTCGACGACCATGTTGCCGGTGGGCTCGTGCACCGGGAGCCCGGCGCCGATCGCGGCGGCCATGGGCTCTTCGACGATGTGCACCCGGCGGGCGCCGGCCTGGTAGCCGGCCTCTTTGACCGCGCGGTGCTCCACCGAGGTGATGCCGCTGGGGACGGCGACGACGACGCGGGGCTTGGCGAAGTGGCGGCGGCGGTGGATCTTCTGGATGAAGTAGCGCAGCATGCGCTCGGTGATCTCGAAGTCGGCGATGACGCCGTCCTTGAGGGGGCGGACCGCGGTGATATCGGACGGGGTGCGACCGATCATCTGCTTCGCCTCGACGCCCACCGCCACGATCTTGCCGGTCGAGGTGTTGAGGGCCACGACGGACGGCTCGTTGAGCACGATGCCCCTGCCGCGCACGTAGACCAGTGTGTTGGCGGTACCGAGATCGACCGCCATGTCGCGGCCGAGAAAGGCGAGATTAGTGGTCATGAATCGTCCTCAGCGGCACCGAATCGGCGCGTCGCGCACGGGGCGGGCAATAGGGTCTCGTTCCAGCACGGATGTGGATCCAGCACCCGTATCGTAACGCTGGGGAGTTGCTCCGTTACGCAAACACACCGAATCGTTGCACCGCTGAGGACTCGGGCGGACGAGGCGTCGGCCGGGGCGGCCGACGGGGACCGGTCCGGCGGTCAGGCCTGCAGGTCGGGGAAGAAGAGCTTGATCTCCCGCTCGGCCGAGTAGGTCGAGTCCGAGCCGTGCACGATGTTGGCCTGGACCTCCAGGGCGAAGTCGCCGCGGATGGTGCCGGGCGCGGCCGAGACCGGGTCGGTGGCCCCGGCCAGGGCACGGAAGGCCTCGACGGCGCGCTCGCCCTCGACGACCATGGCGACCAGCGGGCCGCCGGTGATGAACTCGACGAGCGAGGGGAAGAACGGGCGCTCGGCGTGCTCCTCGTAGTGCGTCTTGGCGGTCTCCTCGTCGAGCGTGCGCAGGTCCATGGCGACGATCCGCAGGCCGCGGCGCTCGATGCGGGAGATGACCTCGCCGATGATGCTCCGCCGGACGCCGTCGGGCTTGATCAGGACAAGGGTGCGCTCCACGTGGTTCTCCTCAGGGGTGTCGGGTAGGCGTCATGCGGGGCGGCCGGCGGTTTCGGTCCGCACCTGCGGCGGGCGGTCGGCCCGCTCCTGGGGTGCGCCGTCGGCCCCGGTGGGCGCAACTTTACCCGCGCGGCGGCGGTCGCGAGGCCGGTTCGGGGCAGCCCCTAATGCCGCGGAACCGGCGGGCGCTCAGCCCTCGAAGCGGCTGCGGGAGTCCTCGATGTGGGCGAGGTGGGCGCGGGTCCAGTCGCAGAACAGGTCGACGGCCTCCCGCAGGGCGCGGCCGGGCCCGGTGAGGGCGTAGTCGACCCGCGGCGGGACAGTGGGGTGCACGGTCCGCTCGGCCAGGCCGTTGCGCTCCAGCATGCGCAGGTTCTGCGTCAGCATTTTGTGACTGATGCCCTCGACCTCGGCGCGCAGCTCGCTGAAGCGCAGGGTGCGCTCCCCCAGGGCCTCGATGATCAGCAGCGCCCACTTGTTGGCGACGTCGGAGAAGATCTCCCGCGCCAGGGAGTCCGCCCGGCGCAGGTCCGCGTCCGCTTCGTTCTTCATGCCCGTTCCACCCCTGCCCTGCTCGGTTACCGCCGGGTTCCCCCGTTACGGAAAAGTGCGTTCTTCCACGTCGGCGCTCACTCTCCTACGGTTCCCGAGTAACCACAAGAGAGCGCGGGCCGACCGGCGCCGCGCACGAGGAGAGGACCGGCATGGCCGTCACCCTGATGCACCCCGAAGGGCTCCCCAAGATCGACCTGTACGGGCAGGTGTCGGTCGCGACCGGGTCGCGGCTGGTGTCCGTGGCCGGGCAGGTGTCCTGGGACGCCGAGCAGAACACGGTCGGCGCGGGGGACCTCGCCGCCCAGATCGAGCAGTGCTACCGCAACGTCGCCACCGGCCTGGAGGCGGCAGGGGCGACCTTCGACGACGTGGCGCGGCTGACCGTGTACGTCGTGGACTGGACGCCGGACCTGATGCCCGTGTTCCTGGAGGGCATGGAGCGGGTGGCCAAGGCGCTGGGCAAGGCGCCGACACCTCCGATCGCGGTGATCGGCGTCGCCGCGCTGGACATCCCCGACCATTTGGTGGAGATCGAGGCGACGGCCCTCGTCGACTGAGGCGGCCCCACGGACGGCCGACCGGCGACAGCGTCCTCCGGGGCTTGGAGGGGGGAGCCTACGGGGCGGGCACCGGTCGGCCGCTCAGTCGGAATCCGTCTTCGGGACGAGGCAGGCGACTCTGTCCGTGGAGACCGAGACGGTATGCTGCTCCTGGATCCACTCGGGCACGTCATCGCAGACATGGCGCCTGACCCCGGAGGCCTCCTGGTAGTAGGGGAACCCGCTGGCGGTCCCCGTACGCACCTCGGCCGCAGTGTACGCGGCCGCGGCAGAGAAACAGGGGATCTCCACCGGATCACCGTCGCCGATGTAGGTGATGCAGTCCCCCGCCACGATCTCCGCGGTGCCGTCGTTGGCCCACCGGCTGGCCCATTGGGCGAACTCGTAGTGGTTGGTGTACAGGAGAGCGACGACGGCGACCGCGACCGCGGCGGCGATCCACCCTCCGAAGGACTCCGACCCGCTCTGTGCCGCCTCGTCCCCGGTCGTGCCCCCTCCCGTCGTCCCCTCGGGGCTCGCCGCCTCGCCGGAGCCCTGCGCGCCGGACGGCCGAGCGGGCCGGGAGACCGGTGACCCCCACTTCCCCTGTGCGTGCTTCTGCGGGTGGGGGAAGACGAAGGCGCCGGGCGAGGGCCCGTGCCGAGATGAGGCGATGCCGTTGCGGTTCGAGGAGAAGTAGACGGTTTGGCCGGGCCTGACTTCGAACGTGACCGTGCCTCCGCGGCTCAGGCTGATGAGCCCGGCGTGCACGGCGGCGAAGCCGACCGAGGAGTCGTCGGTATAGACCTCGTCTCCGCGGACTTCGCCGCGAACGGTGCCTTCGGCCGGCGGCAGGGTGACGGTGAAGCGCTCGAAGTCGCGGCCCCGGAAGTTCATGGCGGTGAACCCCCACCCCACTTTGGTCTTGCCGAGGGAGACCGGGGCCGGAGCCGCGCGGTTCGCCGGACGCGCGGAGGACGGCGCCTTCCCGGCCCCGGCTTTCGGTTCGGCCTTCCGCCCCTCCCCCACCTGCTCCGCCGCTCGTCCCGCCTGCGCCGCCCCCGGCGACAAGGCATCGGCCCCCTCGGGGCCGACGAGGGTCAGGACCTTCGTCCTCTCCCGGGTGATGACCTCGGTGACCGCGTCGGGCACCCAGTGCGCACCGGGCGGTGCCTCCTCCGCCTCCGCCTGTGATGCGAGGTCATCCAGCACATCGTCCGTGGAGGGTCTTCGCCCCGGCTCTTTTTCGAGGCAGGACTTCACCAGCTTGGCCAGGCGCCCCGAGACCCCGGACAGGTCGGGCGCCTCGTGCACGATCCGGTAGGCCACCGCATGCGGCGCCCCCGTCCCGAAGGGGCCGGCGCCTGTGGCGGCGAAGAAGAGCACGCACCCCAGGGAGAACACGTCGCTCGGCGGGCCGATCTCCTCGCCCCGCGCCTGCTCGGGAGACATGAACGCCGGGGTTCCCAGCACGGTCCGGCTCTGCGTGAAGCTGGTCGCGTCCATGGCCCGCGCGATGCCGAAGTCGATCAGCCGGGGCCCGTCCTCGGCCAGGATGACGTTGCCGGGCTTGAGGTCCCGGTGCACCAGCTCCTTGGCGTGGACAGCGGCCAGCCCCTCCGCGAGACCCGCCCCCAGGGCGGCGACCGCCCCCACCGGGAACGGGCCGTGCCCGTCCACGGCCCACTGCAGGGACGGCCCCGCGATGTAGGCCGTGGCGAGCCACGGCGGCGTACCACCGGTATCGGCGTCGACGACCTGGGCGGTGTAGTGGCCGCCGACGCGGCGGGCGGCGTCGACCTCCAGGGTGAACCGGCGCAGGAACCCGTTGTCCCCGGCGAGCTCGTCGCGCACGACCTTGACGGCGACGGGACGGCCGCCCTTGGAGCTGCCGAGGAACACCTGCCCCATTCCCCCTGCGCCCAGGCGCGCCTTGAGCCGGTAGGGACCCACGGAACGTGGGTCACCGCTGCGCAGGGGTGCGAGCACGGGACCTCCCGGCGTCGGGGCCCGGCGAGGCCCGGGTCCCAGCATGATGCCAGGCACGCACGACCGGCGAACAGACCTGGACCCCCTGCCGCACAGGGGTTCCGGCACCGGACAGCACCCGGACCGACGGCCCCCGCCTCGCGGTCACACGGCGGCGAGCGCCCGCTCGATGTCGGCCCACAGGTCGTCGGGGTCCTCGATGCCCACCGCGATCCGCACCGTCCCCTCGGTGATGCCCGCGGCCTCCAGCTCGGCGGCGGTGAGGCGGTGGTGGGAGGTGGAGGCGGGCGCCATCGCCAGCGTCTTCACGTCGCCCAGGGACGGGGCCAGGCTCGCCACCTCCAGCGCCTCGGTGAAGGCGGCGCCCGCCGCCCGGCCGCCGTGCAGGTCGAAGGAGAGCACGCCGCCGCCCGAGGCGAGCAGCCGGGAGGCCAGGGCGTGGTCCGGGTGGTCGGGCAGGTCGGGGTGGGCGACCGAGCGCACAGCCGGGTGCTCGGCCAGGCGGCGGGCGATGGTGGCCGCGTTGGCGCCGTGCCGGGGCATGCGCAGCGCCAGCGTCCGCAGGCCGCGCAGGGTGAGCCAGGCGTTGAAGGGAGAGGCGCAGGCGCCCAGTTCGACGCCGTGCTCCCACACCCGCCGGTGCAGGCCGCGGTCGGCGAAGACGGCGGCGCCGCCGATCGCGTCCCCGTGCCCGCTCAGGTACTTGCTGGTGGAGTGGAGGGAGATGTCGGCGCCGTGGTCGAGCGGGCGGAACAGCAGCGGTGTGGCGAAGGTGTTGTCGACGGCCGTGGGCACCCCGGCCTCGCGGGCGGCCGCGGCCAGCGCGGGCACGTCGCTCACGCGGGTGGTGGGGTTGGCGATGGTCTCCAGGTACAGCAGCCGGGTGTTCGGCCGCAGGAGGGCCCGCACCTCCTCGGGGTCGTCGCCGGACACCCGGTCGACCTGCACGCCCCAGCGCTTCTCCAGGTCGGTGAACAGGGCGTGGGTGCCGCCGTAGAGAGCGCGCTGGGCGATGACGTGGTCCCCGCCGCCCACGAGGGCGGTGACCACGGCGTTGACCGCACCCATGCCGGAGGCGTAGGCGGTGGCGGCGGCCCCGTGTTCGAGGTCGGCGAGGGCGTGTTCCAGGGAGCTGACGGTGGGGTTGGAGTAGCGGCCGTACAGGGGGGCGGCGCCGGGGCCGTCGAAGGCCCCCGCCAGCGCCTCGGCCGTCGCGAAGGAGAACAGGTGGTCGAGGTGGAGCGGGGTGCCCAGCGGGCTGCTGCCCTCGGGCTCGGACACCGGGGTGTGCACGCTGCGGGTCGCGTCGTCGAGTGCGGTGCGTTCCATGACCCCATGCCACCGGGGATTGGTCCTCGGGTACAGGGCCAATCAGGGCAGAATGGTCCGCATGGGAACGGACAAGGTGGACGCGCGGACCCTGGCGTCACTGCTGGGGCGCTGGTCGGCGGGGCGGGGGCCGCTGTACCTGCTGCTGGCCGGGCGGATGCGGCGGCTGATCGAGGAAGGGACGCTGCGCGCCGGGGCGGTCCTGCCGCCCGACCGGGTACTGGCCTCGGCGCTGGCGGTGGGGCGCACCACGGTGGTCGCGGCCTACGAGGAGCTGCGCGGCGAGGGGCGGATCGAGCGGCGCCAGGGCAGCGGCACCCGGGTGGCCGAGGCGGTGCCGCTACCCCCGGCGGTGGGCGGCGGGCCGGAGAACCCGATGTTCCTGCACCTGATCGAGCCGCAGGACGGGACGGTGGTGCTGAGCTGCGCCGCCCCGGAGGAGCCGCCGCCGGAGGTCGCCCGCGCCTACGGGGAGGTGTCCCTGCCCTCGGCGGTCGACCTGGGCTACCACCCGGCGGGGCTGGCGCGGCTCCGGGAGGCGGTGGCCGCGAAGTACACGGCGCAGGGGGTGCCGACCGCGCCTGAGCAGGTGCTCGTGACCACCGGGGCGCAGCAGGCGCTGTCGCTGCTGGTGGAGCACCTGGTGGCGCCGGGCGACGGGGCGCTGGTGGAGGCACCGACGTACGCGGGGGCGCTGGACGTGCTGCGGGCGTCGGGGGCCGCCCTGATGGCGGTACCGACGGGGTCCGAAGGGCTGGACGTGGCGCGGGCGGTGCGGCTGATGGCCGAGCGGCGCCCGGTGCTGGCCTACACGGTTCCCAACCACCACAACCCGACCGGGTCGGTGCTGCCGCCGCTGGCGGCGCGGCGGCTGGTGCGGGCGGCGGCGCAGCACGGGGTGGTGCTGGTGGACGACGCGGTCGCCGCCGACCTGTCGCTGGACGGCGCACCGGCGCCGCCGCCGCTGGCGGCCTACGGGGAGGCGGTGACGGTGGGGTCGCTGAGCAAGGTGGCCTGGGGCGGGCTGCGCGTGGGGTGGCTGCGGGCCCGCGAGGAGCTGGTGGCGCGGCTGGCCCGGCTGAAGTCGATGCGGGACCTGGGCGGCGAGGTGGGGTCCCAGCTCGTGGCGGCGCGACTGCTGGAGGACTACGAGCAGGTGCGCGGACGCCGCACGCGGGCCCTGCGGGAGGGGCACGACCTGTTGCGCGCGGAACTGGGGCGGCTGCTGCCGGAATGGGAGTGCCCTCCGGTGGCCGGGGGCCAGACGGTGTGGGTGCGCCTGCCGCGCGGGGACGCGGCGTCGTTCGCGCAGGTGGCGATCAGGCACGGGGTGGCGGTGCTGCCGGGCCCGGCCATCGACGCCTCGGGCGGGAGCCGCGACCGGCTGCGTCTGCCGTTCTCCCCCGCCCCGGACCGCCTGACGGAGGGCCTGCGGAGGCTGGCGGAGGCGTGGAACGCCTACACGGCCCCGAAGGGGACCCCGAGGGCGGTGTCCCTGGGTGCGGTCGTGGTGTGAGGAGGCCACGCCTTCTGAGGACGGCGGACCCAGGGTTATACAGGCGGGCAGCGCACTGCCGATGCAGAACAAGGCACATCGGACGCACCAGGGAATCTTGCCGAGACACACCACTATGACCCCAATAGAG
Source organism: Nocardiopsis chromatogenes YIM 90109 (assembly GCF_000341185.1). Taxonomy (GTDB): domain Bacteria; phylum Actinomycetota; class Actinomycetes; order Streptosporangiales; family Streptosporangiaceae; genus Nocardiopsis_A; species Nocardiopsis_A chromatogenes. The sequence continues at coordinate 23,038 of NZ_ANBH01000271.1, forward strand.
CCTACAATTCATGCATGACAAGGATCACTGTTGATGTCAATGACGAGTGGCTCGATGCAGCCCGCGAAGAGCTGGGAACCGGGACGAAGGTAGCGACGATCAACGCCGCACTGGAGATCTTCGCCGAGCGAAGAAGGGCCCGAGAGGCCCTCGAAGCCTTCGACGAGGTGGAGATGGACTTCGAGGGTTCGTCTGCTTCCTTCGGATACGGGGGTGGACGCGACCTCTCCCGGCTCGACGAGGAAGCCAGGACGAGGAAGGCCGTGTGATGGCGGGAGCCGTCTATCTCGCCGACACCTCGGTCTACGTCCACCGCGCACGCCATGCCGAGGTCAAGAGGCGCTTCGACTCCCTGATGCTCGACGGACGACTGGCGGCCTGCCAGATGGTCGCGCTGGAATACCTCAACAATGCTCCGGATCCCAAGGCCTACGAGACGCTCTGGCGTGCGCTTCACGCCCAACGCTGGATGGACGTCACCCCCACCGCCATGGATCGTGCCTTGGAGGTCCACCGACGACTGGCGGAGAAGAGCCGTCATCGTCACTTCCGCCTTCCTGACCTGATCATCGCCGCGACGGCCGAGGAGAACGGGGCGGTCGTCCTCCACTACGACGCGGACTACGACCGGATTGCGGAGGTCACCGGTCAACCTGTCGAGTGGGTCGTCGCCCGGGGAAGCCTCTGACGGCCCCTGCTAGGGTGTTCCCTTCGCACGACGAGCACACAGGGCCCGACAACCAGTGCCACCAGGCTACGAGGCCCGAAACCTGAGAAGCCACGGGGCACGGGCGCGCTCGCCGATTCCCGTGACGGGATATCGGTCCTTACCGCCGAGTTCGAGCGGTTCGACGGGGACGGCGAGGCGCCGATGACCGCGGAGGAGTTCCAGACCAGCGTCGAGAAGGTGCTCGGAGTCGACCTGCTGACGGGCGAGGCGCGGCGGCTGTCGCGTTCACCTTCCAGGCGCGGCAGGCCGAGAGCTACCGGGACGGGCGGGTCCTGCTGGCCGAGGACGCGGCGCACCTGTTCCCGGCGACGGGGATCGCACTGAACGCCGGGATGCTGGACGCGGTGAACCTGGGGTGGAAGCCGACCGCGGCCGTCCAGGGGTGGGCGCCGGAAGGGCTGCTGGACACCTATGGAGGGGAGCGCCACGCGGCCGCCGAGCGGACCTTGCTGCACACGCGGGCCCAGGTGGCGCTCCGGCGAGGGCTCAACCCGGTGGCGGACGCGTCGCGGGAGCTGTTCCAGGAACTGGTGGCCGATGAGTCGGCGAAGCGCCGGATGGCGGCCCTACTGGCGGGGGCCGATGTCCGCCATCCGGACCCGGCACCGGGAGCCCACCCGCTGACCGGGACGTTCGTGGAGGACCTGGCCGTGGAGACGGAGGTGGGGACGACCAGCGTCGCCGAACTCATGCGGGAGGGGCGGCCGCTGTTGCTGGTCCCGTCCGACCGCCCGGAACTGCGGGAGGCCGCCGAGGGGTGGAAGGACCGCGTGGAGGTGTGCGGGGAAACGACGGACGGCCGTCCTGCCGACGCGCTCTTGATCCGCCCGGACTGCCACATCGCCTGGGCGGCGGGTGTCGATGAGCCCGCAGAGACCTCGGTGCCCGGACTGCGCAGGTCACTGGAGGCATGGTTCGGGCCCGGCCCGGAGGCGGCGGCCCCGACGACGACCGGGCGCGTTTAGCGAGGAGGGTCACCGCGAGAAGGTCTGTTGGTCACCACGCCTACGCAGGCACGGCGACCAACAGCCCAAGGAGCCCCCGCGCGTGCGGGGAGCAGAGGTGCTCGGCGGCCTTGCCGGGCGGGCGGGGGTCCATCCCCGCGCGTGCGGGGAGCAGTCCAACACCGAGAAGGCCGGGCACGGCGAGACGGGTCCATCCCCGCGCGTGCGGGGAGCAGTGGCCGCGGGCCTCGGCGGGCATCAGGTGTTGGGGTCCATCCCCGCGCGTGCGGGGAGCAGCCGCCATGGAGGCTCCGGACCGTTCGGCGACCGGGTCCATCCCCGCGCGTGCGGGGAGCAGTCGTCGTAGGCGTCGCGGTACAAGGCATGGTCGGGTCCATCCCCGCGCGTGCGGGGAGCAGCCGCCCCGGGCCTGCTGCCGGTGAACTACCGGGGGTCCATCCCCGCGCGTGCGGGGAGCAGACCGACGAACCCCGCGACCCGAAGGGCGCGGGGGGTCCATCCCCGCGCGTGCGGGGAGCAGCTCGTTGACCTGGGGCGACTTGCCGAGCAATCTCTTGTTTTGAACAACTTTAGCCTCCCTCGATTGCTGATCGCCGGAACACCTGCTCCCTCCCTCCGTCCATCGTCCTTGAAAGTTGGTGGCCTCACCACACCACAACCGTCGGGACCGGCTGTACCGTGGGGCAACTCCGGTCCCGATGCGCGGGGAGGCGAACGTGGGATATCCACGGCCACAGGGGCGGCCGGCCTGGGCGCTGTCGCCGACGAACGGCCCGCCCGACCAGGAGGCGGACGCCCCGACACCCAATCCGGTTCTCATCGCGCGCATCCTGCTGTGGTGCCAAGGGGCGGTCAGTGCCGTCGCGGTGCTTCTGGGCGTGGCGGGGCTGGCCCTGGTACTCATCTTCTACGTTGACTCCCCTCTCGGGGGGAGCGCGCCACCGGCGGACTTCTACGATGCCCTCGCCGCCATCGGGGTCGCGATCCTGATCCTCGTGGTGGGCGTCGCCGCCTTGGCGATCGGGACGGTCGCCTTCGGCGTCATGGTGCCGTCCCTCATCCTCGCCGCCCGCTTCGGTCGTCGTACCAACGGAGTGCGGGTCGGCACACTCGTTCTCGAAGGGATCGTGTGCGGGCTCTCCCTCTTCGCTTCGGTGTCGGCGGCCATCGACCGCGCAACCGTCCCGGCCTTGGCCCTCCTGCCCCTGGCCGCCCTCAGCGGTGCGGTGTTCGGCCTGCTCCTCACCCCCCAGGCCAAGGACCACTTCCGGCTTTAGCCCCAGGTCATCCCGGCCGACCTGCAAGGGTCTTCGCGCGGCGGGTCTTCAGGCCGCCCACCAGGCACATCACGCAGGACACCGCGAGTACGGCGGCCGCGACGACCAGCACCGGTGGCACGGACACCTCGGGGGCGGCACCGCGAACGGCGCCGCCCCCGAGACCGCATCTCCATCGGGGCACTCGGCGGGGCTCAGCCCGCCTCGGCGGCCCCTGCCGCTCCGGGGGTCCCGTCGGCCCGCGCGACCGCGGCCTGAGCGTCCATCTCGGCCTTCATTGCGTCGGTCCTCCTGCCCAGCATGACCCCGGCCACCCACAGGCCCGCGAAGATGATGCCCAGCACCCACAGGCCCGGCACCAGGAACCCGCTCGCCAGCAGGGTCGCCTGGAGGACCCAGCCCGCCCAGTGCGCCCACGCGTGCTTGCGCTGCAGGGCCGCCAGCACCAGCGCCGCCAGGGCCTGGCCGCCCCACACGGCACCGGCCACCGCCGGGGAGAACCCGCTGAGCTGGATGGCGACCGGCACGGCCAGCCCGATCACGATCACCTCGAAGGCGAGCACCACCGCGCAGATGGTCCGCATCAGTCCCCCTTCAGCAGGTGGCTGGCGTCGCCCGCCGTCACCACCGAACCGGTGATCAGCACACCCGTCCCGGAGAACTCGCCGGTGTCCTCGGCCAGGGCCACCGCCTGGTCGATCGCGTCGTCCAGCCGCGGCGCCACGTGCACCCGGTCGCTGCCGAAGATCCCCTCGGCGATGTCGCCCAGGTCCTCGGCCGTCAGCGAGCGCGGCGAGGAGTTGCGGGTCACCACGACCTCGGTGAGCAGCGGCTCCAGCGGTTCGAGGATGCCCTCGACGTCCTTGTCGCCCATCACCGCGAGCACGCCGACCAGGCGGGTGAAGTCGAACGACTCCTCCACGGCGGCGACCGTCGCCGCCATCCCGGCCGGGTTGTGCGCGGCGTCGACGATGACCGTCGGCCCGCGCCGCACCACCTCCATGCGGCCCGGCGACTCCACTCCCCCGAGCGCCTGCACGATCAGCTCCGGGTCCAGCTCGTCGTCGCCCTCGGCCGGGGCGGCGAAGGCCTCCACGGCGGCGATGGCCACGGCGGCGTTGCTCGCCTGGTGCTCCCCGTACAGCGGGAGGAAGACGTTCTCGTAGCCGCCGCGCAGGCCCTTGACGGTGACCAGCTGCCCGCCCATGGCGACCTCGCGGTGGGTGACGCCGAACTCCAGCCCCTCACGGGCCACGGTGGCGCCCACCTCGGCCGCGCGGCGCATGAGCACCTCGGCGGCGGGGAGCTGCTGCTGGGCGAGGACGGCGATGGCGCCCGGCTTGATGATGCCCGACTTCTCCTCGGCGATGCCCTCGACGGTGTCGGGGAGGAAGTCGGTGTGGTCGATGCCGATCGGGGTGACGACGGCGACGTCGCCGTCGGCGACGTTGGTCGCGTCCCAGGTGCCGCCGAGGCCGACCTCGACCACGGCGACGTCCACCGGGGCGTCGGCGAAGACGGCGAAGGCCATGACCGTCATGACCTCGAAGAAGGACAGCGGGACGTCGGAGCCCTCGTCGACCATGCGGATGTAGGGGGCGACGTCCTCGAAGGCGGCGATGAACGCCTCCTCGGAGACGGGCTCCCCGTCCAGCACGATCCGCTCGCGGGCGGTGCGCAGGTGCGGGCTGGTGTAGCGGCCCACGCGCAGGTGGCGTTCGCGCAGGAGGGCGTCGATCATCCGGGCCGTGGACGTCTTGCCGTTGGTCCCGGTCAGGTGGATGACCCGGTAGCTGCGCTGCGGGTCGCCGAGGAGGTCGAGGACCTCCCGCACGCGCTCGGTGGTGGGGTCGATGTCGGTCTCGACGCGCCTGCCCATGATCTCGGCGATGATCGCGGTGTAGCGCTCGTGGACGCTCTGCTTGCTGCTCATGGCGCGGTGACTGGGGTCGGGATGCTCACAGGCCCAGCGTAGAAGACGGTGGGCCGTGGCCCGATTCACCCCGCAGGCAGTGCCCGGATGTCGATGCCCGCCCCACGACCGAGTGATCACCCAGCGCCAAGGTGAACCATCCCCCCGCCACGATCAGTAGTCATTGTGCTAGATTCGCACACATGGACATCGGGGCGCGCGTGGCCGAAGCCAGATCGCAGCGTGGAGTGACACAGGCGCAGCTCGCCGCGGCCACCGGAATGGACCGGACCGCTTTGGCCAAGGTCGAATCGGGGGCCCGCCGCGTGGCTGCGGTCGAGCTTGTCGCGATCGCCCACGAGCTGGGACACCGCGTGGAATGGTTCGTGGAGGAGCCCTCACCGTCGCTGGCCTCCTATCGGGGGGCCCAACCAGGGGTGGCCGTCCAGGCCATCGACGACGAGCTCGACTCGTTGGTACGTGATGCCGAATTCGTCACCGCGCACTGCCCCGAACTGGTCATGGGCCAACCGGACCCGCTGCCGTATCCGGGCACGGCCGAGGAGGCCGAGGAGGCGGCGGCCACTGCACGCCGCCTCCTGGGTTTGGAGGCCGGGTGCCCCGCGCACGACTTCGCCCGCTTGGCCGCCACCGCAGGGCTCCTGGTCTTCTCGGTGGACCTCGGCGAGGGCGCGGACGCCGGCACGGTGCTGCTCAAGCGCGGGGGAGTCGCACTGATCAACGGGCGGCGACGGGTCGGACGGCGACGCCTCGCCGCTGCTCACGAGCTGGGGCACTACCTCGTCGCCGACGAGTTCTCCCTTGACTGGCGGGTCGCCGCGACCGAGACCGAGGGGATCGAGTCCCGTCTGGACCGGTTCGCACGCGCCTTCCTCCTGCCCGGTGAAAGCCTTCGGGCGTGCTGGCGGGAATGGCTGGCCGACGCGGACGAGACATGGCGCGACGCAGCGGTGCGCGCCGCGAGCCACTTCGGTGTGGACATGTCGACCCTGGCACGGAGACTGGTCGAGGTCGGGCTGGTGGACCGGAGCCGGGCCGACGATGTCCGCCGTGTTCAGACCAAGCAGGCCGACATCGTCGAGAAGAACCTCGTTGTCAGGGACGACCTGGCCCCGGTGGCCGTTCCCCGCCCCTATGCCCGGGCGGTCTTGAAGCTCTTCCGCCGCGAGGTGATCACCGCCGACCGCGCCCTCGGCCTGCTCCGGGGCACGTTCGATCAGGCTTCGCTTCCCGATCTGCCCCCTGCCCCAGAGGCAGAGCTATGGGACGTGACATCGTGAGCGCCCTCGAAACCGCCTACGTCCTGGATACAGGGCCGCTCAGCAATTTCGCGCAGGCACAGTGGCTGGGGGTTCTCAAGAGCGTTCTCAAGGACCACCGGGTGCTGATCCCCGATGTGGTCGCCCATGAGTTGCGCAATGGATGCGACCGACACCATTACCTGCGTTCCGTCCTCGATGCCGCATGGATCGAGCAGGTCACCCTCTCCAGCCCCGAGGAACTGGCCGCCTTCGTCCACTATGAGCGCTTGCTCGTCGGGCCGGACCAGCGCAATCTCGGTGAGTGTGGGGTATTGGCCTTGGCTGAGACACTGCCATCGGCGGTGGCCGTCCTCGACGACCGGGTCGCGGTGGAGGCTGCCCGGGGCCGGTCGGTCACCGTGCGCCGCACCCTCGGTCTCCTGTGCGAAGCGATCCGGGCCGGACTCCTCACCGTGCCTTTGGTCTCGGCTCTGGCCGACGACCTGATCCAGAACGACTACCGCCTCCCTTTCCCGCACGGAGGCTTCGCGCAATGGTGCGAGCGGGAAGGGCTGTTCGACACACCATGAAACAGCGCGAAGCGACGCAGGGCCGCCGCCCCAGTGGGACGGCGGCCCTCGTTCTCAGCCTCGCTCTACGAGGTCAGCGCCTCAGAACTCAGTACTGCGGCTGGTTCTGCGGGTTGAACTCGTCGAACTCGACGTCCTCCGCCCTCTTCAGGCGCTTGTCGTCGACCTTGAGCACGTCGAAGCCCCGGCTGATGTCCGAGGAGTAGATGTAGCCGTTGTAGTAGTACGTCGACCAGGTGTTCGTGTTCACCTCGACGTCCTCGTCCACCCGGTTGTCGGCGTCGAAGAAACCGATCTCCTTGGGCTTCTTGAGGTTGTTGAAGTCGATGATGGACACGCCGCCCTGGTACCAGGACTGCACGAAGTAGTTCTTGCCCTTCACCGGGATGAGCGAGCCGTTGTGCGCCACGCAGTTCTGCTCGTCGCCCTGGTGCCGGTCGATCTTGTAGTAGCTGCGGAACTTCAGGTGGGCCCGGGTCGGCTTGTCGCCCTTGCCCTCCTTGACCTTCAGCTTGAAGATGGCGTCCGCGCCGCGCTCGCCGCCGATCTCGGCGGTGCAGGTGGGAGCGCCGCCACCGCCCAGCTCGTCGGTGAAGATGACGCCGTCGCCCTTGTTCGTGAAGGTCGCCGAGTGCCAGAACGCGAAGTTCTCATCGCGCACCGTCTCGATCACCTCGGGCTGCAGCGGGTCGCTGATGTCGAAGATCACGCCGTCGCCCATGCAGGCACCGGCCGCGATGTCCTTCTCGGACCACACGGTGATGTCGTGGCAGCCCTGGGTCGGCAGCAGCAGGTTGTCCTGGTCGTGGTTGCCGCCGTCGGGGAAGACGACGGGCTCACTGGCCAGGTTGGCGTCCTCCGGCGCGTCCTTGGGGACCTCGATGACCGAGAGCTGGTCGTGCGGCGGCTGGCAGTTCGGGTACCGCTCCGACGGCGAATAGGACGACACGTAGATGTAGTCCGTCTCCTCGCCCTGGACCAGCGAGTTGGTGTGCGACCCGCACGCCGTCGGCACCGCCGCGACGTACTGCGGGTTCTCCTTGTCGGAGATGTCGAAGACCCGGATGCCCTCGAAGGCGTCGGCGTCGGCCGGGCTGCTCTGGGCGGCGCCGCAGTCCGCGCTCTCGCGCGGGTAGTCCACCGAGTAGTAGAGCAGGTCCCCGCTGACCGACACGTCGCCCTGCCCACCCGGGCAGAGCACCGTGCTGACGACCTCGGGCTCCTCCGGCTCGGAGATGTCGTAGACGACGAACCCGTTGTAGTTGCCGCCGATGGCGTAGTCGCCGGTGAAGGCCAGGTCCGAGTTGGTGCTCTCCAGCCCTTCGGGCTTGGGCAGGTGCGCCACGTGCTCGACGTTGTCACTGGAGACCGAGTCGGCCGGCGGGGTGTCCGCCGCGGCCGGCGGCGCGACGGCCAGGCTCAGCGCCAGGCCCGCCGCGCCCGCGACGGCGGCGCCGATGCGCCCGAACCGTCTGCGCTTGGGGGATAGCGACATGCAGAACTCCTCGTTCCGTGGGAGGGAGCGGGGCCGTCCGGGCACGTGCGGGCCCGGGTCACGGCCCCGCCGGTACGCCGCCCGCCCCGGTTCGCGGGGCGGGCGGACGGTAGGGGTGGGGATGGGGGGGCGGGCGGACCCGGGCTCAGTAGCGCGGCTGGTTCTGCGGGTTCAGCTCGTCGAACCGCACCTTCTCGGCGCGCTTGAGCCGCTTGTCGGTCACCTTCAGGACGTCGAAGCCCCGCTGGATCTCCGAGGAGTAGATGTGGCCGTTGTAGTAGTACGCCGACCACGACCCGCTCAGGCCCTCGGTGAAGGGGCCCCGGTCGAAGTAGGCGATCTCCTTCGGGTTCTCCAGGTCGTTGAAGTCGATGACCGACACCCCGCCCTGGTACCAGGCCTGGACGAAGTAGTTCTTGCCCTTCACCGGGATCAGCGAGCCGTTGTGCGCCACACAGTTCTCGGTGTCCTCCTGGTGGCGGTCGATCTTGAAGTAGCTCTCGAAGGTCAGGGCGGCCCTCGCGGGCTTCTTCCCCTTGGCCGGCTTGGCCTTCAGCGAGAAGATCGCGTCCGCGCCGCGCTCCGGGCCGGTCTCGGCGTTGCAGGTGGCCCCGGCGCCGCCGCCCAGCTCGTCGGTGAAGATGACGCCGTCGCCCTTGTTGGTGAAGGTCGCCGAGTGCCAGAACGCGAAGTTGTCGTCCCGCACGGTCTCGATGACCTCGGGGGCGACCGGGTCGCTGATGTCCATGATCACGCCGTCGCCCATGCACGCACCGGCCGCGATGTCCTTCTCGGCGTAGACGGTGATGTCGTGGCAGC
>NZ_ANBH01000272.1 GCF_000341185.1 Nocardiopsis chromatogenes YIM 90109
CATCCCCTCGAACGCGTCGGCGTCGGCCGGGGTGCTCTCGGCGGCGCCGCAGTCGGCGTTCTCGCGCGGGTAGTCGACGGAGAAGTAGAGCAGGTCGCCGCTGACCGACACGTCCCCCTGCCCGCCCGGGCACAGGACGGTGGTGACGAGTTCGGGCTCCTCCGGTTCGGAGATGTCGTAGACCGCGAACCCGTTGTAGTTGCCGTCGATGGCGTAGTCGCCGGTGAAGGCCAGGTCCGAGTTGTAGGCCGAGGTGCTGTCGAAGCCCTCGGGCTTGGGGAGGTTGGCCAGGTGCTCGATGTTGCCGCTCTTGTCGGTGCCGCTCCCGTCGGTGTCCGCGGCACCGGCGGCGGGGGCGAGGCCGACGGCGAGGGCGGCCGCGCCCGTCAGAGCGATGCCGAGGCGCGCGGCGCGCGCGAGCGGGGAACGCCGGGGCGGCCGGGGGGATGTCGGCATCCGGACTCCTTCGTCGATGAGAGCCGAAAACAGGGGCAAACTACCTAGACCGGTCCCCTCCTGTACAGAGGGGTAATCCGGACCGCTTCCGATTCGACACGGTGCGCGGTTCCCCCGTCGCCGGTGCACACCGCGGCAATCCGGCCGCGATCCGGGAATGTGCGCACGCCGGAACGGGTGCGCGTGGGCCCACCGGGTCCCCGGCGGCGCCGCACCGGCCCCGCACCTGCTGCCCGGGTTTCGGACGGGAGCGAACCGACGTTAGGACGTCTGTATCCCGGCACCGATGTCCGGAACACGGCCCAGGGCGGGCGGCCGCGGGCCGGGGCCCGGATGCACTGGAGCGGTCCGGGCCCCGGCGGGGACCTCAGGCCCCCGGTGCCTCAGTAGCGGACCTGGTTCTGCGGGTTCAGCTCGTCGAACCGCACCTTCTCAGCGCGCTTGAGCCGCTTGTCGTCCAGGCGGATGACGTCGAACCCGCGGGTGCGCTCGGCCGAGTAGACGTAGCCGTTGTAGTAGTACGCCGACCAGCTTCCGCCGCGCACCAGCTCGGTGCCGGACACCGGGCCGCGGTCGAAGTAGGCGATCTCCTTCGGGTTCTCCAGGTCGTTGAAGTCGATGACCGACACCCCGCCCTGGTACCAGGACTGCACGAAGTAGTTCTTGCCCTTCACCGGGATCAGCGAGCCGTTGTGCGCCACGCAGTTCTCGGTGTCGCCCTGGTGCCGCGGGATCTTGTAGTAGCTCTTGAACGTCAGCTCCGCCTTGGCGGGGCGATCGCCCTTGCCCTTCTTGCTCTTCAGGCCGTAGATGGCGTCCGCGCCGCGCTCCGGGCCGGTCTCGGCGTTGCAGGTGGCCGCACCGCCGCCGCCCAGCTCGTCCGTGAAGATGACCCCGTCGCCCTTGTTGGTGAACGTCGCCGAGTGCCAGAACGCGAAGTTGTCGTCCCGCACCGTCTCGACCACCTCGGGGTCCAGCGGGTCGCTGATGTCCATGATGATGCCGTCGCCCATGCAGGCCCCGGCCGCCAGGCCCTTCTCGGCGTAGACGGTGATGTCGTGGCAGCCCTGGGTGGGCCGCAGCAGCCCGTCCTGGTCGTGGTTGCCGCCGTCGGGGAACAGCACCGGCTGGGCGACGACCGCGGCCTCCTGCGGGTCGTCCTTGGGGACCTCGACGACGGAGACCTTGTCGTGCGGCGGTCGGCAGTTCGGGTACCGCTCCGACGGCGCGTACGACGACACGTAGATGTAGTCGGTCTCCTCGCCCTGGACCAGCGAGTTGGTGTGCGACCCGCAGTCCGTGCGCACCGACGCGATGTACTCGGGGTTCGCCTTGTCGGAGATGTCGAACACCCGGATGCCCTCGAAGGCGTCCGGGTCCTCGGGGGTGCTCGCCGGGGCCCCGCACTCGTCGTTCGCCCGCGGGTACTCCACGGAGAAGTAGAGCAGGTCCCCGCTCACCGACACGTCGGCCTGGCCGCCCGGACACAGCACCGCGGCGGTGATCTCGGGCGCGGAGGGGTCGGAGACGTCGTGGATGACGAAGCCGTTGTAGTTGCCGACGATGACGTGGTCACCGGTAAAGGCCAGGTCCGAGTTGGTGGGCTCGAACCCCTCGGGCTTGGGCAGGTTGGCCATCAGCTCGACGTTGTCGCTCTTGTCGATCTCGTCGACGGGGGTGTCCGCCTGGGCCGGCAGCGCGGAGGCGGTCAGCCCCGCGGCGGCCAGCAGGGTCACGGCCGTGCTCAGCACGCGCCGACGCAGCGGGCGCCTCGTGGACACCCGGGGGGATCTCGGCATGAGGGCTCCTCATCGTCGCCACACCGAAGGTGAACACGAAGAAGATACATATCCACACGAACCGCGACCATGAGTAAAAACGACATAAATCATCACACAGAGCGATAGCGGCAGTTCAGTACGCGCATGCACCGCCCGCCACCATGCGGTGACGGGCCGGATACTGGACAAACCGGCCCCGCGGACAGTAGACATCCCGAAGCGGCCGACCGCCGCGCTTCCCCCGCCGAGAGGAGCCCCCCGTGCCGCGTCACACCCTGGCGCTCGGAGCCGCCCTCCTCCTCGCCGCGGCCACCGCCTGCTCGGGCGGCGCCTCCGGCGACGAGCCCGACGTGCTCATGCCGGGCGGCCCCGGCGAGTCCGCCTCGCCCGCCTCCCAAGAGCAGATCGAGGCCGCCAACCAGGAGATCACCCACAACGAGGCCGACGTGGTGTACGTGCTCAAGATGATCGAGCACCACAAGCAGGCCCTCGACATGACGGCGATGGTCCCCGACCGGGTCGACGACGGCGACGTGGAGAAGATCGCCGACCGCATCGAGGACGCCCAGGGGCCCGAGGTCGAGGCCATGGAGGCCTGGCTGGAGACCAACGTCTACGGGCCCGCCGAGGGCAACCCCAACTACGCCGACTCCTGCGGCCTCACCCAGTGGCGCGAGGGCGAGGCCGGGGTCGAGGACGGCGGCGGCCACCACGGCGGCGGCCTGGCGGCCTGCCCCATCGAGGTCGACCACACCGATATGCCGGGCATGCTCGTCCAGGAGCAGCTCGACGAGCTGGAGGCCGCCGAGGGCCAGGAGTTCGACGAGCTGTTCGTCGAGCTGATGACCGAGCACCACCAGGGCGCCATCGAGATGGCCGAGGACGTCACCATCGACGGCAAGGACACCGACGTGCTGCGGATGGCCAACGACGTCATCGCCGAGCAGCAGGCCGACATCACCCGCATGGCGGAGGCCCTGGAGGACTGACCGGGGCGGCGCCGCGGCGCGGGCGGCGCGGGGGACCGCCGCCGAAGGGGCGGAAAAGCCCCCCGGGGACGGCGAAAAACGGCGGAGCACGGCTGAGGACGACGAAGGAGCGGCCGCCCCTTCCCCAGGGGCGGCCGCTCCCGTAGGCGTGCGGCCTCGCCGATCGGCCCCGCGGGCGCTCAGGGCGCCCGCCGCGCGGCCGTCAGGCGCTCTTCTCCTCGGGCTCGTCGCCCGGGTTCACACGCGGGACGATGGTGGGGTTCACGTGCTCCAGCACCGCCTCGCGGGTGATGATCACCTGGCCGACGTCCTCCCGGCTGGGGACCTCGTACATCACCGAGAGCAGGACCTCCTCGATGATGGCCCGCAGCCCGCGCGCGCCGGTGCCGCGGATGATGGCCTGCTCGGCGATGGCCTCCAGGGCGTCCTCGCTGAACTCCAGCTCCACGTTGTCCAGCTCGAACAGGCGCTGGTACTGCTTGACCAGGGCGTTGCGCGGCTCGGTGAGGATGCGCACCAGCGCCTCGCGGTCGAGGTTGTGCACGTTGGTGATGACCGGCAGCCGCCCGACGAACTCCGGGATCATCCCGAACTTCAGCAGGTCCTCGGGCATGGCGTCGGTGAACAGGTCCTCGGCCTTGTGCTCGGAAGGGGTGCGCAGCACCGCGTTGAAGCCCATCCCCTGCTTGCCGACCCGCTGGTCGATCACGCGCTCCAGCCCGGCGAAGGCCCCGCCGCAGATGAACAGCACGTTGGTGGTGTCGATCTGGATGAACTCCTGGTGCGGGTGCTTGCGCCCGCCCTGCGGGGGCACGCTGGCGGTGGTGCCCTCCAGGATCTTCAGCAGCGCCTGCTGCACGCCCTCCCCGGACACGTCCCGGGTGATCGAGGGGTTCTCGCTCTTGCGCGCGACCTTGTCGACCTCGTCGATGTAGATGATCCCGGTCTCGGCCTTCTTGACGTCGTAGTCGGCCGCCTGGATCAGCTTGAGGAGGATGTTCTCCACGTCCTCGCCGACGTACCCGGCCTCGGTGAGCGCGGTGGCGTCGGCGATGGCGAACGGCACGTTGAGGATCTTGGCCAGCGTCTGGGCGAGCAGCGTCTTGCCCGAACCCGTGGGGCCCAGCAGCAGGATGTTGGACTTGGCGATCTCCACGTCCTCGTCGCGAGGGCGGTCGCCGTCGGACTGGACCCGCTTGTAGTGGTTGTAGACCGCGACCGACAGCGCCTTCTTCGCCTGCTCCTGGCCGATCACATAGGAGTCGAGGAACTCGTAGATCTCCCGCGGCTTGGGGAGGCTGTCCCACTTGAGCTCGGTGGAGTCGGCGAGCTCCTCCTCGATGATCTCATTGCACAGGTCGATGCACTCGTCGCAGATGTACACACCCGGGCCGGCAATGAGCTTCTTCACCTGCTTCTGGCTCTTGCCGCAGAACGAGCACTTCAGCAGGTCTCCACCGTCGCCGATGCGTGCCACCCAGCCACTCCTTAAAACGTAGGCCGCCCCGTCAACGGCGCCCGTGCGCCCGCTGCGCGGTCCGCGGTACGAGGCGTCCCCAGCGGGCCTATCCGCTCTTGCAGGATATGCCCTTTGGCGCCGACTCCGTGCGGGGTGATCTGTGCGTCGCTCTTAACGAGCGTAAGCGAAGAGGGAGACCGGCTTCACCACCCGATCGCCCGCGGCGTGTGGGGCCGGGGCCCCGCGGACGGCCCCGCGGGCCCTGACGGGCCCGCGGACACCGCCTACTTCAGGGAGGTCTTGCGGTACGGCAGCACGAAGTCGACGATGCCGTAGTCCTTGGCTTCCTCCGCGGTGAGGATCTTGTCCCGCTCGATGTCCTGCGAGATCTCCTCCTCCGACTTGTCCGTGTGCTTGGCCAGCGTGGACTCCAGCTGCTTGCGGATCCGCATGATCTCGTTCGCCTGGATCTCGATGTCGCTGGCCTGGCCGCGGGTGACGTCGGTGGCGGGCTGGTGGATCAGGATCCGCGCGTTGGGAAGGCACCCGCGCTTGCCCTTGGTCCCCCCGGCCAGCAGCACCGCGGCGGCGGAGGCCGCCTGGCCGATGCACACCGTCTGCACGTCGGGGCGGACGAACTGCATGGTGTCGTAGATCGCCATCAGCGACGTGAACGACCCGCCCGGCGAGTTGATGTACATCTGGATGTCGCGGTCGGCGTCGATCTGCTCCAGCGTGAGCAGCTGCGCCATGATGTCGTTGGCCGAGGTGTCGTCGATCTGCACGCCGACGAAGATGATCCGCTCCTCGAAGAGCTTGTTGTACGGATTCATCTCCTTGACGCCGTACGAGGTGCGCTCGACGAACGACGGAAGGATGTAGCGGTTCTGCGGGCTCGGCGGAGCCATGCCTCCGGCGCCGAACGCCTTGTACTCGTACTCGTTCATGTTCTGGCCCTCCACATGCACCGTACTTCGGGGGTAACCGGTCCCGGACTCCTCAGGCGTGACGCGGCCCCTCAGGACTGCCCGGAGACGTCGAGGGTGCCCTCCAGCACCTCGTCGATGAACCCGTAGTCCTTGGCCTCCTGGGCGGTGAACCAGCGGTCCCGGTCGGAGTCCTTCTCGATCTGCTCCACCGTCTGGCCGGTGTGGAAGGCGATGCGCTCCTGGAACATCCTCTTCACGTACAGCAGGTCGTCGGCGAGGATCCGGATGTCGGAGGCGGTGCCCCCGATCCCGCCGATCGGCTGGGGGGTCATCNGGTGCATCATCACGCGGGCGTGGGGCAGGGCGAAACGCTTGCCCGGGGCGCCGGCGCACAGCAGGAACTGGCCCATGGACGCGGCCATGCCCATGCTGACGGTGCGCACATCGTTGGGGATGTACTGCATGACGTCGTAGATCGCCATACCGGCGGTGACCGAACCGCCCGGCGAGTTGATGTACAGCGTGATGTCCCGCTGCCGGTCCTCGGCGGACAGCAGCAGCAGTTCACCCACGATGCGGTTGGCGATCTCGTCGTCGACCTGCTGGCCGAGGAAGATGATGCGCTGGCGCAGCAGACGCTGCGACGTCTGCTCGAACACCGGGGGAATAGGCGACTCGGCCGTACGGGCTTCGACTCGCGTGGACTCGTTCTGGGTCGGCGGCACTCTCGTCACCTGCTCCGAAATCGAAACGGTTGCGACGCTTGCGACACTAACGCTCTTCGCGGTCCCGCTCGCACGCTTCGCGGGCCTGTTCGCTTTGAGCGCATGGGGGCGGCCCGGAAGGCCGCGTATTCCGCAGAAAGCGAACGGGCCCCCGGCCCGCGCGCACGGCGCGGCCGGGGGCCCAGAGCGTCAGGGCGAAAGCCTTACTCGGACTTCTCGTCCTCGGCCTGGGCCTCGGACCCCTCGGCGGCCGGGGAGTCGGCGGCGGCCTCGGCCGGGGCCTCGGCCTCCTCGTCGCCGCCCTGGGCGGTCTCGACGGGGTTGCCGGACTCGTCGGTCACCTTGGCCTTCTCCAGCACCAGGTCCATGGCCTTGGAGCGGACGACCTCGGTGTAGGCGATCTGCAGCTGGTTGGACTGCACCAGGTGCTGGGCGAGCTGGTCGGGGGAGACGCCCATGCGCTGCGCCTGCTCGACGACGTAGGCGGTCAGGTCCTCCTGGCCGGCGGACAGCTCCTCCTGGACGGCGAGCTGGTCGAGGACGAAGCCGGCCTTGACGGCCGAACGGGCGCTGGTCTTCAGCTCCTCGTCGAACTCCTCCTCGGACTGGCCCTGGGACTCCAGGTAGGACTCCTTGGTCAGCCCGCCCTGCTGGAGCTGGTTCTCCAGGCTCTGGCGGCGGCGGTCGACCTCCTCGTCGATGACCGAGTCCGGCAGCGGGATGTCGACCGAGTCGACCAGCTTCTCCATGGCGCGGTCGCGGGCCTGGGAGAGCTGCTGGACGCGGCGCATCTCGCCGAGGCGGTTGCGCACGTCGGCGCGCAGCTCCTCGATGGTGTCGAACTCGCTGGCCAGCTGGGCGAACTCGTCGTCCAGCTCCGGCAGCTCCTTGACCTTGACGCTGTGCACCGTGACGGTGACGTCGGCGTCCTTGCCCTCGTGCTCGCCGCCGACCAGCTTCGTGGAGAAGGTGGCCTCCTCGCCCTCGGACAGGCCCGTCAGAGCCTCGTCCAGGCCTTCGAGCATGGTGTTGGTGCCGACCTCGTAGGAGACGCCGCTGGCCTGGACGTCCTCCAGCTTCTCGCCGTCGACCGCGGCGGACAGGTCGATGGACACGTGGTCGCCCTCGGCGGCCGGGCGCTCGGCGCCGACCAGGGTGGAGAAGCGCTCGCGCAGGTTGCCCAGCTGGTCCTCGACCTGCTCGTCGCTGGCCTCGGCGTCGTCGACCGTGACCTCGATGCCCTCCCAGTCCGAGACCTCGAACTTGGGGCGGACGTCGACCTCGGCGGTGAAGGCCAGCTCGTCGTTGTCCTCCAGCTTGGTGATCTCCACGTCGGGCTGGCCGAGCGCGAAGACCTCCTCCTTCTGGATGGCCTCGTTGTAGAGCTCCGGCACGGCGTGGTTGACCGCCTCGCTGATCACCGCACCGCGGCCGACGTAGCGGTCGATCAGCCGGGCCGGCGCCTTACCCGGGCGGAAGCCCTTGATCCGGACCTGCTTGGCCAGCGACTTGTAGGTCACGTCGAAGGCGTGGTCCAGCTCCTTGAACGGAACCTCGATGGTCAGCTTGACCCGGGTCGGGCTGAGCTCCTCGACATCGGTCTTCACGGGGCGGTACTCCTAGATTTCCGGCTGTTTTCCGGGACGACCCGGCACGCAGGGCACGACGCAAGGCCGCGGTGTCCGGGACGGCACCGGCCGAGCAGTCAGTGATCCGAGCCGCGGGGCCTTGAGCCGGGACCTGAACCCGGTCCCTCAACTCGTCCCCCCTGCTGATCACACCAAGTCTAGGGCAGAGCAGCGGGGGCTCACGGCCTTCGGGAGCCGCAGCGCCCCCGGACCTGGAGCCATAGACGTCTCGTCGGGGAGGCGGGATTCGAACCCGCGGCCTCATGCTCCCAAAGCATGCGCGCTAACCAAGCTGCGCTACTCCCCGTACTCCTCGCGCCGGCCGCGCCGTCCGGGTGTACGACCGACGCTGCGGAGACTGTAGTCTTGTCCCCGTCGGCTCAACGAGTCTAGAGGAAACTCAGAGGGACCGGAGCCACGCGGGCGTAGTTCAATGGTAGAACTCCAGCCTTCCAAGCTGGCCATGCGGGTTCGATTCCCGTCGCCCGCTCCGCACACGGCCGAGGCCGGGTCCGTACGGACCCGGCCTTCGTCGTTTCGCGGCCCCGCCGCCGGTCCGGGTGTGGGCACCGCCTCATGGGCGCGCGCCGATGGGTGGACCGTGCGTGGGGAATGGCCTTCCTCGGGGATATGTTGGTTCGGGCGGACGAGCCCCGCCCGCGGCCGCTCCGCGTCCGGTCGATCGTGTGAAGGTGTGCAGATGCCCATGGAGGTTCCCGCGCTGACGGCCCGCTGGATCGCCGGGCCGCCGGGGGGTGCGTCCCCGGCCGTGGTGACCGGGGTGTTCGACGTGCTGCACGTGGGGCACCTGCGCTTCCTCTCCTCCATCCGCGACCGCGGCCTGCCCCTCGTCGTGGGTGTGGAGGACGACCGGCGGGTCAGCGCCTGGAAGGGCCCCGACCGGCCCGTCAACCCCGACGAGGAGCGCGCCGAGCTGCTGGCCGCCCTGCGCTGTGTCGACGGTGTGTTCATCGTCTCCGGCCCTCCCGAGGTCAACGGCTGGGACGCCTACGCCGACCTCCTGCGCCCGGTGGACCCCGCCGCGCTCGCCATCACCGCCGGAGACCCGCACACCGACGCCAAGCGGCGCGGGGCCGAGGCCCTCGGTGCCGACTTCTGGGAGCTCCCGCTCACCCGGGGGCGCTCCACCAGCGCGACGCTGAACCGCCTGTCGCCCAGTCTCTGAGCGCGCGCCCGCGGGACACGGCCGCGGGGCACGGCCGCCGGGCGCCGCCGGCCTTCGCCGCATGGTGAAGGCCGGTACCGGCCGCTTATTCCCGCTCACGGCATGGGCTTCGCTCCTGCCCGATCCGGGAACAGGCCGCCTTCCGGGGCTGTTGACGACGCTGCAGGGCGGCGCCGGGTTCGCCGCGCCTCCGCTGCTGTCCGCGCGTTGTCCCGAAGGCGAATGAGGTCGATATGGCGATGATGGGCGGGGGTGGGCCCCCGATCTACCGCTCCTTGGTCAACGACGGGAGCGCGAAGCAGAGCGCGCTGCCCAAGGGCCTCGCCCGGCGCATCGTGGGCTATGCCCGCCCGCATTCGCGCTCCATCGTGCTGTTCGTGCTCGGCACCTCGCTGGCGTCGGCGATCGTGGTCGCCAACCCGCTGCTGCTCAAGCAGATCATCGACCAGGGCGTCGCGAACCGGGACACCGGACTGGTGGCGTCCCTGGCCCTCGCCGTGGCCGGGCTGGCGGTCCTGGAGGCCGTACTCAACCTGGCCAACCGGTGGATGTCCTCCCGGATCGGCGAGGGCGTCATCTACCTGCTGCGCACCCAGGTGTTCTCGCACGTGCAGCGGATGCCGCTGGCGTTCTTCACCCGCACCCAGACCGGGTCGCTGATCAGCCGCCTGAACACCGACGTGGTGGGCGCCCAGCGCGCCATCACCTCGGTGCTGCAGTCCATCGTGTCCAACCTGATCAGCACGGTGGCGGTGCTGGCCACCATGTTCGTGCTGTCCTGGCAGATCACCCTGGCGGCGCTGGTGCTGGTGCCGCTGTTCCTCATCCCCGCCAAGCTGATCGGCCGCCGCCTGGCCGGGATCTCCCGCGACGGGATGAACCTCAACGCCGAGATGAGCTCGCTGATGACCGAGCGGTTCAACGTCGGCGGGGCGATGCTGGTCAAGCTGTACGGGCGCCCGGAGGAGGAGGCCGCGGCCTTCTCCGCCCAGGCCGGGCGGGTGCGCGACATCGGCATCACCCAGTCCGTCGTCGGCGGCCTGCTGTTCACCCTGATCGGGCTGATCACCGCCCTGGCCACCGCCGTGGTCTACGGGGTGGGCGGCGCCCTGGTCGTCGGCGGCGCCTTCGAGCTGGGCACCCTGGTGGCGCTGGCCACCCTGCTCACCCGCCTGTACGCGCCGATCACCGCGCTGTCCAACGTGCACGTGGAGGTGATGACGGCGCTGGTCAGCTTCGACCGCGTCTTCGAGGTGCTGGATCTGAAGCCGATGATCGACGAGGCGCCCGGGGCGCGCCCGCTGCCGGAGGGGCCGCTGGACGTGGAGTTCGACGGGGTGTCCTTCCGCTACCCCACCGCCGCCGAGTCCTCGCTGTCCTCCCTGGAGCTGACGCCGCAGGCCGAGGCCGGCGGCGACACCCAGGTGCTCAGCGGAGTGTCGTTCACCGCCCCGGCCGGGTCGCTGGTCGCGCTTGTCGGCCCCTCCGGCGCGGGGAAGACGACGCTGACCCACCTGGTGTCGCGCCTGTACGACCCGACCGAGGGCGCGGTGCGCCTGGGCGGGACCGACCTGCGCGGGGCGACGTTCGACTCGGTGCGCGACGCGGTCGGCGTGGTCACCCAGGACGCCCAGCTCTTCCACGACACCGTGGGCGCCAACCTGCGCTACGCCCGGCCGGAGGCCTCCGACTCCGAGCTGGTGGAGGCGATGCGGGCGGCGCAGCTCGGCCACCTGCTCGACACCCTGCCGGACGGCCTGGACACCATGGTCGGCGACCGCGGCTACCGGCTCTCCGGCGGCGAGAAGCAGCGGCTGGCCATCGCGCGGCTGCTGCTCAAGCGCCCCTCGGTGGTGGTGCTGGACGAGGCCACGGCGCACCTGGACTCCGAGTCCGAGGCGGCGGTGCAGGAGGCGCTGGCCACCGCCCTGGAGGGCCGCACCTCCCTGGTGATCGCCCACCGGCTGGCGACGGTGCGCGAGGCCGATCTGATCCTGGTCATGGAGGACGGGCGGATCCTGGAGCGGGGCACCCACGACGAGCTGCTGGCGTCCGGCGGGCTGTACACGGCGCTGTACCGCACCCAGTTCGCCTCCCAGGAGAAGTCCCGGGCCTGAGAAGCGGCGCCGGGAGGGACCGGTGCCGGAGGGGGGCGCCGGGGACGGGGGNCCCCTCCGGCGTTCCCGGCATTCCCCCGCCCGCCCGAGATTCAGATCACGCAGAAATTCAGTTGCCGCATTTTTGCAGAGTCTGCAATATAGAGGGTGGCAGGGGACGGCCCGACTCCGACGGGGGGACCACCATGGGACTGCGGGAGCGCAAGAAGCGCGAGACCCGCCGCAACCTGCACCGCGAGGCGGTGCGGCTGGTCCTGGAGCACGGGCTGGACGCGGTCACGGTCGACGACATCGCCGCCGCCGCGGACGTGTCCTCCCGGACCTTCTTCAACTACTACGCCTCCAAGGACGACGCCCTGGTCGGCGACGGCCCCCTGGGCCCCTCCGAGGAGGGCCGGGCCGTCTTCGTCTCGGGCGGGCCCACGGGGGACCCCGTCGACGACCTGAAGGCCTACCTGATGACCTTCGTCGGCGACGATCCGGAGGAGCACCGCACGGCCATGCGGGACCTGTTCCAGCGCAAGCGGCTGGTCCAGCAGGAGCCCGCGCTCATGCCGCGCGTCATGGCCCGCTTCGCCGAGACCGAGCAGCGGGTCGCCGCCGACATCGCGGCGCGGCTCGGCGACGGCGACGCCGAGGGCACGCGGGCCCAGCTGGGGGCGCTCATGGCCACCACGCTGATGCGGTTCACCATGCACCGGCTCAAGGAGTCCGGGCACGGCCCCTGCGACCCGGCGCCCGAGCCCGAGGATTTCCGGGAGGACCTGGAGCGCGTCATGGACGAGACGTTCCAGGCCTTTCGGGAGTTCTTCGTGCTCCCCGCCGAGCGGGCCTGAGGCGGCCCCCTCACCCGTCCCGGCCCCACCCACCGAACCGACGCCGCGCCCGCCGGGGCGGCGTCCGAACCATCCCACGGGGAAGCGAGATCCATCCATGACCACCACCGGCACCGGGGACCCCTCGGCACCGCCGAGCCGCGCGGGCGGCGGGAGCAAGAAGCCGCACGTCGGCTGGGTGTTCTTCAGCGTCATGCTGACGATGCTGCTCGGCGCGCTCGACCAGACGATCGTGTCCACCGCCCTGCCCACCATCGTGGGCGAGCTCAACGGGCTGGAGCACCTGTCCTGGGTGGTCACCGCCTACATGCTCGCCGCGACGGTGGGCATGCCGATCTACGGCAAGGCCGGTGACCTGTTCGGCCGCAAGAACGTCTTCATCTTCGCCATCGTCATGTTCCTCGCCGGGTCGGTGCTGTGCGGCATCGCCCAGAACATGCCGCAGCTCATCGCGTTCCGCGCGCTGCAGGGCATCGGCGGCGGCGGTCTGATGATCACCGCCCAGGCGATCATCGCCGACGTGGTGCCCGCCCGCGAGCGCGGCCGCTACATGGGCCTGATGGGCGGCGTGTTCGGCCTGGCCTCGGTGGCCGGCCCGCTGCTCGGCGGCTTCTTCACCGACCACCTGGACTGGCGGTGGATCTTCTACATCAACCTTCCGCTGGGCGCCGCCGCCCTGGCGGTCGCGGCCGCCGTGCTGCACCTGCCCAAGCCGGACGGGCCCCGGCCGCGCCTGGACTACCTGGGCACGCTGCTGCTGGCCGCGGCCAGCGTGTGCATCGTGCTGTTCACCAGCTGGGGCGGCGGTGAGTACGACTGGGGCAGCCCGGTCATCATCGGCCTGGCCGCCGGGGCGGTCGTCAGCGCCGCGCTGTTCGTGCTGGCCGAGCGCCGGGCGAGCGAGCCGATCATCCCGCTGTCGCTGTTCCGCAACCGCGACTTCGTGCTCACCGCGCTGATCGGGATCACCGTGGGCATCGCGATGTTCGCCACCGTGTCCTACCTGCCGACCTTCCTGCAGATGGTCAACGGCGCCACGGCGACCGAGTCCGGGCTGATGATGGTCCCGATGGTGGCGGGCATGCTGACGGCCACCATCACCACCGGGCGGCTGATCTCCTCCACCGGGCGCTACAAGGTCTTCCCGATCGCGGGCACCGCGGTGATCATGGTCGGGCTGGCGCTGCTGTCGCGGATGGACGCCGACACGAGCTACCTGTACAACGCGGCCGGGATGCTGGTGATGGGCCTGGGCGTGGGCATGGTGATGCAGAACCTGGTGCTCATCGTGCAGAACGCGGCCCCGGCGCGGTACCTGGGCACGGCGACCTCGGCCAACAACTACTTCCGGCAGATCGGGGCGTCGTTCGGCATCGCGGTCTTCGGGTCGATCTTCGTCGGGCGGCTCAACGAGCGGGTGGCCGACCTGCCCGGCGGCGGGCTGCGGATGCAGGGCGGCGAGGCCGGGATCAGCTCGCTGACCCCGGACATGCTGCAGGCCCTGCCGCCCGAGGTGCGCGACTTCGTGGTGCACGCCTTCGCGGGTGCGCTGCCCCCGGTGTTCCTCTACGGGGTGCCGATCGTGGCGGTCGGGTTCGTGCTGTCGCTGTTCATCAAGGAGAAGCCGCTGGCGACCACCTTGGACACGGGCCGGGGGGCCGAGTCCGAGGACGGCGGTCCGGACGGGGGCGAGCCGGAGAAGGTGGCGGCGCCCGCGTAGCCGCGGCCTGGTCCCCGGCGTCCGGTGAGGGCGCCGGAGGGGCGCAGAGGTGAGGAGAAGTGGGGTGGAGCGGGGGCCCACCTCACTTCTTCTTTTTCTTCTTCCCCTCGGCCTTGCGGGCCTTGCCCCCCTTGGCCTTCTCGGGAGATGCGCCCTTCTCGCCCGCCTTGCCCTTGTCCCCCTTGCCCCCCTTGGAGGCCGCGGCCTTCTTCTCCTTCTTGTCCTTCTCGGCCTGTTTCCGCTTCCTCTTGAGCTGCTTCTTCAGCTTCTTCTTCTTGGGCTTCTTCGCGTCCTTGGACGTGAGGTGGGGCTGCAGCGGCTCGGGCACCGGCGCCGCCCCCGGACCGCCCCGGAAGATCCAGTCGTCGAGCTCGTCCACCAGCCGGTCCTCGGTGAAGTCGCCCAGCCACACCGGCCGCCCGCCGTCGGCCCGCCCCTTCGACGAGGGCTGCACGACCACCACGTTGGCCTTGAAGCAGATCCCCAGGCACTTGCTGACCCGCACCGGGACCGACCGCCCTTCGTGGTCCTCGATCCCGCTGAGCCGTTTGAGCTGCGCCTTGTGGTCCACCCCGGGGACCTTCTTCTTGGTCCCGCAGCAGCAGCCCCGGCACACGACGAGCTTGCACGGCTTGTCGGATGGGTCCCCTACCACCTTCTCGCGCCCCTTCCGCGCCGATCGCGGCGCGATGTGCCCACTGTCGCCTCCCACGGTAAATGCGCAGGTCGACCGTGCGACCACCGGGCCGGTCCGGGCGCCGGGGCCGGGGCGGGCGGGGCCGCGCCCCCGTCCGCCCCGGCGGTAGGGTGATCCGGCGTCCGACAGGCCAGCGAGCGAGAGAGGGCGGTGACCCCGTGGCCGCCGACGAGTGCGACCGGAACGTTATCGACGCCGACGCGGTGGACCTGGTCCGCACCGGCAAGCTCCTGCTCGACCGGGTGTCCCTCGCGGTGCGGCCGGGCGAGCACTGGGCGCTGCTCGGCCCCAACGGCGCCGGGAAGACCACCCTGCTCACGCTCCTCGGTGCGCGCGCCCACCCCACCCGGGGCTCCGTGCACGTGCTCGGGCACCGGCTCGGCCGGGTGGACGTGCGCGAGCTGCGGGCGCGCATCGGCCACGTCGACCCCCGCCACGACCTGCGGTCGGCGCTCCCCGCGCACGAGGTGGTGCTGACCGGCGCCACCGGCAGCATCGAGATCCCGCCGCGCTGGGAGCCCGCGCCGGGGCAGGCCGCGCGCGCCGGAGAGCTGCTGGCCCTGCTCGGGGCCGCCGACCGGGCCCAGGACCCGTGGACCACGCTCTCCCAGGGCGAGCGGGGGCGGGTGCTCATCGCCCGCGCGCTGATGGCCGACCCCGACCTGCTGCTCCTCGACGAGCCCGCCACCGGCCTCGACGTGGCCGCACGCGAGGGCCTGCTGGCGGCGGTGGACCGGCTGCGCGCCGCGCGCCCGCACCTGGCCACCGTGATGGTCACCCACCACCTGGAGGAGCTGCCCGCCACCACCACGCACGCGCTGCTGCTGCGGGCCGGGCGCACGGTGGCGTGCGGCCCGGCCGACGAGGTGCTGACCTCCAAGTTCGTGTCGGAGTGCTTCGACCACCCGATCGAGATCGAGCGGCGGGCGGGCCGCTGGAGCGCCCGCGCGGCGGGCGCGGGACCGGTCGGCACCGGCTGAGCGGCCGTCCGGGCGCCCGCCAGGGAACTCGCCCGAGCACAGCGCGGCGCCCGGGGCGTCGGCCCCGGGCGCCGAACCCTTCTCGGCGTGCGCGCGTGCGCGCGGCGGCTCCCCGTCAGCTCTCCTTGCCGCCGTCCTCGCCGCGCTGCTTGGCCGCCTGCTTGCGGAGGTACTCGGTCGCCGCGCCGCCGGCCTTGTCGATCTTGTCGTCGTGCGCGCCGCCGGTCTTCTCCTTGGCGAAGCCGGTCGCCTTCTCGACCCCCTCGGCGAGCTTCTCACCGTGGTCCGCGGCGGCCTTCTTGGCCTTGTCGAAAGCGTCTCCGATTCCGGACATTCCGTCCCCCTTCGGCGCGTCCGGCCAGTGTCTCTCCGTCATCGATACCCGGAGGCCCCGGCGGTCATGCCCGGCGGCGGGCACGGACGCGCCGACGGCCGGGAGGCGGCGGGCCCGGCGGCGCCGGGGGTGGCGGCCGCCCCCGCGGGGCGCACCCGCCCCGGCGGCCTCAGATGTGCAGCACCAGCCGGGCGATGTTGAAGTAGATGAGCAGGCCGGTCGCGTCGACCAGGGTGGCCACCAGCGGCGCCGACACCACGGCCGGGTCCACCCCGACGCGGCGCGCCAGCAGCGGCATGCAGCTCCCGATCACCGCCGCCCAGGTGCAGATGGCGATCACCGACCCGGCCACCACCCCGGCGATCACCGTGCCCACCAGGGCCGAGCCGATCACCATCGCCACGGCGGCCAGCATCAGCCCCAGCAGCAGGCCGACCCGGGCCTCCTTGCCCGCCACCCGGGGCAGGTCGCGCACCCGCACCTCGCCCACGGCCAGGGCGCGCACGATGGCGGTGGCCGACTGCGAGCCGACGTTCCCGCCGGTGCCGGTGAGCATCGGCACGAACAGGGCCAGCGCGGTGACCTGCTCCAGCGTCGCCTCGTAGGCCTGCATGACGTTGACGGTCAAGGTGGCGGCGACGATGAGCAGCAGCAGCCAGGTGGCCCGGGCGCGGGCCAGCCGCACCACGCTCGCGGCCACGTAGTGCCCGGCCACCGGGCTGGCACCGGACTGGCGGGCGAAGTCCTCGGAGTCGGCGGCCTCGATCAGCTCCAGGGCGTCGTCGAAGGTGAGCAGCCCGACGAAGCGCTCCTCGGAGTCGACCACCGGCAGCGCGACCAGGTTGGCCTCCTGCATCAGGCGGGCGGCGTCCTCGGCGGGCTCGGTGGCCCGCACCCGCGGAACCAGGACGTCCACGACGTCCTTGAGCGGGGTCTCGTCGTCGGCGCGCACCAGGTCGGCCAGCTGCACGGTGCCGTCGAAGCGGCGCCCGTCGGCGACGACCGGCAGGGTGTAGACCGTCTCGGCCTCGGCGCTCTTGGCCCGCACCACCTCCAGGGCGCGGCCCACCGACAGGTCGCGGTGCAGGATCACCGTCTCCGGCGTCATGTACCGGCCGACCGAGCCCTCGGGGTAGCCGAGCAGCGCGGCGGTCATCTTGCGCTCGGCGGGGCTGAGCCCGGCCAGCGCGCGGGTGGCGATCTTGGCGGGGGCCTCCCCGATCAGCCGGGCGCGGTCGTCGGGGTCCATCTCCTCCAGCAGGTCGTGGAAGGCCGCGTCCCGCAGGCCGACCAGGATCTCCTGCTGGTGGACGGGGTCGAGCTCCTCGAAGACCTCCAGCTCGCGGTCCTTGTCCAGGAGCCGGAAGGGCACGATCGCCCGGTGGCTGTCCATGCGTTCCAGCTCGTCGGCGATCTCATAGGGGGCATGGCTGGCCAGCCATAGGCGGATTCCGGTGAGGTCGTTCTCTTCGATCAGCCGGATGAGCTCTTCGCCGTTGTCCTCGTCGGCCACGCCGAGCACCCCCTTCGCTCCCTCGTCCGTCGGCGCGTTCCGGGCACGCGCGGGCCCGGGG
Source organism: Nocardiopsis chromatogenes YIM 90109 (assembly GCF_000341185.1). Lineage (GTDB taxonomy): Bacteria > Actinomycetota > Actinomycetes > Streptosporangiales > Streptosporangiaceae > Nocardiopsis_A > Nocardiopsis_A chromatogenes. Next base: position 17,412 of record NZ_ANBH01000272.1, read on the forward strand.
CGGGCACCGTGCGACACTACCCCCGCGCGGGGGCCCACCCGGGAACGGCGTCAGGAACGCCAGATGACCACGAGCGCGGTGTCGTCGTTGCCGCCCTTGCCGAGGGTGTCCACGATGCGCTCGATGCCCTTCCGGAAGCCCTGACGGGACCCTTGGGCGACCATCCCCTCGGCGGCGCCGAGGAGGCGGTCGACGCCGGCGTCGAGGTCTTCGCCGGGGGTCTCGATCAGCCCGTCGGTGTAGAGCATGATCGCGTCGCCGGGGCGCAGGCGGCCCTCCGCCGGCGTGTAGGTCATCTCGGGGATCACTCCGAGCACGACGCCCTTGGCATCGGTAGTCGACCACTGTCCGGCCCCGTTGTCGAACTGGACCGCCGGGGGGTGGCCCGCCGAAGTGATGAGGTAGTCGCCGGTCTGGAGGTCGATGCTCAGGTGCGCGGCCGTGACGAACCCCTCACCCTCGGCCGTGCGGACGAGGTGGTCGTTGCAGTAGGCGAGGAACTGCTCGGAGGGGACGGCGCCGAGCATGCCGCTGAAGGCGCCGGAGAGCAGCAGGGCCCGGGTCCCGGCGTCCACGCCCTTGCCGGACACGTCGACCAGGGCCAGGTCCAGGCGCCCGTCCTGGAGGCGGGACAGCAGGAAGTCGCCGCCGAAGGAGGACCCGCCCGCCTGGCGCAGCACCGCCCCGGCGCCCCACCCCTGCGGCAGGGCGGGCAGGGGGGNCGCGCAGCTCCAGCAGCATCTTCTCGCCGCCGAAGCCCTGCACGCCCAGGCGCTCGCGCACCCCCGACAGCAGGTAGGCGAGCACCCCGGCGACGCCGATGGTGACCGCCAGGCCGGGGCCGACCTGGCTGAAGTCCAGGGCCACGGCGGTGGCCAGCAGCGTGACGGCGACCACGCCCAGCAGGAATGCCAGGCTCTTGCGTTTGAGGAGGAGCCCCCCGGCGAGCACGGTGAGGATGACGGCGCTGGGCGGGAACCACCCGGGCGGCCCCCACACGGCCCCGGCGCAGATGCCGACGGCCAGCAGGACCAGGGTGATGAGCACCAGGCGGTAGCGGAAGAGCACCTTGCGCCTGAGGAAGGCGGCCGCGCGCTGCCAGAGGGACCGCGCACGGCGGCTGAGCTTCGCGGCGGGCGTGGAGTTCATCGTCCCCGCACCTTAGCGCGGGAAAACCGGTCGAGCACGCCGCCCCGGCGGCAAAAACGACAGCAAACCCGAAAAGGGACCATCCGATATCGCCCCAGCGTGCAGCCCGGAAATCGCGCAGAACTCCTCATGGTCAAGTATGGCCGGACGAGCGGGTGCGCGTCAGGCGACCGGCGATCTCACACCCGTTTCGGCGGAAAAACCATTCGCCTGCGCGCGGCTCCGGTAGTAGGAAACCGGCATGGACGACAACGCAGTCTCCGGCCCGCGGTGGCCGGTCCGCCCCATCGAGTCCGACGAGTTCACCGAGTTCGCCCGGGTGTGCGGGACGGCCCTGCTGTCCTCCCGCGACCCCGAGGACGAGGGGTTCCGCCGCCCGGTCACCGACCTGGAGCGCACCCTGGCCGCCTTCGACGGCGACCGGATGATCGGCACCACCGTGGTGCACCCGTTCACCATGGCGCTGCCCGGCGGGCCGCGGCGGGTCGCCGGGGTCTCGGCGGTGGGCGTGTGGCCCACGCACCGGCGCCGGGGCGTGCTCAGCACGCTGATGCGCCGCCAGCTCGCCGACATCCGCGCGGCCGGGGAGAGCGTGGCCGCCCTCTTCGCCACCGAGGGGGCGATCTACGGGCGGTTCGGGTACGGTCCGGCCGCCCGGTGCCTCGACGTCCGGATGGACCCGCGCCAGGTGCGGCTGCGCCCGGACGTGCCGCACGACCCGTCGCTCACCCTGCGTCTGGGCCCCCGGGCGGAGATGCGCAAGGAGATGGAGGCGCTCTTCAGCGCCGAGGCCGAGAGCCGGGTGGGCCAGTTCCAGCGCAGCGGCGCCTGGTGGGACCTGCTGCTGCGGGACGAGCCGGGCGAGCGGGAGGGGCACGGCCCCTGGCTGTGCGCCGTGGCCGAGGGGCCCACCGGCCCGCAGGGGTACGCGGTGTACCGGACCAAGGGCGACTGGGACGACGAGATGCCGAACGGGCGGCTGGAGCTGAAGGAACTGGTGTCCGCCTCTCCCGCCGCCGAGGCCCTGCTGTGGGGGCACGTGCTCGGCCGGGACCTGGTCGGGGAGGTGACGGCGCGCATGCTGCCCGCCGACTCCCCGCTGTTCTCCCTGGCCGCCGATGCCTACCGGGTGCGCGCCAAGGTCGGTGAGGCGTTCTGGCTGCGGCTGGTGGACCTGCCGCGGGCGCTGGAGGAGCGGGCGTACGCGGCGCCGGTGGACACCGTCCTGGAGGTGGCCGACCGCGACTGCCCGTGGAACGCCGGGCGGTGGCGGCTGCGGGCCGACGGCGCCGGGGCGGCCGAGTGCGTGCGGACGGAGGAGGAGCCCGACCTGTCGCTCGACGTGGCCCAGCTGGGCGCCGCCTACCTGGGGTGGACGAAGCTGAACGCGTACACGGCGGCGGGCATGGCGACCGAGGCGACCCCCCGCGCGGCGGCGAAGCTGGACCTGGCCCTGTCGATCGACCACGCGCCGTTCTGCTCGGTGGTCTTCTGACGGTTCCGGCTCCGGAGTCTCCGGCGATTCCGGCGGTTCCGGCGAGCGGGTCGGATGGCGTCCGCCGGAGCGGTGCTTCGTTCCGGGGGGTCTCACCCCTGGGAAGGGGGAGGGACATTCCGGCGGGAGGGAGATACCGCGATGAGCTGCGCGCCCCGGGGCGCTCGCGCGGGTCGGACACCGGCCCCGAGCCCCTGCGCGACCGGGCCACCAGGGCCGAGGGCGACGCCAACCTCTCCCGGCGGAATGAGCCCTCAGCCGACGGGAAGGCGTTGCTTCCGGCCCCCAATGAACCCGAAACGGAACACGGTGCGGCCTTCGGCGACCGTGACCGGCGCCGCCGGGGCGTGTCGGCGGGCGGGGGCGTCCCCGGCGCGCCTTCGTCCCAGAGGCGCAGAACGGCCGTGTGGGGCGCCCCCGAGTCGAGCCCGGTGGCCGACGGTGCACGGCCGGGGCCGTCCCACCGCGCACACGCCGCCGCTTCCCCATGTCTCAGGCGGTCCGGCACTTTTCAGCGGACGCGAACCGTATTACGGTCGCTGCAGGACGTCGTCCCCCGGGCGAGCTCCGGGGACGTCCCGCCCGGCGGGTCCGCTCCCCGGCAGCGCAGCGGGCCCGCCGATCGCCTTCGGCAGGCTTTCGCGGGGCCCCCGTCCTTCTTCACGCACCGGCCCCGCCGCCCCTTCCGGGAGCGGCCACCGGGCGTCGGCGGCGCCGGAACCGGCTACGGCAGCGGCGGAAGCTCGCCGGACTCCTCATAGCGGGACAGCATGTCGATGCGGCGCGTGTGCCGCTCCTCCCGGCTGTAGGGCGTCCCCAGGAAGCGCTCCACCAGCCGGGTCGCCTCCTCCAGGCTGTGCATGCGCGCCCCGATCGCGACCACGTTGGCGTCGTTGTGCTCGCGGGCCAGCACCGCCGTCTCCTCGCTCCAGGCCAGCGCCGCGCGCACACCCTTCACCTTGTTCGCGGCGATCTGCTCGCCGTTGCCGGAGCCGCCGATGACGATCCCCAGGGCGCCCGGGTCGGCGGCGACGCCCTCGGCGGCGCGCAGCACGAAGGGCGGGTAGTCGTCGACGGCGTCGTAGACGGCCGGGCCCGCGTCGGCGACCTCGTGCCCGTGCTCCTTGAGCCAGGCCACCAGGTGCTCTTTCAGTTCGAAGCCCGCGTGATCGGAACCAAGATAAACTCGCACGCCCCTAGTGTGGCAGGGCAGCGGCGCACAAAACGCCNGGGGCGGAGCGGGCCGCGGTCGGCCGTCGGCCTGCCTCAGAACACCAGGGTGCCGTTGGCGGCGTAGGCGACGCCCAGGCCCAGGGCCGCGAACAGGGCCATGGACAGGACCGCCACCACGTTCGTGACGACCATGGCCTTGACGTCCTTGCTCAGCGGACCGGCCTTGGACACTTCGGGCTTGCTGCTCACGTCACACCTCGACAGACGGGAACCGGGACATAACAACCGGGGCGAAACGCCACGGATCATCTTATGCGGCGGTCCCGGGTGCCCCGTCCGGCCCCACCCCTCACAGCTGGATGGCCTTGACCTCGCAGAACTCGTCCAGCCCGTGCAGGCCCCACTCGCGCCCCACGCCCGAGCGCTTGTACCCGCCGAACGGTGCGAGCGGGTTCACGCCGCCGCCGTTGACCTGCACCTGACCGGCGCGCAGGCGGCGGGCCACCCGCATCGCGCGGTCGGGGTCGCCGGACCACACCCCGGCCGCCAGGCCGTACTCGGTGTCGTTGGCGATGCGCACCGCGTCCTCCTCGTCGTCGTAGGCGATGACGGTGAGGACCGGCCCGAAGATCTCCTCCCGGGCGATGCGCATGTCGTTGGTGACGTCGGCGAAGACCGTGGGGCGCACGAAGTAGCCGCGCCCGGCCCCCTCGGGCGCCTCCGCTCCCCCGGCGGCCAGCCGGGCGCCCTCGGCGACGCCCGCCTCGATGTAGCCCCGCACCCGCTCCAACTGGGCGGCGGAGACGACCGGCCCCATGCGGGTGCCCTCCTCCTTCGGGTCGCCCGGGGCGTACTTGGCGGCGGCCTCGGCGGCCAGGGCGACCGCCTCGTCGTAGCGCGAACGCGGCACCAGCATGCGGGTCAGGGCGTTGCAGCTCTGCCCGGTGTTGCGCATGACGTCGGCGACCCCGGCCTTGACGGCGGTCGGCAGGTCGGCGTCGTCCAGCAGCACGTTCGGGGACTTGCCGCCCAGCTCCAGGGCGACCTTCTTGACGGTGGCGGCGGCGACCTCGCCCACCCGGGTTCCGGCGCGGCCGGAACCGGTGAAGGAGACCATGTCGACGCCCGGGTGTGCGGCGATCGCCTCGCCGACCTCCGGGCCGGTGCCCATGACGAGGTTGAACACGCCGGGCGGCAGGCCCGCGTCGTGCAGCGCCTCGGCCAGGTCGTAGGCGCTGAGCGGGGCGACCTCACTGGGCTTGAGCACCACGGTGTTCCCGGCGAGCATGGCCGGGACGACCTTGAGCACCACCTGGTGCAGGGGGTAGTTCCACGGGGTGATGGCGCCGACGACCCCGTAGGGCTCGCGCACCACCAGCGAGCTGCCGACCTCCTCGCCGGTGAAGTAGCGCTCGCCGACCTCCTCGGCCAGGTCCAGGAAGGTGGAGAACATCAGCAGCGGCAGGCCGATCTGGACCTTGGCCGCGAAGCGCAGCGGGGCGCCCATGTCGGCGGCCATGGTGCGGGCCATGCCGTCGGCGCGCTCGCGCAGCAGGTCCAGGGCCTTGCCCAGGGCTGCGCGGCGCTCGGCGACGGGCAGGGCCGACCAGCCGGGGAAGGCGGCGCGGGCCGCTTCGACGGCGCGGTCGGCGTCGGAGGCGTCCCCCGCGGGGACGGCGTCGATGACCTCCTCGGTGGACGGGTCGACGACGTCGATGGAGGCGTCGGAGGCGGAGGGCGTCCAGGCGCCCTCGATGTAGAGGGATCGCATGCCGCCCACCTTCCCAGAACACTGTTAGGTTAATCCGTCCGGGGACCCGTATCGGGGCCGCGCCGGGCGGTGGCCGGGACCGCCGAAGGAGCGGACGGGGCGGTATCCGCTGGAGCGGTGTGGTTCTCGGCGGCCGTGACCGCCGACGGGCAGGAAGCCGGTCAGCGCACCGACACAGAGGCAGGACCGCCCCAAGGCCATGACGACCGCGCAGGATTGGTCGGACGGAGATTCCACGGACGTGACCGCGGACGAGACACGAGGGCAGGTACGCGGAAGCGCCCTCCGCAGCGGGCACCACCACAAGGCGCCCGCGGATCCTTCGGCCGCCATGGGCGGGCGGCCGAAGGCCGACCGCCGACGGGCAGGAAGCCGGTCAGGGCGCCGCCACTGACGCAGGACCGTCCCACGCCCGTGACCGCCCGTGACGACCGCGCCGAGCCGTCCGGACGGAAATGACACCAACCCGGCGGACGTGACCGCGCCCGCCGCCGCGCACCGCATGCACCGCATGGGCCGGGAACGGCCCGGCCCATGCGGGCCTCGACCGGACGGGCGCACCCCACGACACCGCGCCCGGATCAGCCCCAGTGCGGCGGGCGGTCCTCCAGCAGACGGGCCACGTCGTCCTCCTCGTACTCGCCCCACGACGAGCCGCGCTCGTCGTCGGTGATGTCGGGCAGGACGGGCGGGCCGTCGTCGAAGTCCGACAGGTCGACCCGCCGCTCGTCGTCAGGTCCGCTCATCGCCGGTCCTCCCGGGCTGTTCTCCGTGCGGCCGACCGCCCCGGCGCCCTCCGGCGCCGGAGCCGCGCGGCCGCGCATCGTCTCGTGCGTCGTTCCGGTGCGTGTTCTCAGTCGAAGATGGGGTCCCGGGTGCGGCTGCGCTTCAGCTCGAAGAAGCCGTCGGTCCCCGCGACCAGGAGCACGCCGTCCCACAGCCGCCCGGCCGCCTCGCCCTTGGGGGCGGGGGTCACCACCGGACCGAAGAAGGACACCCCCTCCACGGAGATCACCGGTGTGCCGACCTCTTCGCCGACGCGGTCGATCCCGTCCTTGTGGGAGGCGCGCAGGGCCTCATCGTAGTCGGAGGACTCGGCCGCGTCGGCCAGATCGGCCGGCAGGTCCAGCTCCTTGAGCGCCTCGCGCACCGGCTCCGGGCCCAGCTCCTGTCCCTGCAGGTGGATGCGGGTGCCCATGGCGGTGTACAGCGGTCCCAGGATGTCGGGGCCGAACCGCTGCTCGGCCGCGATCGCCACCCGCACCGGCCCCCAGGCCGACCGGAGCAGGTCGCGGTAGCGCTCCGGCAGGTCGTCGCGCCCCTCGTTGAGGACGGCCAGGCTCATCACATGCCAGCGGGCCTTCACCGGCCGGACCTTCTCGACCTCCAGCAGCCACCGCGAGGCCAGCCAGGCCCACGGGCAGGCCGGGTCGAACCAGAAGTCCACCGTCTTCGTCTCGCTCATCGCTCCGCCCTCGATCTCCGGGTCGTCAGTGGGGGTCCCCGGGCGGCCCCGGGGCCGCCCACGCACCACAACCCCGCCGCCGCGCCCGGCATTCCGGTTCCGCATCGGCGGTCGGGAAGTGGCAGGATCAACGGCGGAAACCGAATCACAGGGGCCGCCGGGCGCGAACGGCGCACGGGGGCCGTTCGTCGAGTCCGGCCGGCGATGACGGCGGCCGTGAAGGGAGCGGTACGTGGCGGGCAACCTGACACGCGACGAGGCACGCGAGCGCGCAAGGCTCCTCGATGTCGCCTCCTACGACGTCGAGCTCGACCTGACCACCGGGGACACGACGTTCGCGTCCACCACGGTGATCCGCTTCGACTGCAGCGAGCCCGGGGCCTCCACCTTCGTGGACCTGGTGGCCCCCGAAGTGGAGTCGGTGGTGCTCAACGGGCGCGCCCTCGACCCCGCGCAGGTCTTCGACGGCGGGCGCATCGCGCTGGACGGCCTGGAGGCCGCCAACGAGCTGACCATCGTCGCCAAGGCCGCCTACATGCGCACCGGCGAGGGCCTGCACCGGTTCGTCGACCCGGTCGACGGAAACGTGTACCTGTACACCCAGTTCGAGACCTCCGACGCGCACCGCATGTACACCTGCTTCGACCAGCCGGACCTGAAGGCCCGGTTCGAGCTGGCGGTGACCGCGCCCACGGACTTCGAGGTGGTCTCCAACAGCGCTCCGGACACCGAGCGCGCCCCGGTCGAGGGCCGCCCGGACGCGGTGCGCTGGCACTTCCCGGCCACCGACCCGATCTCCACCTACATCACCGCGCTCATCGCCGGGCCCTACCACGTGGAGCGCGACTCCCACGACGGCATCCCGCTGGGCGTCTTCTGCCGCGCGTCGCTGGCCGAGCACCTGGACGCCGACGCCATCTTCGAGGTCACCAAGCAGGGCTTCGACTTCTACCACCGCGTCTTCGGGATGCGGTACCCCTTCGGCAAGTACGACCAGCTCTTCGTGCCCGAGTTCAACGCCGGGGCGATGGAGAACGCCGGGGCGGTCACCTTCCTGGAGGACTACGTCTTCCGCTCCCGGGTCACCGACGCCCGCTACGAGCGGCGCGCCGAGACGATCCTGCACGAGATGGCGCACATGTGGTTCGGCGACCTGGTCACCATGCGCTGGTGGGACGACCTGTGGCTGAACGAGTCGTTCGCGACCTACTCCAGCGTGCACTGCCAGGCCGAGGCCACCAAGTGGACCGACGCCTGGACCACCTTCGCCAACGTGGAGAAGGCCTGGGCGCTGCGCCAGGACCAGCTCCCCTCCACCCACCCCATCGCCGCCGACATCCCCGACATGCAGGCGGTGGAGGTCAACTTCGACGGCATCACCTACGCCAAGGGCGCCTCGGTGCTCAAACAGCTGGTGGCCTACGTGGGCGTGGACGCGTTCTTCGAGGGCGTGCGCGAGTACTTCAAGGAGCACGCCTACGGCAACACCGAGCTGTCGGACCTGCTGCGGCAGCTGGAGCGGTCCTCCGGGCGCGACCTGTCGGACTGGTCGCGGCAGTGGCTGGAGACGGCCGGGGTCAACACCATGCGCCCCGAGTTCACCACCGACGACGGGGGCCGCTTCACCTCCTTCGCCGTGCTGCAGGAGGCGGCCGAGGACTACCCGACGCTGCGCGACCACCGCCTGGCGGTGGGGCTGTACGACCGCACCGACAAGGGGATCGTGCGGCGGCGCCGGGTCGAGCTGGACGTGCGCGGCGCCCGCACCGAGGTGCCCGAGCTGGTCGGCGAGGAGCGCCCGGACCTGGTGCTCATCAACGACGACGACCTGACCTTCACCAAGGTCCGCCTGGACGAGCGGTCGCTGCGCACCGTGGTGGAGGGGGTCGGCGAGATCGCCGAGTCGCTGCCGCGCGCCCTGTGCTTCTCGGCGGCCTGGGACATGACCCGGGACGCGGAGATGGCCGCGCGCGACTACGTGCGGCTGGTGGAGTCGGGCATCGGCGGGGTGCACGACGTGTCGGTGGCCCAGATGCTGCTCCGCCAGGCGGTGTCGGCGCTGGTGAACTACGCCGACCCCGAGTGGGCGCCGACCGGGTTCGACCTGCTGGCCACCAAGCTGCGCGGGCTGCTGACGGCCGCCGCGCCCGGCAGCGACCTGCAGCTGGTCTACGCGCACGGGTTCGCCGACGCGGCCGTGTCCGACGAGCACCTGTCGCTGCTGCAGGGGCTGCTGGACGGTGCGCTGGAGGTCGAGGGCCTGACCGTCGACACCGACCTGCGCTGGACGCTGCTGCGCCGCCTGGTGGCGCGCGGCAAGGCCGGGGAGAAGGAGATCGCGGCGGAGCTGGAGTCCGACCCGACGGCCACCGGCGAGCGGTTCGCGGCCGCGTGCCGGGCCGCGGTCCCCACCGCCGAGGCCAAGGCGGCCGCCTGGGACCGGATCACCGCCGGGGACATGGCCAACGCCGAGTTCCGGGCGACGCTGCTGGGCTTCACCGAGCCGTCCCACGGCGAGCTGTGCCGTCCGTACGTGGAGCCGTACTTCGCGCGGCTGGGCGAGGTCTGGGAGAACTGGACGAAGGAGTTCGCCCAGTCCTTCGCTGAGATCGCCTACCCCTCGCACCTGGTGGAGGAGCAGACGCTGCGCCGGACGGACGCCTACATCGAGGCGCAGAACCCGGCCCCGGCGCTGCACCGCCTGCTGATCGAGGGCCGGGCCACGGTCGAGCGCGCGCTGCGCGCCCGCCGCCGCGACGCCGAGGCCGCCGAGTAGCCGGGTGAGCGCGCAGGGCGTGTTCCTCGGAGACCTCCCGATGAGCGGGCAACAGTCCGGGGCGGCACTCGCAAGCCGGGGCGCGACGTCCATCCTGGTCGGCCGGTCGAGCGTCCCGGCGCAGCGGGCACCGCTCCGGTGGCCGCGGGCCGAGAACGGTCCGAGGAACACGCCCCAGGGGGTGTTCCTCGGGTCGGGTCCGTAGCGAGCGGCGTCCAAGTGCGTCCATCGCATAGCCGCTGTGTTCCTGAAAAGCAGGGGAGTCGGCCTGAGCGTGCCGTCGACCGATGGGAACGCGGCGAGGGGCGTGCCCGGGCGTCGCGCAGTAGGGCCTGACCCGAGGAACACCACAGCAAGGTTGATGGGAGATGTGTGCCCCGGTCAGTGGTTGTAGGCCACCACCGGCAACCGTTTGACCGGGGCACCGGTCAAACGGTCGTGCCCGATCGCGGCGTGGAGCGCGCACCCCCTCCGGCCCACCCCGGCCCATGAGCCCCCGGCCGTCCACCCGGCATGGCGCTCCGGCCTTTCAGGGTCCAGACCACCGCCCCGCCCCCTGGCGCACCCGGCCCGCACACACCGGCCACGGGCACCCCTCGCCGTGTCCGCGGCTGATGCAGAGTTCCCCATCGGCGATCCAGCCGACGGCGAGCGGCCGAGACGGCGGGGCCGGGGTCTCCCCCGGCCCCGCCGTGCGCGTATGCGGGCCCTCCTCGGGCGCCCTCCCGTTCACCCTCCCCGGCACAGGCCGGCCGTGACCGGCTGCAGGGCGCGGCGCACCGCCGCCGACAGGTGCGGGTCGGCGAAGAGCTCGTCCAGCAGCACCGGTTCGCCCTCGGCGCTGGTCAGCGGCATCCGCCAGTTGGGGTACCCGGTGGAGGTGCCCGGCTGGTTCTGCATGCGCCGGTCCCCCACCAGGTCGGTCAGGGCCAGGCCGACCAGCTGCGCCGGGGTACGGGCCAGGTAGGCGTGGAGCGCGGCCACCACGGTGGACGGCGAGGAGACGGGGTCCACCCCCTCGTCCAGCAGGCCCAGCTCCACCAGGCGGCGGCGCCAGGCCTCCACCTGCGCCTCGGCCTCGGCCCGCTCCTCGGCCACGGGCCGGTCGAGCAGCCCGAGCCGGTCGCGCAGCTCCACGTGCTCGGCGGTGAGGAAGGAGGCCACCGGCGGCAGGTCGTGCGTGGCGACGGTGGCCATGCAGGCGCGCCGCCAGTCCTCGGGGCGCTTGGGGGCACCGTTCTCGTCGCGCTCGAACCAGAGCACCGAGGTGCCCAGGACGCCGCGCTCGGCCAGGTGGTCGCGGACCCACGGCTCGACCGTGCCCAGGTCCTCGCCGACCACCAGGGCGCCGCTCTCCTGCGCGGTGAGGAGGAGGGAGCCCACCATGCCCTCGTGGTCGTAGCGGACGTAGACGCCCTCGGAGGGGTCGGCGCCCTCGGGGATCCACCACAGGCGGAACAGTCCGGCGACGTGGTCGGCGCGCACACCCCCGGCGTGCCGCATGGCCTGGCGCAGGGTCTGGCGGAAGGGGGAGTACCCCTCCTCGGCCAGGCGCACCGGGTGCCAGGGCGGCTGCGACCAGTCCTGGCCCTGCTGGTTGAAGGCGTCCGGCGGGGCGCCGACGCTCACCCCCTCCACCAGGGTGCCGCGGTACATCCAGGCGTCGGCGCCGCCGGTGCGCACGCCCACCGCCATGTCGTGCACGATGCCCACCGGCATCCCGGCGGCACGGGCGCTGGCCTGGGCGGCGGCGAGCTGGTCGTCGAGCACCCACTGCAGCCACCGGTGGAAGTCGACCTCGGGCCACCGGCGCAGGGCCCGCGCCCCCACCTCCTGGCCGGAGACGTCGCGCAGCTCCGGGGGCCATGCGCGGTAGTCGGGGCCGTGCTCCTCGGCCAGGGCGCACCAGGTGGCGTACTCGACCAGCGGGGCGCCTTCGCGCTCCAGGTAGGCCTGGAAGGCGGCTTCGCGCGCGGGCGAGCGCGGCACCTGGTAGAGCGCTTCCAGGGCGGCGCGCTTGGCGCTCCACACCGAGTCGCGGTCGAGGAGGTCGGCGGTGCGGCCGCGTTCGCGCAGGGGGCGGGCGAGGCGCTGGACGGCCTCGCGCTGGGTGGGGTCGAGCCGGGCGTACTCGGGCACGTCCTCGACGCGGAGGTAGATGGGGTTGGAGTAGCGGCGGCTGACCGGGAGGTAGGGGGAGGGTTCGAGGGGGATCTCGGGCTCGGCGGCGTGGACCGGGTTGACGGCGGTGAAGGCGGCGCCCAGGTCCCTTGCGCTCCAGTCGGCGAGTTCGGCCAGGTCGCGCAGGTCGCCCAGGCCCCAGGAGGCGCGGGAGCGGATGGAGTACAGCTGCGCGGTCAGGCCCCAGGCGCGGCGGTCGCCCAGGGCGCGCGGGGGCTCCAGCCGGTCGGGGACGACGAGGAGCGGGGCGCTCTGGGCGATGCCGTGGCACTCGGCGTGCAGGGAGTGCACGCCGGTGGGCAGGTCGGGGCCGGGGCGGGCCCAGCCGCCGTCGGCGAGCTCGACCCAGGAGCGGGCGCCGTCGGGCAGCGGTATCCGCGGCGAGCGCCCGGCACGGGCGACGACGGCGGGGGGCAGCATGCGGCGGGCCTGGTCGGCCCAGTGGGCCTCCAGGGAGGCGCGCGGGTCGGAGGCGTCCACCCCCAGCGCGGCCAGGACGTGGCGGAGGGTGTCGGCACCGACGCGCACACGGCGGCCCCGCCAGTCCTCGTAGGTGGTCGCTACGCCGTGCTCTTCGGCCAGCCGGGCCAGGTCCGCATCGCTCACAGCACACGATGATGCCGCATGGAGGGGCGTTCGGGCCTTGAACGCCATGCACCGTTCGGGACCGGAAACAGACGGGACCGGGTCCGGTTCGCCGCATAGGCACTCCTGCCAAGCGCTCCGAGCAGCGACGTCGTCGCCCGCATGGGGGACGCGCGGCAATGGATCAGGCGGCACCTCGGGCGCGGAAGAGCGCGAACTCCGGTACCGCGCCGCCCACCCGGACCGTCCGGGACCCGGTGGACGGCAGGCGGGGCCCGGGAACCGCTTCCTCCGTTGCCGCCCCTCGCGGTGACCATGCACACGCCCGGTAGCCGACAGCGCTGCCGCAGGGGCCGCCCCTCGCCCCGGCGGCGCCTCTCCTCTGCTCCGCTCGTCGCTGCGCGCCTGTTCATCGGATTGCGGACACGTCGTCGCGGCTAAACATGGGATCCTTTAACAATAGGACGAATCCTGTGATTGAGTAGGACAATGCTCCAGTCCTACCGACGGCTGTTCGCCGTGCCCCGGCTCGGGGGGCTGCTCTTCTGGTCGCTGGCGGCCCGGCTGCACATCGGGGGCATGCCGATCGCGGTCACCTTCCTGGTGGCCGGGTGGACCGGCTCCTATGCGCTGGCGGGACTGGTCGCCGGGGGCCTGACCGTGGGCACCGCGCTCGGCGGGCCCATCCGCGGGCGGATGGCCGACCGCCGCCCCAACGACCGGCTGCTGCTGTACTCCGCGCTGGTCTACGGCGCCGGGCTGGCCGTGATGGCGTTCCTGCCCGCCCGGTTGTGGTGGGCGGCGCTGCCGCTGGCGGTGG
>NZ_ANBH01000273.1 GCF_000341185.1 Nocardiopsis chromatogenes YIM 90109
CCAGCCCCCGGCGACGCAGATCGGCCGGTCACTGTGGCCGCGCATCACCTCCGGCCCCACCCGGCAGGCCGTGTTCGCCGCCGAGGCGACCCTCCAGGAGCTGCTGTTCATCGTGGGGCCGCTGCTGGCCGCGGCGGTGGTCGGCGTCGGGGGCGGCCGGGTCGGGCTGCTCACCCTGGGGGCCGTCGCCTGCACCGGGGCCACCGGGTTCGCGCTGGCGCTGCGCCGGGCCGGGCACACCCTTCCGGCGGGCGGGGCCTCTGGGCCCGGCGGCGCGGCCGGAGGGGCCGCCTACGGCCGCCGCCGTTCGCTGCTGGCCGATCCCCGGCTGCTGCTGGGCGTCGGGGTGGTGATGGTGCTGGTCGCCGGGCTCGGCGCCGTGGACCTGGCGATGGTGGCGTGGGCGCGGGAGCTGGGCGCCCCGGGGTACGCCGGGGGCCTGATGGCGGTCTACGCCTTCGGCTCGCTGGTCGGCGGGCTGATCGCGGGCGCGCTGGCCGGGCCGCCGCGCATCCCGCTGCGGGCGTTCGGCACCGCGGCCGGGGCGGTGCTCATCGTGCCGCTGCTGCCGCCGGTCCTGCACCTGCCCACCCCGTGGCTGCTCACCCCGGTGCTGTTCATCGCGGGGCTGGCGATCGCCCCCACGGTGGCCGCGGTCACCGAGCGGCTCGGCGACCTGGCGCCGCCGGAGCGGCGCGGCGAGGCCTACGGCTGGATGACCACCGCCACCACCGGCGGCATCGCCGTCGCCTCGCCGCTGACCGGCTGGCTGATCGACCACGGCGGGGTGGCCCTGGGGGTCGGCGGCGCCGCCGCCCTGGCCACCCTCGCCGCGCTGCTCAGCCTGGGGATCAAGGCTCCAGGGCGGACAGGTCCGGGCGGCGGCCCGCCCACGGCCGGGCCCGCTCCAGCTGGGCCGACAGGGACAGCAGCGTCCCCTCCTCCCCCAGCCGCCCCGTCAGCATGACGCCGACCGGCAGCCCCTCGCCGGTCCAGTGCAGCGGCACGCTCGCCGACGGCTGGCCGGTGACGTTGAACATGGAGGTGTAGGGCGTGAACGCCGACATCCGGGCGAACTCCTCGCGCGGGTCGTCGGCGGCGAAGTACCCCACCGGCGCCGGGAGCTGCGCCAGCGTCGGGGACAGCAGCACGTCGTAGGCGTCCAGGCGCGGCACGGCCCGGCGCAGCGCCATCTGGATGCCGCCGGTGGCGCGCATGTAGTCCTCGACGGAGGCGGCGCGGGCGCGGGCGCGCATGCCCCGGGTGATGGGCCGAAGCCGCGCCTCGTCCTCCTCGGGCACCGGGGTGGCCACCGCCATGGCCGCCCACACCACCTCGAACATCCGCATCAGCGAGGCGTCGAAGGGCGGGTCGACCTCCTCGACCTCGTGGCCGAGGGAGGCCAGCAGCCGGGAGGCCTCCTCATAGCCCGCGGCGACCTCGGGGTGGACCTCGGCGCCGGGGACCGGGGAGGCGGAGAAGCGGCCGATGCGCAGCCGCCCGGGCTCGGCGCGGGCGTGGTCGAGGAAGGTGCGCCCGTCGCCGGAGGGCGGCGGGGCGTAGTAGTCGCCGGGGGCGCCCCCGGCCATGGCGTCGAGCAGCGCGGCGGCGTCGGCGACGGTCCGGGCCAGCGGGCCGCTGGTGGACAGGCCGACGTAGTCCGGCTGGAGCGGCGCGTTGGTGATGCGCCCCCGGGAGGGCTTGATGCCGAACAGCCCGCACACCGAGGCGGGGATGCGGATGGACCCGCCGCCGTCGCTGGCGTGCGCGGCCGGGGCCAGGCCCGCGGCCACGGCGGCCGCGGCGCCGCCGCTGGAGCCCCCGGCCGAGCGGGACGGGTCCCAGGGGGTGCGGGCGGGCGGGGCGATGTCGTTCTCGGTGTAGCAGGGCACCCCGAACTCGGGGGTGTTGGTCTTGCCGGTGAGCACGGTCCCGGCGGCGCGCAGCCGCGCGGCCACGTCGGCGTCGACCTCGGCGGTGCGGTCGGCGAAGGCGGCCGACCCGGCGGTCCAGCGCACCCCCGCCACCGGGGTGAGGTCCTTGACCGGCACCGGGACCCCGAGCAGCGGCGGCAGCTCCTCCGGCGTGTCGCGGACGACCCGTTTCTCCGCGTTGCGGGCTTGTTCTCGTGCGATTTCCGCGGTGACCGTAATGAACGCCCCCAGGTGGGGGCCGAGCCGCTCGATCCGGTCCAGGTAGTGGTCGGCGATCTCCACCGGGGACAGCTCCCGGCGGCGCACCGCCGCGGCCTGCTCCAGCGCCGTCAAGTCGTGAATCTGACCCATGGACGAAGCCTAGGGGGTGTTGCGTGGGTCATGGCCGTAGCGAGCGGTGTCCAGGTGCGTCCATCGCAAGGCCACTGCGCTCCTGAAAAGCAGGAGGAGTCGGCCTGGGCGGCTGTCGACTGATGAGAACGCAGCGAGGGGCG
>NZ_ANBH01000274.1 GCF_000341185.1 Nocardiopsis chromatogenes YIM 90109
GGCCGAAAGGTAAGCCTTCCCTGCTCTTACCCCGGGGACACGCGTGCGGCGGGAAGTGCCCGGGGAAGAAAAGTGTGAGTTTCGATGGACTAGGACTCGTATATGGATCGAACTACTCTTTCCATCGTGGAATCGGCAACCAGTGAGAAGGACGGCGCCCAGCGCCAGGAGGCGGCATCCCTGTCGCCCTTTTTCGTGTCGGCCGGAGCGGACTCCCGCTCCCGGAATTCGGCGGGCCCCGATGCCGTGGCCCGGACGACCTATGGCGACCTGCTCAATTCCAAGGACGCACGCCGCTGGGCCGTTCGCGGAGCCGCCGCGCTCCTGGCCGGCCTGGCGGCCGGACTCCTCACCGGCGACTGGCGCATCGGCGCCACCTTCGCCGCGGGCACCCTGGTCGGGCTCGCGGTGCACGCCGCCCGGCGCCAGTCCGAGGTGCCGCGGTGGCGCAAGCCCTCGATGGCCCAGCGGCGCACCGAGGCCCAGCTGCGGGTGATGAAGAAGGTGGGCTACCGGGTCCTGCACGCGCGCGGCGTGCCCGGCGGCAACGGGCAGATCGACCACTTCATCGTGGGGCGGCGCGGCGCGTTCGCCATCGACTCCGAGTCGTGGGACAAGCGCCTCCCCCTCCGCAACAAGCTGGAGAAGCTCTACCACGGGCGGTTCTCCAAGAACGAGCGGATCGACGAGGCCCTGGCCGAGGCGCGCGAGGCCCAGCGGCTGATCAGCGAGGAGCTCGGCCGGGATATCACGGTCCGCGCGGCGCTGGCGATCTACGGCCCCGGCATGCCCTGGGACAGCCACAACCTGCGCGGGGTGGACGTCATCCAGGGCCAGAAGGTCCGCAAGTGGCTGCGCTCGGGCAAGAGCAGGCTCACCGAGAAGGAGATCGAGGAGATTCACCAGGCCGCGGAGAAGGTGCTCCCTCCGCGGCACTGAACGGACACGACGGTACGGGCGGCACCGGGCGCGACCGGGCC
>NZ_ANBH01000275.1 GCF_000341185.1 Nocardiopsis chromatogenes YIM 90109
CACGCCCGCCCCGACCGTCCGCGACCTCCGCACGTCTCAATATTCGGACGTCCGATCTTCAGGGTCGAGACGCGAGCACTCCTCCGTCGGGGCTAGGATTCACGGAAGAGGACGTCTCGATCGGGAGCACCCCATGCCAGAACTCCGCTCACGCACGGTCACCCACGGCAGGAACATGGTCGGCGCGCGCGCCCTCATGCGCGCCTCCGGGGTAGAGCGCGAGGACTTCGGCAAGCCGATCGTGGCCGTGGCCAACAGCTTCACCCAGTTCGTCCCCGGCCACGTGCACCTGCGCGAGGTCGCCGACGTCGTCTCCGGCGCCGTCCGCGAGGCCGGCGGGGTCCCCCGCGAGTTCAACACCATCGCCGTGGACGACGGCATCGCCATGGGCCACGGCGGCATGCTGTACTCGCTGCCCAGCCGCGAGCTCATCGCCGACGCCGTGGAGTACATGGTCAACGCGCACTGCGCGGACGCCCTGGTGTGCGTGTCCAACTGCGACAAGATCACCCCCGGCATGCTGCTGGCGGCGATGCGGCTGAACATCCCCACCGTGTTCGTCTCCGGCGGCCCGATGGAGGCCGGGCGGGTCACCGTGGTCGACGGCACCGCCACCAAGGAGCGCAAGCTCGACCTGATCAACCCGATGGTCGCCGCCGCCGACGAGAGCGTCTCCGACGAGGAGCTGGCCACCCTGGAGGAGGCCGCCTGCCCCACCTGCGGCTCCTGCTCGGGCATGTTCACCGCCAACTCGATGAACTGCCTGACCGAGGCGATCGGGCTGGCGCTGCCGGGCAACGGCACCGTGCTGGCCACCCACGTGGCGCGCAAGCGGCTCTACGAGGACGCCGGGCGGCTGGTCGTGGAGGCGGCGCGGCGCTACTACCAGGACGACGACCCCTCGGTGCTGCCGCG
This sequence comes from Nocardiopsis chromatogenes YIM 90109, assembly GCF_000341185.1. Lineage (GTDB taxonomy): Bacteria > Actinomycetota > Actinomycetes > Streptosporangiales > Streptosporangiaceae > Nocardiopsis_A > Nocardiopsis_A chromatogenes. The sequence goes on from NZ_ANBH01000275.1 coordinate 916, forward strand.
CTCGATCGCCACCCCGGACGCGTTCGCCAACGCCATGGCGCTGGACATCGCCATGGGCGGGTCCACCAACACCATCCTGCACCTGCTGGCGGCGGCCACCGAGGGCGGCGTGGGCTTCGGCCTGCCCGAGATCGACGAGCTCTCCCGCCGGGTTCCGTGCCTGTGCAAGGTGGCGCCGAACACCGAGAAGTACCACATCGAGGACGTCCACCGGGCGGGCGGCATCCCCGCCATCATGGGCGAGCTGGCGCGCGGCGGGCTGATCGACACCTCCCTGCCCACGGTCCACGGCAAGACCGTCGGCGAGTGCCTGGCCGAGTGGGACATCGTGGAGCCGACCGCCTCCCCGGAGGCGGTGGAGCTGTTCCACGCCGCCCCGGGCGGGCGGCGCACCACCAAGGCCTACTCCCAGGACGTGCGCTGGGACTCCCTGGACACCGACCGCGACGCCGGCTGCATCCGGTCGGTCGGCAGCGCCTACAGCCCCGACGGGGGGCTGGCGGTGCTCTTCGGCAACCTGGCCGCCGACGGGGCCGTGGTCAAGACGGCCGGGGTCGACGAGGAGCTGATGACCTTCAGCGGCCCGGCGAAGGTCTTCGAGAGCCAGGAGGACGCCGTCGACGGCATCCTCAACAAGCGGGTGGAGCCGGGCGACGTGGTCGTCATCCGCTACGAGGGCCCCAAGGGCGGCCCGGGGATGCAGGAGATGCTGTACCCGACCAGCTTCCTCAAGGGGCGCGGCCTGGGCAAGGCGTGCGCGCTGGTGACCGACGGGCGCTTCTCCGGAGGCACCTCGGGGCTGTCCATCGGCCACGCCTCCCCCGAGGCGGCGGCCGGGGGCGACATCGCCCTGGTCGAGGACGGGGACGTGATCAGCATCGACATCCCCAGCCGGGGGCTGGTGCTGGAGGTGGCCGAGGACGAGCTGGCCGCCCGGCGCGAGCGCCTGCTCAAGGAGCAGGGCGGCTTCCGGCCGCGCGCGCGGGAGCGGAAGGTGACCCCGGCGCTGCGGGCGTACGCGGCGATGGCCACGTCCGCCTCCACCGGCGCCTCCCGCGACGTGTCCCAGGTCGAGGGCTGACCCCGGGCGCCGCGCACGCGTAAGGGCCCGGTGTCCGGCCGGACACCGGGCCCGGGCCGTCGCGCCCTCGCCTTCAGCCCCCGCCGCAGCACCCGCCCCCGCAGCAGCCCCCGGCCGGTGCGGGGGCCTGGGCCACCCCGGCGACCGCGACGCGGGACAGCAGCTTGACGGTGTCGCCGTGGCCCCCGGGGCAGGACGCCGGGGCGTCCGACTCGGCCATCGGGCGGCTCAGCTCGAAGGTGGTGCCGCACTCACGGCAGGCGTACTCGTATCGGGGCATGGGGGAATCCTAAGCGCGGGCCGCGGGTGCCGTGCGGGCCGCGGCCGCCGCGAACGGCGTGCGCGGCCCGCACGGCACCCGACGGGGGTGGCCCGGGCCGGGTGGGACGTCGGAACGCCCGCCCCGGGCCGCCGCCTGTACGGTCAGGCCGCCTGGCGTGTCATGTACGGCGCCCACTGGGGGTCGCCGTGCTGCTCGCCGTTGATCAGCCGCCAGTGCAGCCCGCGGGGCACCGTGGGGGTGACGTTCAGTCTCCACCCCAGCTCGTCCAGGAGCCGGTCGGCCTTGCGGTGGTTGCACGGCTTGCACGAGGCCACCACGTTCTCCCACACGTGCGCGCCTCCCCTGGAGCGCGGGACCACGTGGTCGATGGTCTCGGCCCGCTTACCGCAGTACGCGCAGTGGTGCCCGTCCCGGCGCATCAGCGCGACCCTGGTGAGGGGGATCCGCCTGCGGTAGGGGACCCTGATGTAGCGGTGCAGCCGGATGACCGACGGCACCGAGAGCACCATCGACGCCGAGTGGAGCACCGTGCCCGCGGCATCCCCGTGCACCACCTCGGCCTTGTCCCGCAGCACCAAGAGCACCGCGCGGCGCAGGGGAAGCGTGGTCAGCGGCTCGTAACTGGCGTTGAGCAGCAGCACATGGCGGCTTACCGGACCGCCCTCCGTTCCGGTGGCGGCACTCATGCCTCCGCCCCCGGCCTGCGTGTCTCGACCCCGGCCAGCCGGTCGGCCAGCCAGGAGACCTCCCTGTGGGCCGGCCTGACGGCCGGCGCTGTCGACTCTTCCACACGGACCTCCCGTGGGTGGTTCCCGCCGAGTGACGTCCCGCAATCAGTTTGCTTTGTCCGACCGCTCCCCCGCCACCCCGTTTCTCCGCGGCGGCGCTGGACCACTGGGCTCCGATAATCGCGCAGCACGCCCCGGGATTCGGGGAAGCGCGCCGACCGGCGGCGCTTTCCCGCCGCGTTCCGCCGCCCTTCTCCCGGCTGGGGGCCGTCCCTGTCGGGCGTTTAAGTAGAGTTCAGGCATGCCTGATCTCCGCTACCCCCCTGCCGAGCGCCAGGACCTGGTGGACGAGCTGCACGGGACGCGCGTCGCCGACCCCTACCGGTGGCTGGAGGACGCCGGTGCGGCGCGCACCAAGGAGTGGTCCGCGGCCCAGGACGCGCTCTTCGCCGCCGCCGCCCGCGGCTTCACCGGGCAGGAGCGGTTCGCCGCCGACATCCGGGCGCTGCTGTCCGCCGGCCACNGCGGCGAGCGGTCGTTCTTCATGCGGCGCGCCCCCGAGGCCGAGCACGGCGTGCTGGTGACCGCCGCCCCCGGCGAGGGGGAGCGGGTTCTGGTCGACCCGAACGCGCTCGACCCGGCCGGGACCACCACGCTGGACTACTGGCGGCCCGACCGGGAGGGCCGCCTGCTGGCCTACCAGGTCTCCGAGGGCGGGGACGAGGAGCCGCTGCTGCGGGTGATGGACGTGGCCACCGGCGCGGTCGTGGACGGGCCCATCGACCGGTGCCGGTACTCCCCGGTGGCGTGGCTGCCCGGCGGGGAGGCCTTCTACTACGTGCGGCGCCTGCCGCCCGAGCAGGTCCCCGAGGATGAGGCACAGTACCACCGGCGGGTGTACCTGCACCGGGTGGGCGCCCCGGCCGACTCGGACACCGCGGTCTTCGGCGAGGGCCGCGGCATGACCGAGTACTACGGGGTGGCGATCGGCCGCGACGGGCACCACCTGGTGCTGACCGCCTCGGAGGGCACCTCGGCCAGCAACGACGCCTGGATCGCCGACCTGCGCGAGGGCCCGCTGGAGGCGCCGCGGCTGCGCCCCGTGCAGGAGGGCGTGGACGCCGAGGCCTCCCCGCACGTGGGGCGGGACGGGCGGATGTACGTGTTCACCGACCGGGACGCCCCGCGCGGCCGCCTGTGCGTGTGCGACCCGGCCGAGCCCGGGGCGGAGAACTGGCGCACCCTCATCGGGCCCGACCCGGAGGCGGTGCTGGACGACTACACCGTGCTCGACGGGCCGGAGCTGGAGCGCCCCCAGGTGGTGGCCTCCTGGCGGCGGCACGCCATCAGCGAGGTCACCCGGCACGACCTGGCCACCGGGGAGCTGCTGGAGACCGTGCACCTGCCCGGCCTGGGCAGTGTCGGCGGCCTGATGGACCGCCCCGAAGGCGGCCACGAGGTGTGGTTCACCTACACCGACCACACCGCCCCCGTCGGGGTGCACCGGCTGGACGCGCGCACCGGGCGGCTGGAGCGGTGGGCGTCGGCGCCCGGCGCCGACGGGCTGGACCTGCCGCCGGTCCGCACCGAACAGCAGGTGGCGGTCTCCCGCGACGGCACCCCGGTGCGGATGCTGGTGGTCCGCCCCGACGACGGGGACGACCGGCCGCGGCCCACGGTGCTGTACGGCTACGGGGGCTTCTCCATCTCCATGACGCCCGGCTACTCGGCCACCATCCTGGCATGGGTGCGGGCCGGGGGCGCCTACGCGGTGGCCAACCTGCGCGGCGGCCTGGAGGAGGGCGAGGAGTGGCACCGGGCGGGGATGCTCGGGGCCAAGCAGAACGTCTTCGACGACTGCATCGCCGCCGCCGAGCACCTGGTCTCCTCGGGCACCTCCCGCGCCGACGGCCTGGGGGTGATGGGCGGCAGCAACGGCGGCCTGCTGGTGGGGGCGGCCGTGACGCAGCGCCCGGACCTGTTCGCCGCCGCCGTGTCGTCGGCGCCGCTGCTGGACATGGTGCGCTACGAGCGGTTCGGCCTCGGGCGGCTGTGGAGCGTGGAGTACGGCAGCGCCGACGTGCCGGAGGAGCTGGAGTGGCTGCTGGCCTACTCGCCGTACCACAGGGTGCGCAAGGGGGTGCTGTACCCGGCGACGCTGTTCACCGTCTTCGACAACGACACCCGGGTGGACCCGCTGCACGCGCGGAAGATGTGCGCGGCGCTGCAGCACGCGACGGCGGCGCCGCCGGAGGAGCGGCCGGTGCTGATCCGCCGGGAGGCCCAGGTGGGGCACAGTGCGCGGTCGGTGAGCCGGAGCGTCGCGCTGAGCGCGCACCAGTTGGCGTTCCTGGCCCGGTACACGGGCATGGGCGGCGACGCGCAGGCCGAAGGCTAGGAGCGGGGGCGGGGCGGTGCGTCCCCCCGCCCCCGGCCCCGTCCTCTGCCGTCCTCGCCCGCCCGGCCCCGCCCCGTCCGCCGCTCGGGACCCCCGATATCCTGGGACGTCGTGCCCGGACGGGGGCACGAGTCGGACCAGGGGGGACGGACGAACGTGCTGGACACCGGGGCGGAACCGCAGAGCGCGCAGGCCGCGGGCGAGTGCGGCGCCGCCGCGCCGGGGCGCGGACGGCGCCACGTGCACCTCGCCCACGTGCGCTTCGCCGACCTGGACCCGCTGAACCACGTGAACAACGTGCGGATGCTGACCTACCTGGAGGACGCGCGCATCGCGTTCCTCAAGTGGGACGCCCCCGGGGAGGCCCCCGGCGGCCAGGCCGGGAACGGCGGCCCGTTCGGGGCCATGGTGGTGGCCCGGCACGAGGTGGACTACCTGGCCCCGCTGCTGCTGCGGCGGGACCCGGTGCGGGTGGAGACCCGCGTCACCGAGGTCCGCGGGGCCAGCTTCCGGCTGGCCTACGAGATCCTCGACGACGATCGGGTCTACCTGCGGGCCGAGTCCGTCATCGTCGGCTACGACCTGGAGCGGCAGCGCTCGCGTCGGCTCACCCCCGCCGAGCTGGAGTACCTGGAGGGCTACCGGGCCCCGGCCTGACCCTCCGCCGGGCCCTCCACCGGTGACGCGCCGGTGTCCCCGGCGTCCCCCGCGCCCGGTCCGCCGCCCTGTCCCAGGTCGCGGCCGCGGGTCTCCGGGGAGACGGCCACCGCCGCCAGGGTGATCACCGCCGCCCCCGCCACGTACACCGCCACCGGCACCGCCGAGGCGAACGCCGCCAGCAGCGAGGTGGCGATCAGCGGGGCCAGCCCCCCGGCGACGATCGAGGCGAGCTGGTAGCCGATGGAGGCGCCCGAGTAGCGTGTGCGGGTGCCGAACAGCTCGGAGAAGTAGGCGGCCTGCGGCCCGTACATGGCGGCGTGCAGGACCAGGCCCACCCCGGCGGCGGCGAGGATCGCCCCGAAGCCCGCACGGTCGACCAGCGGGAAGAACACGAACATCCACACACCGACCCCGGCGGCGCCGAAGGCGACCACGGGGCGGCGCCCCACCTTGTCGGACAGGGCGCCCCACAGCGGGATCGCCGCGAGCTGGACGACCGCCGCCGCCAGCAGGGCGTTGAGCACCGTGCCGCGCTCGGCCCCGGCCTCCTGCACCGCGTAGACCAGGATGAACGCGGTGATCACGTAGTAGGAGATGTTCTCGGCGACGCGGACGCCCATCGCCACCAGCAGCTCCCGCCAGTGGTCGCGCAGGACGGCGACGAGGGGCGCGCGCTCGGCGGGGCCGGACGCCTGCGCGGAGGCCTCGGCCTTGCGGGCGGCCTCCAGGAACACCGGGGACTCCGATACGGCCAGGCGGATGTAGAGGCCGATGAGGACCAGCAGCCCGGACAGCAGGAACGGGATGCGCCAGCCCCAGGCGTCGAAGGCCTCGGCGGGCTGGACGGCGGCCAGCACCGCCAGCACGGCGGTCGCCAGCAGGTTGCCGCAGGGCACCCCGGCCTGCGGCCAGGAGGCCCAGAAGCCGCGGTGCCGGGCGCTGCCGTGCTCGGAGACGAGCAGGACGGCCCCGCCCCACTCGCCGCCCAGGGCGAAGCCCTGGACGACGCGCAGCAGGATGAGCAGCAGCGGCGCGGCGACGCCGATGGTGGCGTATCCCGGCAGCAGCCCGATGGCGAACGTGGAGGCGCCCATCATCAGAAGGCTGATGACGAGCAGGCGCTTGCGGCCGGTGCGGTCGCCGAAGTGCCCGAAGACGAGGCCGCCGAGGGGGCGGGCGACGAAGCCGACGGCGTAGGTGCCGAAGGAGAGCAGGACCCCGGTGAGGGGGTCGGCGTCGGGGAAGAAGACGGTGCCGAAGACGAGGGCGGCCGCCGATCCGTAGAGGAAGAAGTCGTACCACTCGATGGTGGTGCCGATGAGGCTGGAGGTCACCACCTTCGCGAACGATCCGCGGGAGGCGGGGGCGCGCGTCGATGCCATGGGCGTCCACCTTTTCGGGGTCCGGGGGATCAGGGGTCGGTCGGCCGGCCGGTCGCCGGTCCCGGGACGCGAGGCCACGGGCCCGGCACGAGCAAGGTAGGCCCACGGTGTGGCAGGGGCCATAGGGGGCGGACACGGGGACGGGAGTCCTGCGGTGTCGGCAGGGCACATGCCGGACCGGCGGCGGCAGGGACGGGAGCGACGCAGCGGCGGGCGGGCAGCCGATCGCCCGAGAGGGCGGCGATGGGCACGACCGGCCCCCGAGCACCGCCCCGGCCGGGCGGCGAGCGCCCGGTGAGCGGGGGAACTGGCGGTCACGTCCGTTGGAGTGGTGTCGTTTCCGTCCGACCAGACCAGCGCGACCGTCGCAGCGTCGGGGCGGCCCCACCCGTGCATCGGTGCCCTGACCAGGATGGCGTCCGCTGGAGTGGTGGAACTTTCGGCGGCCGCGGCCGCCCTGGACGGTCGCTCTTCGGCCGCCCGCCGACAGCCGGGGCGCCGGTCAAGGCACCGACACTGAGACGGGCCGCCGCAGGGCCGTGACGCTCCACTGGCCTGGCCCGACGGAAATTCCGCGGACGTGACCCCGGTGCGACCGTCACGGCCTTGGAGTGGCCCCACTCCCCTGCATCGGCGCCCTGCCAATCGACAGTCGGCCTTAGGCCCGCCCTCCCAGGGCGGCCGGAAGTTCCGCAGACGCCATCGCCAATAGTCGCGCCCCGACGGACGCCACCCTGTGGAACCCGCTCCCCCTCATGGCTTCGGCGCACATGGAGATCGCTACCTGTGTGGTCTGTGCCGCCATGACCGATTCACCGGGGCCCACCTACATTGATCCCCGGGCGGCCGCCAAGGCGCCTGACGAGCGCCGAGCGGGCCGTCGACCACCCGCCCCCTCCCTCTGCCCCCGGGTGGGCGGAGCGACCCGCCGGTGCGTGCGACGAGACGAGGTGAAGACGCCGTGACCACCACCGAGCAGCGCCCCGAACCGCTGGCCGGACCGCTCGACCTGGACGGGCGGACGGCCGTGGTGACCGGGGCGGCCTCCGGCATCGGGCGCGCCTGCGCGCTGCGCCTGTCCGCCGCCGGGGCCGACGTGCTCCTCGTCGACCGGGACGCCGACGGGGTCGAGGCGCTCGCCGCCGACGGCGCCGGCCGGGCCCACGTCGTCGACCTCGACGCCCCGGCGGCGGCCGCGGCCGTCGGCGAGGGCGCCGACATCGTCGTCAACAACGCCGGAATGCAGACGGTCTCCCCTGTCGAGGACTTCCCTCCCGAACGTTTCGCCCTGATGATGAGGGTGATGGTCGAGTCGCCCTTCCGCATCGTGCGCGCCGCGCTCCCGCACATGTACGCGCGCGGGTGGGGCCGGATCGTGAACATCTCCTCGGTGCACGGGCTGCGCGCCTCCCCCTACAAGTCGGCCTACACCACCGCCAAGCACGCCTTGGAGGGCTTCTCCAAAGCGGTGGCGGCCGAGGCGGCGCCGCACGGCGTCACCTCCAACTGCGTGTGCCCCGGGTATGTGCGCACCCCGCTGGTCGAGGGGCAGATCGCCGAGCAGGCGGCCGCGCACGGCATCCCGCCCGAGGAGGTCGCCGAGCGCGTCCTGCTGGCCCGCGCGCCGCTCAAGCGGCTGCTGGAACCCGCGGAGGTGGCCGAGGCGGTCGCCTACCTGTGCGGACCGGGGGCGGCGTTCATCACCGGGTCCTCGTTCGTGCTCGACGGCGGCTGGAGCGCGACCTGAACCGGCCCGCGGCCCCGCTCCCCGGCCCGGTCGGCGGCGAGGGGCCGCAGACCTGGTTCCTGCGCCTGCTGCTGCGCGACGCGCCCGCAGTGGAGTACGAGCGCCCTCTGATGGACGCGCGGGCGGCCGGGTGGGACGCCGAGCGGCTCGCCGAGCTGGAGACCACCAAGGTGCTGGCGCTGGAGGTGCGGTCGGTGCTGGCCGACCGGCGGCGGCGCGAGTCGGAGCTGGCGGCGCTCTACGAGACCGCGAGCGACCTGGCGGGCATGCGCGACCTGGACCGGGTGCTGCACGCCATCGTCGACCGCGCCCGCAACCTGCTGGGCACCGACACCGCCTACCTGACCCTGCGCGACCAGGAGCGCGACGACGGCGGCACCAGCATGCGGGTCACCTCGGGGTCGGTCTCGGCCCGGTTCCAGCGGCTGCGGCTCAGCCCCGGCGACGGCCTGGGCGGACTGGTGGCCCAGACGGCCCTGCCCTACGTCACCGCCAACTACCTCAACGACGCCCGGTTCCTGCACACCGACGACATCGACGCCGGGGTGCGCGAGGAGGGCCTGGTCGCGATCCTCGGGGTGCCGCTGCAGCTGAACGGGCGGGTGATCGGGGTGCTGTTCGCGGCCAACCGGCGCGAGCGGCCGTTCTCGCACGAAGAGGTGGCGCTGCTGGGGTCGCTGGCCGCGCACGCCTCCATCGCCATCGACAACGCGGGCCTGCTGGAGGACACCCGGGCGGCGCTGGAGGAGCTGGGCGAGGTGAACCAGCGGCTCACCGAGCACAGCGCCGGGGTGGAGCGGGCGGCGGCCGCCCATGAGCGCTTCACCGACCTGGTGCTGCGCGGCGGCGGCGTGGAGGACGTGGAGGCGGCGGTCAGCGAGGTGCTGGGTGGCCGGGCGCACCTGGTGGGCGAGCCTCCGCCCACCGCTGGGGCGGGCCGCACCGGCGGCGTAGGCGCGGGCGGCGGCGCCGGAGGCAGGGCCGCCGGTGAGGGCGCCGACGAAGCGTGCACCGACGGAGCGGCCGACGGGTGCGCCGCCGGTGGGGGCGACGACGGCGGAACGGACCGCCGGGCGGTGGAGGAGGCCGTCCGCGCGGCGCGGGCCGGGGGGCGTGTGGTGCAGGGCGAGCGGGTGTGCGCGGCGCCGGTGATGGCGGGCGGCGAGCCGCTGGGCACCCTCGTCCTGGAGGGGGTCCGGCTGGACGCGGCGGACCTGCGGATCCTGGAGCGCGCGGCGATGGTGATCGCGCTGCTTCTGGTGGTGCGGCGGTCGGCGAGCGAGGCCGAGCACCGGGTGCGCACGGCTCTGCTGGACGCGCTGCTGGACGGTCCGGGGACGGACGGCGCCGACGGGGCGTGGGCGGACACGCTGCGCCACCGGGCGGCCCGGCTGGGGGTGGACCTGGACGCCCCGCACGAGGCGGTGACGGCCGAGGCGCCGGGGGCGCACGCGGGGCGGCTGGCGTCGGCGGCGCTGCACCTGGCGGAGACCGGCGGCGGGCTGGCGGGGGCGCGTGGGCCGGTGACCGTGCTGGTGCTGCCGCACGGGGAGGGCGCGGCGGCGGCGAAGGCGCTGTCGGCGGCAGTGAATGCGCAGGTGACGGCGGGTGTGGCGGAGACACGGCCGGGACCGGCGGGGGTGCGGGAGGCGTTCGCCGAGGCGAGGCGGTGCCTGCGGGCGCTGACGGCACTGGGGCGCCGGGGCGAGGTGGCCCGCCCGGAGGACCTGGGGTTCCTGGGCCTGCTGCTGGGCGGCGACCGGGACGTGCGCGGCTTCGTGGAGGCGACGCTGGGGCCGGTCATCGCCTACGACGCGGAGAAGGGCACGGCGCTGACGGAGACGCTGCGGGCGTATTACGCGCACGGAGGGAGCCCGGCGAAGGCGAAGGACGCGCTGCACGTCCACGTGAACACGGTGACGCAGCGGCTGGACCGGGTGGGGCGCCTGCTCGGCCGCGACTGGCAGACCCCGCAGCGGGCCCTGGAGATCCAGACGGCGCTGCGCCTGCACACCCTGCTGCACGGCGGCGTGGACCTGGAGGGCGGCACGGGCCGCGACGGCTGGTAGAGGTCTCATGGCGGCTCTGCCCCGAGACCCGACCCCGTCTGTCCTCCGCCGGGCCCCGACGGTTCGTGAGGCAGCAGGGCCCACTCATGGCCCCGGCCGGGCGGCGGGTCGCCAGAGTGCGGGGGAATGGCGACGACGAGGAAGGTCCGCGCCCCTTCCAGCAGCGTCGTCCAGTGCCGGGCGTGGAGATGGTCGCCGTGATGGGCGGCGACGGGGGTGAGCCGGGCGGTTCCCCGGCCCTGCCTGCCGGGCGTCGGGGTTCTTCTTACTTCCGGGTAGGCGGCGGAGCAGATGCCCCGCTCACGGGCTCCAGCCGGGTGGCAGGCCGCCGGGCGCTAGGAAAAGCAGCAGCGACGAACGAGGTCGGCGACCCTCGCGGTAGCGCTGTCGGCCGCTGGGCGTGTGCGTGGTCGCCGCGTGTCGGGCGGCGACCATCCGCACACCCGCCACCCGACAGCGCTACCGAAGAGGCCGCTGATCCTTCCTCGTCGCCGCCTCCCACCTCGCATCCCGGCGGACGGCCGGGGCGGGGAGCGGGGCACCAGCTACGCCGTCGTTGCCGGGGCACGGTGGCCATCCACGCGCCTGGCGGCCGACAGCACTGCCGCAAGGGATGACCGACCGTCGTCGTCGCCGCCCTCCGGCGGCCCGCCACCCGGCAGGGGCCCATAAGCGGGGCACCAGCTCCGCCGCCCCCTGTCCGGACCGCGAGGGACCTGCCCTCCGGCAAGCAGGGGCGGGGAACCGCCCTGCTCACCCCGTCGCCGCCCCACACGGCGACCACGTACACGCCCAGCGGCCGACAGCGCTGCCGAAGGGCCCGCCGGCCTTGCCTCGTCGCCGCTCTCCGCCTCACGCACCGGCGGTCCGCCGCCCGGCCGGGGCCCAGAAGCGGGGTACCGGCTCCGCCGTCGTTGCCGGGGCACGGTGGCCATCCGCACGCCTGGCGGTCGATAGTGCTGCCGGATGGGGCGCGGACCTTCGTCGTTGCCGCCCACCACCCCACACCCCGCCGACCCGCCGCCCGGCCGGGGGCGTGCGTGGGGTGCCTGCCGAGCCGTCGTCCCCCTTCCCCTCCGCGCACCGAGGGAAGGGGGTACTGGCCCATGACCACGCTCCGTCGCCGTGGTGCTTGGCCCGCTTCCGGTGGAAAGCCCCGACTCTCCAGGGCATCCCGGCGCTGAATGTATTCGTTTCCGCTCGCGTCAGCACAATCGGCGATTAGGGTGTCACTGGCTGTAATTCACGGGCGGGGCCTCCCGCCCGCGGTGTGACTGTCGGGTGCGATCGGGGGAGGTCGAGGTGGCGGTGGCCGATCGGTGCGTCACGCCCTGCGCGCGGTCCCTGGTGAACAAGGTGCGCGGGTGGCCCGTCTTCCACCAAGCACCGCCGATGCTCGCCTTCATGGGGGTCGTCCTCCTAGCGGCGATGGCCGCGCTCCCGCCCGCCGCCGCGTCCGCGCCGCTCCGAATCCGCGACGCCCTCCTCTTCTCAGCCCTGGTGCTGTGCGCGGCCCTGTGCGTGGAGGCGATGCGCCGCCTCGGCACCCCCTCCGGCCTCACCCGGGACCTCTTCGGCGCCTGGTGGATTCCCACACTGCTCCTCCTGCCGCCCGTCTATTCGCTGCTCATCCCCATCCCCGTCTACCTCCTCCTCCAGTTCCGCATACGGCGCACCATGGTGCACCGCAGGGTGTTCAACGCCGCCTCGGTCGCGATCGCCGGGGCGGCGTCGTCGTGGCTCTTCCACACGGTGGCCGGTATCCCCGCAGGGGAGGCGGAGCGGGCCGTCCCCGATGTGCTGTTCACCCCGTCAGGGGCGCTGCTGGCGTTCGTGTGCTGTGCCCTGTTCACCGTCGTGAACACCGCGATCATCACCGTCGCCGTCCGGCTCAGCGCCCCCGACGCCCCCTGGCGCCGCCTGCTGTGGGACCGGGAGGCGGTCACCGTCGACAGCGTGGAGCTGTGCGTCGGCATCACGGTGGGCATCCTGTCCGGACTGTCGGTGCTCCTGCTGGCCATCGCCCTGCCGCCGGTACTGCTCCTCCAGCGCAGTCTGATGTACCAGCAGCTCCAGGCGGCGGCCCGCAACGACCCCAAGACGGGGCTGCTCAACGCCACCACCTGGGAGCGAGAGGCGGGCACCGTCATCCAACAGGCGCGGCGGGACCGGCAGCGGGCGGCGGTGCTCATCATCGACATCGACCACTTCAAGAGGGTCAACGACACCTACGGCCACCTGGTCGGTGACCAGATCCTGCACGCGGTGGCGACGACCCTGGACGGGCAGCTCCGCCCGCGCGACGTCATCGGGCGGTTCGGCGGGGAGGAGTTCGTCGTCCTGCTCCCCGAGACCGACCTGGCCGACGCGTGCAAGGTGGCCGAGCGGCTGCGCCGGCGGGTGAGCGCGCTGCGGCCGCTGGTGGAGGGGGTGCCGATCGACGTGACGGTGTCGATCGGGGTGGCGCTGCTCCACGTGCACGGGGACGACCTGGTCGACCTGATGGCCCTGGCCGACCTCGCGCTGTACCGGGCCAAGGACGCGGGCCGGGACCGGGTGCGCCTGCCGATCACCGGCGAGGGGCTGGTCCCCGGCCAGCAGCGGGGGGACCAGGCCCCGGCCCGCCGCAGCGCACGCGGTTCCTGAGCGCAGCGCACCCGCTTTCCACAGGCGGAAGGTCCGTCCCCGCTGTGCGTGGCGGAAGCCGCACAGTGGGCGCATGACCTCAGATGACCGCATGCCCCCGGGCGCCGCGCCCCCTGTGCTCGCGCTGCGCCGTCCCGAAGACGTCATCCGCGCCGTCCCCGCCCTCCTCGGCCGCTCGCCTGAGGACTCCGTGGTCGTGCTCGGCCTCCGGGGCGCCTCCGGCCGGGTCCACATCGCCCTGTCCGCCCCCGCCGACGAGCCGCCCGACGGCTTCGCCTACGCCACCGCCGAGGCGCTCGCCGCCGAGGGGTGCGGCTCCGCGCTCGCCGTCGGCTACGGCCCCGCCGCGCGGATCACCCCGCGCATGGACGCCCTCCGCGAAGCCGTCCGGCTCCACGGGGTCGAACTGCGCGACGCCCTCCGTGTCACCGACGGGCGGTACTGGTCCTACCTGTGCCCCTCGCCCGATTGCTGCCCGGCCGAGGGGGTCCCGGTGCCCCGGGGCGGCCCCCCGGGCGTCCCGCCCGGCGCGCTGCGCGCGGGGCCCTCGGACGCGAGCGAGGCGGTGGCCCCGGTGGGCGGGCCCGAACGCGACCGGATGGACCGTGCCACCACCGCCGCCGAGGCCCGCTGCGCCCGTATGTGGAGCACCCGGGACACCGGCGGCCACGCGGCCTTCGGCACCGCCTTCCGCGCCGAAGGCCTGCGCGAGGTCCGGGCCGCCGTGGCCGGGGCGCTCGCCGGGCGCCCACCGGGCGGGGCCGACCGGGTGGCCTGGCTCGCGCTGCTGCTGGTGTCGGTGCGGGTCCGGGACGAGGCGTGGGTGCACATCCGCGCCGAGAACGCCGCCCTCCATGCCGACCTGTGGCGCCGGGTGTTCCGCATGGCCGACCCCGGCTACGCCGCCGCCCCGGGGTCGCTGCTGGCCTTCTCGGCCTGGCTGGGCGGCGACGCCCCGCTCGCCGAGGCGGCGCTGCACCGGGTCGCCCGCCTGGCGCCGCGCTACTCGATGGCGGCGCTGATCCGCCAGGCCCTGGACCACAGGATCTCCCCGGACCGGTGGCGGCCGGTCACCCCGGAGTGGCTGGAACGCAATTCCCCGGCGGACGGGCCGACGGAGCGCCCGCCGGAGTGTCCGAAACCCCCGGAAGGAGAAGGCCCGACGCCGTGATCGTGTGCCGGGCACATGCGCGAACGCCCTAGGCTGGAGGCATGCCGGAGTACATCTTTACGATGAAAGACGTGCGCAAGGCGCACGGCGACAAAGTCGTCCTGGACAACGTGTCGGGCTCCTTCCTGCCCGGAGCCAAGATCGGGGTCGTGGGGCCGAACGGCGCGGGCAAGTCCACCCTGCTGAAGGTGATGGCCGGCCTGGAGCAGCCGTCCAACGGCGAGGCGCGCCTGATGCCCGGGTTCACCGTGGGCCTGCTGGCCCAGGAGCCCGAGCTCGACGCCGACAAGACGGTCCTGGAGAACGTCGAGGAGGGCGTCGCCGAGACCAAGGCGATGCTGAGCCGCTTCAACGAGGTCGCCGAGAAGATGGCGACCGACTACTCCGACGAACTCCTCGAAGAGATGGGCAAGCTGCAGGAGCAGCTCGACCACCGCAACGCCTGGGACCTGGACAGCCAGCTCGCCCAGGCCATGGACGCCCTGCGCTGCCCCCCGGGCGATGCCGCCATCTCCCAGCTCTCCGGCGGCGAGAAGCGCCGCGTGGCGCTGTGCAAGCTCCTGCTGGAGCAGCCCGACCTGCTCCTGCTCGACGAGCCCACCAACCACCTGGATGCCGAGAGCGTGCAGTGGCTGGAGCAGCACCTGGCGAACTACCCCGGCACCATCGTCGCCATCACCCACGACCGGTACTTCCTCGACCACGTGGCCGGGTGGATCCTCGAACTGGACCGCGGGCACTTCTACCCCTACGAGGGCAACTACACCACCTACCTCGACAACAAGGCCTCCCGCCTCAAGGTCGAGGGCCAGAAGGACGCCAAGCAGGCCCGGCGCATCGCCGACGAGCTGGAGTGGGTGCGCTCCAACGCCAAGGCCCGCCAGAGCAAGAGCAAGGCCCGCCTGCAGCGCTACGAGGAGATGGCCACCGAGGCCGCCAAGACGCGCAAGCTCGACTTCGAGGAGATCCAGATCCCTCCCGGCCCGCGCCTGGGCACCAGCGTGGTCGAGGTCAAGAACCTCACCAAGGGCTTCGACGACCGGATCCTCATCGAGAACCTGAGCTTCTCCCTGCCGCCCAACGGCATCGTCGGCGTCATCGGCCCCAACGGCGTCGGCAAGACCACGCTGTTCAAGATGATCGTCGGCGAGGAGGAGCCGGACAGCGGCAGCATCGCCGTCGGGGACACGGTCAAGATCTCCTACGTCGACCAGTACCGCGCCCGCATCGACGACAAGAAGAACGTCTGGGAGGCCATCTCCGACGGCGAGACCTTCATCCAGGTCGGCAACGTCGAGATCCCCAGCCGCGCCTACACGGCGGCGTTCGGGTTCAAGGGGTCGGACCAGCAGAAGCCGTCCGGGGTGCTCTCCGGCGGCGAGCGCAACCGGGTGAACCTGGCGCTCACCCTCAAGCAGGGCGGCAACCTGCTGCTGCTGGACGAGCCCACCAACGACCTGGACGTGGAGACCCTGGGGTCGCTGGAGAAGGCGCTGCTGGACTTCCCCGGCTGCGCCGTGATCACCTCCCACGACCGCTGGTTCCTCGACCGCGTCGCCACCCACATCCTGGCCTGGGAGGGCGGCTCGGACTGGTTCTGGTTCGAGGGCAACTTCGAGGCCTACGAGAAGAACAAGATCGAGCGCCTGGGCCCGGACGCGGCCCGGCCGCACGCGGTCACCCACCGCAAGCTCACCCGCGACTGACGGGGAGGCGAACGGTCCGGCATCGGCGCGCGGCGGGCACCCGGCAGGGGCCCGCCGCGCTCCGCGTTCCGGCGCGCCGCCGCGGCCCGTCCGTATTCCCGGATCCGTGATCTCTCGAAGCGGACTCGCCCTCGGCGGCGGGGGCGCATAAGCTGGCAGCCGATTATGACTTCCGCGCGCGATGACCAAGTGACGTTCTATGACGCCGTCGGCGGTGAGGCGGCGTTCACCCGCCTCGTCCGCCGCTTCTACGAAGGGGTCGCCGGGGACCCGGTGCTCCGGGCGATGTACCCGGAGGAGGACCTGGGCCCGGCGGAGGAGCGCCTGCGCCTGTTCCTGATGCAGTACTGGGGCGGGCCGCGCACCTACTCCGATCAGCGCGGCCACCCGCGCCTGCGCATGCGGCACTTCCCTTTCCGCATCGGCGCGGCCGAGCGCGACCGGTGGCTGGAGCACATGCGCGCCGCCGTGGACTCCCTGGAGCTGCCCCGGGAGCTGGACGCCCGGCTCTGGGAGTACCTGGTCTACGCCGCGCACAGCATGGTGAACGTGCCCGAGGAGGAGGACCGGCCGCAGGTCGAGAACCCCACCGGGATCACCGTCGCCTCGGGCTCGGAGGCCGCCCCGCGCGAGGACGGGGACGACGACGGCGGTGAGACGGTCACGATCTCCCTGAAGTGACGGGGACGGCGGCCACCGCGGCCGCCGCGAACACCGCGCAGGCGGCGAACACGGCGGGCAGCCCCGCGCCGTCGATCACCGGGGCCATCATCACCGGGGTGAGGGTGGTGCTGACGGCCTGGAGCCAGTTCTGCACCGCCAGCGCCCGACCGGCCCACGCGGTCCCGGCGATCTCGGCGACGGAGGTGAAGGTGAGCCCGTTGTGGCTCATCGACAGCACCAGGCAGACCAGCAGCAGCGGCACCGCCGTCCAGGGGGCGGCTCCGGGCGCGGCGGCCAGGAGCAGCAGGCAGCAGGTGGACACCGAGGCCAGGACGCGCACCGGGCGCATCCGGTCACCGATGCGGTCCGACCCCAGGCCGAGCAGCAGCCGCCCGGCGGCACCCGGCACCTGGGCGGCGGCCACGACCGCCCCGGCGGCGGGGGCCGACCACCCGTGCTCCTGCACCAGGTAGACGAGGGCGTAGGCCATGAGGGAGATCTGGGGGACACCCAGGAGCATGCTGACGCCGTGGACCCGCCAGATGGTCCAGGCGCGGTAGGGGGAGGCGGACGGTCCGCGCGCGGAGTCCGGCTCCCCCGGCCCACTTGCCCCACCCGCCCCTTCGGGTGTCCCGCGGCCTTCGGCCGGTTCACTCTTGGCGCGCTTGTCCCCGGTGGGCCGCTGCCGCGGCGGCGACGACAGCAGCAGCACGGTGGGCGCGGCGGCCGCGGCCAGGGCGGCGGGGAGCAGCATCGCGCCGATGAACCCCCAGCGCTCGGCGGCCCCGGGGAGCACGACGGCGGCGATGCCCATGCCGAGGGGCAGGGCTGACTGCCGGATGCCCATGGCCAGGCCGCGCTCGCGGGCGGCGAACCAGGAGAGGATGAGGCGTCCGCTCGCCGCGTTGACCGGGCCGCCCGCGGCCCCGGCGAGGAACAGGACGCCGCCCACCGTCCAGGGGCCGGTCGCCAAGGGGAGCAGGGCGAGCGACCCGGCGGTGAGCAGGAGGCTGAGCGCCATCGTGGGGCGCTCGCCGACCCGGTCGATGACCACGCCCCAGGCGAGGAGGGTGACCAGGAGCCCGAAGGCGGGAAGGCCGACGAGCATCCCGGCCTGCGCGGTGGAGAGCCCATAGGCGTCCCGGAGCTGGGGGAGGACGTAGGGGACTCCGTACAAGGCGGCGACGCTGGCGATCTGCGCGACCATGCTGATGGAGAGGATCACCCAACGATTCCGAACCCGCACCGGGCCAGCCTAGGACGTGGCGCCGCACCCGTTGCCCACCGGGTTCCGCCTGTCGGGACGGATGAGGGCCTTCTCCAAGGCGCCGAGTGCCGTCCGGCCCGAGAGGCGGCGCGTCAGAGCACCCTGCCCGCCTCTTGGGGCCCGGCGGGCGTGTGCGTGGTCGTTGGACTAGCGGCGACGGGGTGTTCCCGGCCCTGCCTGCCGGGCGGCAGGCCCCTCG
>NZ_ANBH01000276.1 GCF_000341185.1 Nocardiopsis chromatogenes YIM 90109
TAGGCGGCGCGGCTCAGCGGGTGCCCCGCCTATGGGCCCGGCCGAGTGTTGGGTCGGCGGGGTGTGGGGTGGTGGTGCGGCGACGATGCCGGGCCGCGCCCCTTGCGGCAGCGCGGTCGGCCGCCTGGCGCGTGGATGGCCACCGCGCCTCGGCAGCGACGGCGGAGCTGGTGCCCCGCTCCCCGGCCCCGGCCGCCTGCCGGGCCGCCGGGGTGGGAGGCAGAAGGCAGCGACGACGAAGGTCGGCGGCCCCGCCTGCAGCGTTGTCGTGCGGCGGGCGTGTGGGTGGTCGCCGTGACGGGCGGCGACGGCCCGA
>NZ_ANBH01000277.1 GCF_000341185.1 Nocardiopsis chromatogenes YIM 90109
CCCGGGGCGGCTCAGTCCCCCGGCCTTCTTCAGGGCGAGCGACCACACGATCTCCAGGAGACCGGCGGCCACCAGCACCGCCCAGGACCACCCCGTCGAGCGGTGACGGCGGCCGGGCCTCCGCCGCTCGGACGCGACGCCTTCACCGGTGCCCGCGTCGGCGCTGGTGCCGCTGTCCATGCCCGCCTCACTACCCGGTCCGGCGCCGACTCCCCGGCTCATGCCGTCACACCGCCGTCGACCGTGATCGAGGTGCCGGTGATGTACGCACCCCCGGGCCCCGCCAGATGAGCGACGGTCGCGGCGATCTCCTCGGCCCTGCCGTAGCGGCCGAGCGCGGTCAGCGCCCGCTCCTCGTCGGCGTGCTCACCCGTCGCCGGGTTCATCTCGGTGTCGGTCGAGCCGGGGTGCACGACCGACACCGTGATCCCGCGCGGCCCCACGTCCCGCGCCAGCCCCTTCGTGAACCCGACCAGCGCCGCCTTGCTCATCGCGTAGAGGCTGATGCCGGGCGCCGGGACCCGCTCGACCAGGCTGCTGCCGATGCTGATGATGCGGCCGCCCTCGCCCATGTGCCGCAATGCGGCCCGGCTGGCGACGAACACCGCGCGCACGTGCACGGCCATCGTGGCCTCGTAGTCCTCAAGGGTGAGTTCGGAGATGTCGCCGTAGGGGAAGACACCGGCGTTGTTCACCAGCACGTCCAGGGAGCCCAGTGCGGCGGCCGCGTCGTCGACGGCGGCGGTCACGGCCCCGGGGTCGGCTGCGTCGGCGCGCAGCGCCACCGCCGTGCCGCCCGCCTCCTCGATGCCGCGTACCACCTTCCCGGCGCGGTCGGGGGAGGCGGAGTAGGTCAGGGCGACGGCGCACCCCTCGGCGGCGAGCCGGGCGGCGGTGGCCGCCCCGATTCCCCTGCTTCCGCCCGTGACCAGGGCGGTCCGTCCGTCGAGCGTTCCGGTTGCGACATTCATCGGGGGGTCCTTCCGGGCTTTTTTATGTAGTGATCACTACATAATTGCTAGCATCGGCCTCGGGTGTCAAGGAAGGCGGTGAGGGCGGTGGCGGGACGCGGACGGCCACGCCGCTTCGACCGGGACGCCGCGCTCCGGACGGCCATGCGGCTCTTCTGGGAGCACGGCTACGAGGGCACCTCGCTGGCGATGCTCACCTCAGCGATGGGCATCACCCCGACCAGCCTCTATGCCGCGTTCGGGTCCAAGGACGCCCTCTTCCGCGAGGCCGTGGCGGCCTACAACGCGCCCGAGAACTCGCCCACCGACCGCGCGATGCTGCGTCCCACGGCCCGCGAGGCCGTCGAGGAGATGCTGCGCGCCAACGCCGACGCCTACGTCGATCCCGGCACGCCGCCGGGCTGCATGGTGGTGCTCTCCGGCATCAACCTGTCCGAAGGGCACGAGGACGTCGGCCGCCACCTGGCCGAACTCAGAGGCCAGGACCGCGCGAAGGTGCGCGCCCGCATCGTCCGGGGGGCCGAGGACGGCGACCTGCCCGCCGGGGCCGACGCCGATGTCCTGGCCGACTACGCGCTGACCGTGCTCCACGGCCTGTCGGTCCAGGCGCGCGACGGCGCGGACCCCGAACGCGTGCAGGCGGTCATCGACGCCGCCATGGCGGGCTGGGACGCGATGGTGCGAACCTTCGGCGACGCCGCGAGGACAGGCGGGGCGGGGCGGACCCCCTGACGGTCCGCGGACGCGGCGCCGCAGCAGTTTCCACGGGCGCCGGGCAGAGCGCGCTCTGAGTCAGCGGCCCGGTTGGGGCCGTGGGCCCGGTCGTACCTCGTCGGCGGCGTAGCAATCCGGGCTCTTCGCCAGCACGATGCGGTCGTGGCCCACGCGCTCGGCGAAGTGGAACGGTCCCACGCCCACCGGGCCGCGGGCGAGGAAATCGCGTTGCAGCGCGTCCGGTCACGTCCGTCCGGTGCGTTCCGTCAAGCCGGTGAGAGGGACGGCCGCAGAAGGGCGGCCGCCGGTACCCGAGGAGCGTCCGGGATGACCATCGCCTACACCGCCGTGACCGTGCTCGCCGCCGCCATGGTGGGCTTCTCCGCCGTCGTCCTCTTCCGTGAGGCCGACTGGATCGTCCGGGCCATGGAGCTCTACGGCGTCCCCCGCACCTGGTGGCCGTGGCTGAGCGCCGCCAAGGGCGCCGGGGCCCTGGGCCTGCTTGTCGGCCTCCTGGTCCCCGCCGTCGGCACGGCCGCGGCGGTCGGGCTGGTCCTGTACTTCATCGGTGCCGAGATCACCGTCCTGCGCGCCCGCAGCTACGCCCACATCCCCGCGCCGCTCCTCTACCTGGCCCCCGTCGCGGTCTCCCTCTGGCTCGGGGCCGCCGTATGAGGCTGCACATGAAAGGACATACGCATCGGTGGCCGGAGTCGGCCAGGACCCCCTCCTTCCGCCTCACCCCGGCAGGTGGGCGCAGCCGGGACTACTCGGGGTAACGGTCCATGGACTCTCGACCCTGTCCACCCCGCGGCCCCCTGTTTACGGTCGCGGGGCATTGTCCATGCGATTCGACCATGAAAGCCGGAATCGATGACGACAGGGCCGATGAACGCAGAGACGACAAGGGGAGCAGGTGCGAAGGACCGCCCCGCCGGACGGCACCGGGCCGCCCGGAACGGCGCCTTGGGAGGGCTCCTCAAAGGGCTCAGACGGGAGACCGCCCTCTCCGATCCCTCCACGGCGGCCGAGGAGGAGGCCATGGGCACGACGGGCGACGGCCACGGCGCCGCCGGAGGCGGCGGCGGTGCGGACCGCGGTCCCGGCGGCACCGATCGCGGTCCGGGCGGCGCCGACGGGGCGGGCCGTTCGGCGGCCCCGGCGGGCGGCCCCCCCCNGTCCTGGTCGGGCGGCGAGTGGTGGGCCCCGCTGCTGTACCGGCTGGCGAACGTGCAGCGGGCCGGCGCCGCGCACGGGCTCCTGGTCCACACCGTCGACCTCACCGGGGAGCGCCCCGCGCTCATCGCCTCCTGGCCCGGCGGCCGGGAGCGGCGGGTCCGCGTCGACGCCGGGACCGGGGCGGCGGCGCTGGTGGAGGCGCTGCGACCGGGCGGCCCCGTGGTGCCGCCCCCCGACGGCGAAGGGGAGCCCTTCGGCGAACCCGGGCCGGACGCGCCCGCCACGGTCCGCCACGCGCTGCTGCTGGAGGAGCTGAGCGGGTCGTCGCAGGCCTGGTCGGCGCGCGAGGGGGAGCGGTTCGGGCTGCTGCGCATCGAGGTGCGCACCGGCGGCGGCCGGGCGGGCGAGGCGGTCACCTACCTCGCCGCCGAGCGCCCGGCGCGCGGTGACGCGGTGGTGCTGCGGGTGCCGCCGACGGCGCCCGCCGAGATCGCCGGGGTCGCCTACCGGGTCGTGGACCGGCTCCGGTGGACCCGCACGACCGGGCTGCCGATGCTGGGCCGGATCGCGGGCCGCGAGGCCTTCCTGGACTTCCTGCCCTGAGCTCCGGGCCCGGCGGGAGCTGGGCCCGGAGCTCAGGCCCCGGCGCCGACGCCCCGCCACCGGGTGGGTCCCCGCGAACGTCACCCGTGCGCATTAGCGTCGGTGCATGGGAAAGGCCGTTCTGATGTCATCGGTGTCGGTCGACGGGTACATGGAGGGGCCGGGGCGCAGCCTGGCCTGGCACATGGTCGACGACGAACTCCACACGCACTTCAACGGCGTCCTGCGCACCGCCGGGGCGTTCATCTCCGGCCGGGTCGGGTACGAGCTGGAGGCCCGGGTGTGGCCCGGGGCCGACGCCGACCCCGAGAGCACCGGGCCGATGGTCGAATTCGCCCGCATGTGGCGCCAGAAGCCCAAGTACGTCTTCTCCCGGACGCTGACCGGGGCCGGGTGGAACACCACCGTCGTGCGCGAGGTGGACCCGGAGCACGTCCAGGGGCTCAAGGAGCGCCACGGCGACCTGTACCTGGGCGGTGCCGACCTGAGCGGCGCCTTCCTCCGGCTGGGCCTGGTCGACGAGATCCGGCTGTACGTGCACCCGGTGCTCGTGGGCGGCGGGCGCCTCCTCTTCCCGGGCGGGGACGGGCTCAGGGCGCTGGACCTGGTCGAGCAGCGGGTGTTCGGCAACGGTGTGGCGCTGCTGCGCTACGCCTTCCCGCCGGGCGCGGAGCCCGGATCGGGACCGGGCGCAGGGGAGGGGGAGAGGGCGGTGCCGTAGGGGGCGCCCTGGACCGCCGCCGCCCGTCGGCGCCCCGGCGGAGCACGTCGGCGGCCGCGCCGGAGATCTCCACGGGGGCACCGGCGGGCGCCGTGCAGGTGGGGGGCCAGCCCGCCACCATCAACGCGGTGCCCCGGGGGAGTGGTCCGGGAGCGCTCGCCATGGCACCGGGGCCACGCGGGCAGATGCCGAATCTTCATTGTAAAGGTAGTGAAATCGGGCATTCGCTCCGCCTGGTCGGGCAGGACTCCCGGTGAAGGGGGATGCGGCCATGACCTTCACACAGCGCGCCTTCGACGACCGCGACGACGCCGGCCGCCGCCTGGGGCAGCGGCTCGCGCGCGGCGGCGAGGCGGACAAGGAGCCCATCGTGCTGGCGCTGCCGCGCGGCGGCGTCCCCGTGGGCTACAGGGTCGCCGAGGAGATCGGCGCCCCGCTGGACATCATCGCCGTCCGCAAGCTCGGCCTGCCCGGCCACGAGGAGCTGGCCATGGGCGCCATCGGCGAGGGCGGCGTGCGCATCCTCAACGAGGGGGTCGTACGGGAACACGGCGTCACCGAGGACGCGCTGGAGGAGGTCGAGCGGGCCGAGCGCGCCGAGCTGGAGCGGCGGGCGGCGCTGTTCCGCCAGGGGCGGCCGCGCTCCTCCCCGGCCGGGCGCACCGCCGTGGTGGTCGACGACGGGGTGGCCACCGGCTCCACCGCCCGAGCCGCGTGCCGGGTGGCCCGCGCACAGGGGGCGGTGCGGGTGGTGCTGGCGGTGCCGGTCGGCGCGCCCGCCGCCCTGGAGGCCCTGGCCCGGGAGGCCGACGAGGTGGTGTTCCTGTCGGCGCCGACGTGGTTCCAGGCGGTGGGCGAGTGGTACGCCGACTTCGCCCAGACCACCGACGAGGAGGTCACCGAGCTGCTGCGGGAGCGCGGGCCGTCCGCAGCGCAGGCCGTGGACGCCGAGGTGGAGGCCGAGGCGGCCGGGGTGCGCCTGGGCGGGCGCCTGACCGTGCCCGAGGGGGCGCGGGGAGCGGTGGTCTTCGCGCACGGAAGCGGCAGCGGTCGGCACAGCCCCCGCAACGTGCGGGTGGCCGGGCTGTTGAACGGCGCCGGGCTGGGCACCCTGCTGGTCGACCTGCTCACCGAGGAGGAGGGGGAGGATCGGGACCTGGTGTTCGACATCCGGCTGCTGGCCGAGCGGCTGCGCGGGGCCGCCGACTGGCTGGGAGCCCGGCCGGAGGCGGCGCACCTGCCGACGGGGTACTTCGGTGCCAGCACCGGGGCGGCGGCCGCGCTGGTCGCGGCGGCCGACGCGCCGTCGGGGATCGGCGCCGTGGTGTCCCGCGGGGGCCGCCCCGACCTGGCCGGTGCCCGGCTGGCGGCGGTGCGGGCGCCGACCCTGCTGATCGTCGGCGGGGAGGACACGGCGGTGCTGGACCTGAACCGGCGGGCACGGGAGGAGCTGGCCTGCGAGAGCGCCCTGGAGGTCGTGTCCGGCGCGGGCCACCTGTTCGAGGAGCCGGGGGCCTTGGACCGGGTGGCGGAGCTGGCGTCGGACTGGTTCGGGCGGCACCTGCCCTCGGCGTCCTCCTAGCGCACCACGCGGTGGTGGAGGAAGACGACCCCCGAGTCGAAGGTGCGGGACTCGACGAGTTCGAGGTTCACATGGCGCTCGTTCCTGGGGAAGTACGGGATGCCGCCGCCGACGAGGACCGGGCAGACCCGAACCCGGTACTCGTCGATCAGGTCCGCCGCGGCGGCCTCGGCGGCGAGGGTGGCGCCGCCGATCGCGATGTCGCCCCCGCCCGGCTCGGCCCGCAGCCGCCGGATCTCCTCGGCCACGGTGCCCGAGGCCAGGCGCGCGCTGCCCCGCACCTCCGACAGGGTGGTGGAGAAGACCACCTTCGGGAGCGGGTTCCACACCGAGGCGAACTCCAGCAGCGGCGGGTCGAGCGCGCGGTCCCGGCCGGGGGTCCGCCACTCGGCGTCCTCCCAGTAGAGCATCGTCTCGTAGAGCCGCCGCCCCAGCAGGTGGACGCCGAGCGCCCGGACCTCGTCGGTGGCGAACCGGAACAGCTCCTCGTCGGGCGCCGCCCAGTCGAAGCCCCCGTCCGGCCCGACGATGTAGCCGTCGAGCGAGACCGTCAGCGAATAGGTGACCTTGCGCATCGGGGGTCCTCCTGGGCGTCGGGGCCGGGCGGCGAACTCGGCCCACCCCTACCATCGGAGGCCGACGTTCGGGGGCGGACACGCCCTAGTAGGCGAGCTCTCCGATGCCGCCGTCGACGCGGAGCACGGTGCCGGCGCTCCGCGAGATCCTGACCCACCCGGCGCGGCTGGACGAGCTGGTCTCCGACGCCGGCATGCCGCACGGCTGCCTCGTCGGCAACACCACCGCCGAACTCGTTCCGTACGACGGAGAGGCCACGGAGATCGTCACGCGCTCCTACCGCCGGTTCACCGACATCGTCACCGACGCACTGCGCCGTGCCCAGGCCGCCGGGGAGGTCACCGACAGCGCCGCCCCCGAGGCCCAGGCCCGGCTGCTGCTGTACGTCGTCCAAGGCCTCTCGCTCGTGTCGAGGGCGGGTCCCGACAAGGAGGCGGCCCTGGCCGCGGTCGACGCCGCGATCGACGGCCTGCGGGCGTGACCGGGCGGAGCCTGCGCACCGTTTGACGGTGGAGCCGCCGAGCGTGACCACCAGCGGCCAAGTGGCCCCTGTGCCTCGGGGGACCCCCGGTGTCAGAGCGCGGCGCAATACTGTGGGACCCCATACCCCTGGGAGGCCGCCATGTGTGGTGAACCGCAGAAGAACGCGCCCGCGCCCCGCACGCCCCTTCCCCGTCGGTTCGCGGTGCGGTTCCCCGTCCTCGGGTTCGTCACGGGCCTGGCGGCCACCGCGGTCGTCGCGGGCGCGGGGACCGTCGCCGTCGCGTCGCTCCCGCTCCTCCTCTTCTTCCGGGCGCCCGTCGAGCGGGCCGTCGGCCTGGGGGCGTGGGACCTGTGGGCGATCCTGGTGGCCGCCGTCGCCGCCACCGCGGCCGCCGCGTTCTGGGTGGTGCGCGCGCACGGGGACGAGGACGGCATGGAGGACGGGGCCCACGGCCCGGTCGAGCGGTTCGACCGGGTGGTGCACCGGGTCTCCCGGGCCGTGGTCTACGTCCTGTTCCTGGCCGTCACGGTCTTCGACCTGCTGCTGCCCCTGTGGGCGTTCTCCACCGGCGCCCTATGAGTCCCGGGGCCGCGCTTCGGGGCGGTTGAGGTACAGGTGGTGCAGCAGGCCGATCTCGGACACGTTCTTGGCCAGCTCCACGGTGACCCAGCCCGCCGCGTCGCCGAGGGGCATCTCGACCTCCCAGGGCAGGGCGGCGGTCCGGTCGGCCGAGTCGAGGTCGGCGGCGGTGGCCCCCTCCAGCGCCGTGCGCCAGGCGGCGTGCAGCCCGCGCAGTTCCCCGGCGGCCGCCTCCGCACTCCCGGGCCAGGTGATGGAGGTGCGCTCGGGCGGTTCGCCGCCGCCGAAGCAGACCTCGTGCACGGTGGTCCACCAGTAAGCGATGTGCCACATGGTCCAGGCGATGGTGACGGGCGGGGCCGGGTCGGGTTCGGGGGCCTGCCAGTCGGGCGCCCATGCGCCGCCGGGCCCGGGCCGGACGCTCCAGGCGCCGGGGGCGGGCTCCCAGAGCGCGGCACGGTCGTCGATGCCCTCCAGGTGGTGCTCGAAGAGCGCCCAGGCGATGTCGAGCTGCCCGAGGAGGAGTTTCACGCGGGGTTCGGTGTCGGTGTCGGTCACGCGCGCAGTCTGGCAGTGGGCTCGGGGGCGCCGCCATCGGATTCTCCGCACCAGCGGGCGACGGCGTTCCGCAGGTCGCCGGTCTGGCGGCCGTCGGCGGTGCGCACCCACGCGGTGTGGCCGTCCGGGCGCAGCAGCAGCGCGGCCGCGCCGTGGGCGGCGGCGCAGTGGGCGTCGACGGTGCGGACCCCGGCCTGCCGGGCGCCGTCGGGGGCGTCGGCGCCGTTGAGGGTCACCAGGAGCGGGCGCCGCCGGGAGACCAGCTCGGACAGGCGGACGCGGCGCCCCTCGGCGACCAGGTCCAGGTCGGGGGCCAGGCGGCCGAGCCAGGGGTGGGCTCCGGGGTCCTCGGCGCCCATGGGGTGGCGGGTGTCCAGGCCGAGGAGGGTCTCGGCGAGCGCGGCCGGGGCCCCGGGGCGGGACAGCAGGTCTTCGAGCAGGTCCGCGAGGGGGCGCAGGTCCGGGTCGTCGCGGCCCAGGAGCGCCTGGGCGCGGGTGTGGGCCAGGACCCGCTCGGCGGCGGGGCGGCGTTCGGCCCCGTAGGTGTCGAGGAGGCCGTCGGGGGCGGTGCCCAGGACGGTGCGGGCGAGCTTCCACCCGAGGTTGTGGGCGTCTTCGAGGGCGACGTTGACGCCGACGGCCCCGGCGGGCGGGTGGATGTGGGCGGCGTCCCCGGCGAGCAGCACGCGGCCGTCGCGGTAGCGCTCGGCCAGGCGGGCGGCGTCGCCGAAGCGGGTGAGCCAGATGTGGTCGGCCATGCGGACGGGGCGGCCCAGGGCGTGTTCCAGGGCGTCGGCGAAGAGCGCCGGGGAGACGGGGGAGTGCGGGTCGTGGGGCGGGGCGGGGTCGGTGAGCATGGCGCGCACGTAGCCGGGGCGGGGGAGCACGAGGACGGTGCCGCCGGGGCCGGTGTGCGGGCCGGGCGGAAGGTCGCCGGGGTCGGCGGGGACGATGTCGCCGAGGAGGTGCCAGGTGGTGGCGGGGGTTCCCGGGAAGCCGATTCCGGTCTGCTTGCGGACGGTGCTGCGGCCGCCGTCGCAGCCGACGGTGTAGGCGGCGGAGACCTCGACGGGGGAGGGGGAGTCGGCGGACCCGTCGGCGGCGGTGGCGAGGGCGGTGGTGCCCTCGGCGTCGTGGCGCAGGGCGTGCAGGCGGTGGCCGCGCAGCAGGCGGGCGCCTTGGGCCAGGGCGTGCTCCTCCAGGATCTCCTCGACGCGCGACTGGGGGATGCCCAGGGTGAAGGGGTGGTCGGTGGCGGCGCCGTGCAGGTCGGCGGTGACCGGGAGGCCGACCGAGGGGGCGTGGGGGACGGGGTGGCCTTCGGCGAGGAACGGCGCGGCCAGGCCGCGGCGGGCGAGCAGGTCGAGGCTGCGGGCGTTGAGGGAGAAGCCGCGCGAGCGGCGGGGCCGCTGCGGGTCGCGCTCGACGATGAGGGTGTCCACGCCCTCGGCGGCGAGTTCGGCGGCCAGGAGCAGTCCGGCGGGACCGGCCCCGGCGATGAGGACGTCGGCGGTCAGGGAGCGGGTCATCGGTGGGCCTCCGGGCGGTCGGACAGGTTCCCCGTATCGGTGGACGCGGCGCCGGAGGCGGTGTCGGACGCGGTGTCGGACATGGTGTCGGACGCAGCGCCGGGTCCGTCGGCGGACAGGCTGCCGGAGCGGAGCTCTTCGGCGGTGGCCAGCGCCCACTGGCGTTCGGCGGCGATCATGTGCAGGGCGTACTCGGCCTCGATCATGTGCAGGCGGGGCAGGCCGGAGTCGCCGAGGGCGGAGGCGAGGCCGCTTTCGAGCCGTTCGGCGCGCTCGGCGAGGCGGGACGCGCGCTCGGTGAGGGCGTCGGCGGCGGCATCGGTGCCCAGGGCGCCGATGTAGGCGACGGCCGAGACGAACTTGGGGTACTCGTCGTCGGCGGGGACGCGGATGAGCGCGTCCAAGCGCTCGGTGAAGGCGGTGCGGCCGGTGTCGGTGAGCGCGTAGACGGTGCGCTGGGGGCGGTTGCCGTCGCTGACGGTGCCCGCGTCGCGGATCAGGCCGTTCTTCAGCAGGGCGCGGACGGTGTCGTAGAGGGTGCCGGTGCTGAGCCGGAAGGCCGAGTCGAGGCCGCGCTCGCGCAGGGTGGACATCATCTCGTAGGGGTGCATGGGCTTTTCGAGGAGCAGGCCCATGACGGCGAGGGAGAGCGGGTTGGCGGCCGCGCTTCGGGCGGGCATGCGGAGACCTCCGTATTCGGAACCGACTATTCGTTTCCGAATACTATACGCGAAGGCGGCCCCGTCGGCACGTGCCGACGGGGCCCGGCGTAGGACGCGGTGGCGGTGGCGTCGATGAAGACCGCGTCCCGCTCGGTGGAGGCGGCGCCGAGGGCGGGATCCTCGGCACCGGCGGCGTTCACCACCGCGTCGACGCCGCCCAGCGCCTCCCGGTAGCCGCGCAGGCCGTTCGCGCGCAGGTCGATGCCCACATCGGCGCGCGGCATCGCTCCCGGCCGTGACCTCGCCGTGTCCGGGGGCGCCCCGGGCCTGCCTGCCGTCCGGCGGCTTTCTGGCGTGCGGCGAGATCGGTCCGGGCGGGTGGTCGTGCGCGTTTGTAGCGGCCGTTGGGCGGGGGGGCTCCGAGGTCGCCTGCGGTGTGCGGATCCGGAGCCGGGCAGGCCGGGCGACCGGGGACGCCCTACCGGCGACCTTCCTCGGTCCGGGGGCGCAGGCGCCCGGACCAAGGCCGGGACCGCCCCCTCACCCCTCGCGGTGGATGCGCAGTGGGCCCGCGCTCTGCACCACCGGCATCATCTCCACGGTGTTGATGTTGACCCGCGCGGGCTGGGACACCGCCCAGTGCACCGCCTCGGCCACGTCCTCCGGGGTGAGCGGGTCGGTCCCGGCGTACGGCGCGGCCGCGCGTTCGGTGTCGCCGGAGAAGCGCACCTCGGAGAACTCGGTGCCGCCGGTCAGGCCGGGCTCCACGCAGGTCACCCGCACGCCTGTGCCGTGCAGGTCGGCCCGCAGGTTGCGGCTGAACTGGCTGACGAACGCCTTGGTCGCCCCGTACACGTTCCCGCCCGGGTAGGGGTAGTGGGCCGCGACCGAGCCGATGTTGACCACGTGGCCCCGCCCCCGGTCGACCATGCCCGGCAGCAGCGCGCGGGTGCAGTTCATCAGCCCCGCGCAGTTCGTGTCGACCATGCGCTGCCACTCGTCCGGGTCGGCCTCGTGCGCAGGTCCCAGGCCCAGGGCCAGCCCCGCGTTGTTGACCAGCACGTCGACGGCGGCGAAGTCGGCGGGCAGCGAAGAGGCCGCACGCACGACCGAGTCCCGCTCGCGCACGTCCACGGTGACGGGGTGGAGCAGCGGCGCCAGCTCCTTCTCCAGTGCGGCGAGCCGGTCGGCGCGGCGCGCGGCGGCCACCACCCGGTGGCCCTCACCGGCGAACATGCGGGCGATGGCGGCGCCGAATCCGGAGCTGGCGCCGGTGATGAAGACGGTGTGCTTGTCGGTGCTCATGGGGCGATTGTCTCCAACAGGGAGTCGAGGGCCCGGCCGAACCCCTCGGGGTCCTCAAGGTTGGGCAGGTGGGCGGTGCCGGGCAGCACCTCGCGGCGGGCGCCGGGGACGAGTTCGCGGATGGCGCGCGCCTCCTCCACCGGTGTGAAGGGGTCCTCGGTGCCGACGACGACCATGGCCGGCACGGCCGCGCGGGCCAGGGAGGGACGCGGGTCGGCGCGCCGGGCGCGTCCCCGGAGCCCGGCGGCGGCGCCGTGTGGTGGGGCGGCGCGCATCATCTCCAGCACGTACCGGGCCAGGCCGGGGTCGCGCTCGGCGGTGGCGGGGGCGAGCATGCCGGAGAGCAGCTCCCGGGCGTAGGCGTCCATCCCCTCGGCCAGGACACGGTCGGCGGCGGCGTCGCGCCGGTCGCGGCCCTCGGGGGTCTCCGGCGGGGCGGAGGTGGCCGCGAGCAGCAGCCCGCGCACCCGGTCGGGGAAGAGGCGGTGGAACTCCATGGCGATCTGCCCGCCCATGGACAGCCCGCCGACGACGGCCGAGCCCAGGCCGAGGCGGTCGAGCAGGGCGGCGCCGTCGCGGGCGAATTCCTCGAAGGGGGTGGTGTGGGCCTCGGACGGGGCCTGGCCGTAGCCGCGCAGGTCGGGGACGAGGGCGCGGTGGCCCGCGGCGGCGAGGCGTTCGGCCTGGGGGCGCCACATGGAGCGGTCGAAGGGGTGGCCGTGGAAGAGGAGGACGGGCGGGCCGTCCTCCGGGCCGAGGTCGTCAAGGGCGGGCTCGCCGCCGGTGGCGGGGACGGCGGTGGCGGAGGGGACGCCGCGTTCGGGCGCTGTGGGCATGGGCGGGGACCTCCCGGTGGGGCGGTGAGCGGTGGAGGGCGTGTGGGCCCGCGGAGCAGACGCTAGGCCCGCGCTCGATCTCGGAGCAATGATCTGGAATGCTCTCGGAGCAATGCGCAACCGCTCCGAGACCGGGGCGGCGAGGACGGAGGCGAGGGGCAGTGGGCGCGGAGGACTACCGGGTGGTCGCCGACACGATCGCCGAGGACATCGCCCGGGGGAGGCTGCGGCCGGGGCAGCGCCTACCGCCCCAGCGGCGCTTCGCCCGGCAGCGGGGCATCGCCCCCTCCACCGCCGCCCGCGTCTACGGCGAACTGGTGCGGCGCGGCCTGGCCGTGGGCGAGGTCGGCCGGGGCACCTATGTGCGCGCCGGGCCGCCGCCCGCCGACACCGCGCTGGCCGAGCCCGGCGCGGCACTGGTCGACCTGGAGCTGAACTACCTGGTGCTCGACGGGCAGGAGGAGGCGCTCGCCGCCTCGCTGCGGCGGCTGCTCCGCCCGGGGGCGCTCGGCGGCGCCCTGCGTCCCGCCCAGGTCGGGGGCGGCCCCGGACTGCGGAGCGCGGTCGCGGACCTGCTCGGGAGGGGCGGCTGGACCCCGGATCCGGACGGCGTGCTGTTCGCGGGGAACGGGCGCCAGGCGATCGCGGCGGCGCTGGCCGCGCTGGTGCCGACGGGGGAGCGGTTCGCGGTGGAGGAGTTCACCTACCCGGTGGTCAAGGGCATCGCGGCGCGGCTGGGCGTGGTGCCGGTGCCCGTGGCCATGGACGGGGAGGGGATGGTGCCCGAAGCGCTGCGCGAGGCGCACCGGGCGGCGCCGCTGCGGGCGGTGTACCTGCAGCCGACCCTGCACAACCCGCTGGGGGCGACCATGTCCGGGCGCCGCAAGCGCGGGATCGCCCGGATCGTGGAGGAGCTGGACCTGGTGGCCGTGGAGGACGCGGTGTACGCGTTCCTCAAGCCGGGGCCCGAACCGCTGGCCGCGCACGCGCCGGAGCGGACCGTGGTCACCGACAGCCTGTCCAAGCGGGTCGCCCCGGGGCTGACGCTGGGGTTCGCGTGTGCGCCGCCGCGCCTGCGGGAGCGGGTGGCCGGGGCGCTGCGGTCGGGGACGTGGGCGGCGACGGGGTTCGCGCTGGAGGCCGCGGCCGGGCTGGTCGCCGACGGGACGGTGGCGGGGCTGGTCGAGGGCAAGCGGCAGGCGGCGGAGCGGCGTCAGCGCATCGCTGCGGCGTGCCTGGAGGGGGAGGCGGTCACGGCCGATCCTGGGGCGTTCCACCTGNCGTTCACGGCGGCCGCGGCGCGCCGGGGGATCGCGGTGACCCCGGCATCGGCGTTCGCGGTCGGGCGGGGACGGTCACCGGCGGCGGTGCGCCTGGCCCTGGTAGCCCCGGGCGAGGGGGAGCTGAAGGCGGCACTGGAGGAGCTGGTGCGGTTGGTCCGCTCGTCCCCGGAGGAGGCGGAGCGGGTCAGCTCGTGATGAGGGTCCCGATGACCCGGTCCACGGCCAGGTCCAGGCGGTCGGCGTCGACGCGGCGGAGGCGGCCGTC
The DNA here is from genome assembly GCF_000341185.1 of Nocardiopsis chromatogenes YIM 90109. Lineage (GTDB taxonomy): Bacteria > Actinomycetota > Actinomycetes > Streptosporangiales > Streptosporangiaceae > Nocardiopsis_A > Nocardiopsis_A chromatogenes. The sequence goes on from NZ_ANBH01000277.1 coordinate 13,848, forward strand.
GGAGTGGAGCCAGGCGAACGTGCGGCCGTCGACGATCACGAGGACGTCGGGGGTGCCGTCCCGGACGGGGAGGGCGAGATAGGGCTGTGGGCCGTCGTGCCACACGTAGTCGTCGCGGCCGCGGCGGATGGCGTCCTCCCAGCCGTGGACCCAGGTGCGCAGGCCCCGCCGCTTGAGGGCGGACTGGAGCTCCTGAAGGCGGCCCCACTGCCGTCGGCGCTCGGCGGCACGGACGGACTCGTGCATGTCCCGGATCGTCTCTCGCATGTGATCGAGGCTGTCACCTGGAAGAACAGAGCTGAAGACATCGCACTGAACGGTGCTGGGGGAGAACTCGAAAGTCCTGACGGGTGCACGAGGACATGGGAAAATCGGCACATGCCTGAGAATCCTGTGCCGGCGTGGGCACAGTTCGGTAAGTACCTGCGGGAAGCCCGACGTGAAGCCGACCTCTCTCTGGACGGACTGGGTGCCCGCGTTCCGTATTCGGCCTCCCTCATCAGCAAGATCGAACGCGGAGTGCGGTCCCCGAACCAGGACATTGTGCAGGCCCTCGACAGCGCCCTCGGTACGAACGGCGAGCTTCTCCAAGCCTGGAAGGACGCCGACCGGGCACGGAACGAACCCTTCTGGTTCGAGCAGGCCGCGGAATACGAGAAGCAGGCGACGCGCATCTGCTTCTTCCACCCGTTCGTGCTGCCGGGGTTCTTTCAGGAGCCCGAATATGCGCGGATTCTGGTCTCGCACGCCGACCCATCGGCCGATACCCGGGCGGTCGAAGGCGTTGCGGACGCCCGCCAGGGGTGGCGCGAGACGCTGAGGGGTGCCCATCTGGAGGTCGTCATCCCTGAGCAGGTGTTGCGGGCGGACGTAGGCGGCTCTGAGGTGATGCGTCCGCAGTTGGATCGCTTGGTGCGGGAGGCGGCCGATGCGTCCGCTACCATCCAGGTGCTTCCTGTCGGCGTCCCGGACTTCTCCTGGACGGTCGGGGCGTTCCGGCTGATGTACAGGCAGTACAAGCCGTTCATGCTCTGCACCGAGCACGCGGGCGGGGAGACTCTGAGCCGGGACAAGTCGCTCATCCAGCAGCTTGAGCGGGCCTTCGGCCGGCTCCAGGTCTGGTCGCAGTCGCCGGTCGATTCAGTCGAGATGATGGTGCGGATTAGGGAGTCGCTTTGACCGAGTGGCGCAACGGCTGGCGTAAATCGAGCTACAGCCAGGGAAAGACGACCTGCGTCGAGGTCGCCGAGTCCTCGTCCAGAGTCCTCGTTCGGGACACCCGGTACAGAGAGCTGGGGCATATGTCGTTCCCCCACGCAGAGTGGGTCTCCCTGCTTCGCGAGCTCAAGCGCGACGGCCGGTGATGGCGACGGGGGGCGGGCATGAACGACGTTGAGCGCTGGCCGTGGGCCAAGTCGGCGCACAGTGGTCGCGAGTCCGGCCGTGTGGAGGTCGCGAAGGCGGAGGGGGCCGTCCATGTCAGGGACACGCAGAACCGGGGTCTGGGCCACCTGTCCTTCCCGTGCGCCGAGTGGGCCGCGCTCCTCCGTGAGGTGAAGGCCGACCGCTCCTGACCTATTGATGAGGTTAGCCTAACCGAATAGCATCACCCCTATGCGCGTGTCCCCCGCCGTCGCCGCCTCGCTGGCCGCCCTCGTCCTCGCCCTCGCCGGGTGTACCTCGGGGGCCGATCCGGCCCCGGCGGGGGATACCCGCACCGTCGACAGCGCCACCGGCTCCGTCGAGGTGCCCGCCGACCCCGAGCGGGTCGCCGTGCTGTGGCGCCCCACCCTCGCGGCCGCCACCCGCCTGGGGACCGACGTCGTCGGCACCCTGGGCGACCCCTCCGCCGACGACGGCGGGCTCGCCCCCTTCCTGCCCGACGGCGCCGACGCCCCTCCCGTCGTCTCCGGCTCACCCGCCGAAGGCGACGTCGACCTGGAACGCCTGGCCGAAGCCGCCCCCGACCTCATCATCGGCGTCTCCACCGACCTCGGCGCCCAAGCCGACACCCTCCCCGAACTGGAGGCGATCGCCCCCACCGTCCTGCTGGAGTGGACCGGCACCGAGTCCTGGCGCGGACACCTGGCCGAGGTCGCCGAGGTCCTGGGGGTCCCCGACGAGGCCGACGCCGCCGAGCAGGAGTACCGGCTCGCCGTCGAGCAGGCCCGCGCGCGCATCGAGGACGAGGTCGGCGATCCCGCCTCCGTCGAGGTGTCCCTGCTGCGCCTGCAGAGCCCCCAGGAGATCCGCATCGAGACCCCGGCCTCCTTCCCGGGGCAGATCGCCGACGACCTGGGGCTGGCCCGTCCCGAGGGCCACGACGAGCCCGACGCCGACCGCGACTTCATCTCCGAGAGCTACGAGAACCTGGAACGCGCCGACGCCGACGTGCTGTTCGTGCTCTCCGGCAGCGGCTATGAGGACGCCCCCGCCTCCTACGGCTCGGGCGTGTGGGCCGACCTGCGCGCGGTGCGGGACGAGCGGGTCTACGCCGCCGACTACGACCACTGGGGCGCCTCCAACCACTACGCCGCGCTGCGCGTGGTCGAGGAGATGGCCGACGGTGTCACCGGGGAGGCCGAGCCCGCGCTGTGACGGCGCTCTCAGCGTCCGGTCAGCGCTGTCAGCCCTTCGTAAGCACCGGCGCCGACCATGGGGAAAAGCCCTCACCCCCTGGGAGCGACCATGGAGACCACCGTCCTCATCTCCGGCTGCGGAGTCGTGGGCCCCACCCTCGCCCACTGGCTGCGCCGCAAGGGATTCGCGCCGACCATCGTCGAGCGCGCCCCCGAACCGCGGGCGGGGGGCCACCGCATCGAGCTGTCCGATCCGGCGATCGAGGCCCTGCGGCGGACCGGTGTGCTCGACCGTGTACGCGACCTCGGCGGCACCCTGCCCAATGTCGAGGTCTACCCCTTCGGCGGAGAGCGCGCCCTGAGGATGAGCGTCCCGGCCGACGGCGCCGGGCTGGCGATCCGGCGCGGCGAGCTGTGCGCGACACTGCTGGACCGGGCGCGCGACGACGCCGAGTGCATCTACGGCGACTCCGTCACCGCCCTGCACGAGGACCCCGGCGGAGTCGACGTGGAGTTCGAGCGCGGCCCGGCCCGCCGCTTCGGCCTGGTCGTCGGGGCCGACGGGCTGCACTCCAACGTGCGCTCCCTGGCCTTCGGCGGAACCACGGCCGACCACTCCCACTACCTCGGCACCCACCTGGTCATCTTCAGTACCCCCAACACGCTCGGCGTGCGCGACACGGTGATGTTCCGGCCGGGGCCCTACCGGGGGTGCGGCATCACCGCCTTCCCCGGCAACGGGATCCTCGAAGGGTTGTTCCTGTTCCGCAGCGAGCGCCCCATGGACACGCGCGCGTTCGGCCCGGAGGAGCGCGACGCCTTCGTCGAGCGGCTCTTCGACGGCCTCGGGTGGCGGGTGCCGTGGCTGGTGGAGGCCATGCGCGACGCCAAGGACGTCCACTTCGCACCGTCGCTGCAGATCAAGATGGACCGATGGAGCGCCGGGAGGGTGGCGCTGATCGGTGACGCCGCCTTCTGCCCCGATCCGATGACCGGCCAGGGCAGCGTGCTGGGCCTGGTCGGCGCGGTGGTCCTGGCCGGGGAGCTGGCCGCCGCCGACGGTGACCACGCGCGTGCGTTCGCGGCCTACGAGGCGGCGATGCGCGGTTTCGTGGAGAGCTCCCAGAGCGTGGGCGGGTACTCCACGGGGTTCGTGGCCCCGCGCACCGGCAGGATCGGGATGGCGGCGCGGGGTGCGGCTCTCGCCGCTGGGATGGAGGCGGCGCGCCTCGCCTTCCGCCTGGGAGTGCGGCCTCCCCGGGGGCCGGGTGCCGATGTGGACCTGTCCCGCTACGACACCTGAACCGGGCGGTGAACGCAGGAATGGAGAGGGGGATATACCGAGATTTCGCGAACCCTCGGTGGCGGCGCCATCGCCCCTTGTAGCCTCCACCCATGTCCGTCTCCCCTGAGCACCAAGCCCGGGTTCAGCTCTTCCTCGACTGCCCGGACTTCGCCCCCCAGCTGCTCTCCGAATGCCTGGGCGTGCACCTGCCCGACTACGACCAGGCGGTGCTGCAGTGCGCCGACCTCGGTGAGGCCGTCGCGGTCGAGCGCCGCGCGGACTCGGTGGTGGCGCTCCTCAACAATCTGCTGATCACTCAATTGGAGAACCACGGCCGGACCGAGATGGTCATCGTCGTGGAGGTGCAGCACCGGTTCGTGCGGCAGAAGTTCCGCCGGTGGGCGGAGTACTCCGTGGTCGCCGGAGAGCGGTACGACTGCGACGCCGCCCTCCTCGCGGTCTGCCCCGACCAGGCCGTCGCCGACAAGTACGACACGCGGTTCCGCGTCGGGCCCGAGCACTGGTACAAGCCGCTCGTCGTCGGGCCCGACACGCTGCCGAAGATCACCGATCCCGCCCAGGTCGCCCGTTCCCCTGAGCTGGCGGTGCTGGCGGCGGCCTGCNGTACTGAAGGCGCTCCTCGAAGGGTTCGAAGGCATCGATCCCGAGGTGGCGGCCCAATACACTGAGTACACCCTGACCCTGCTGGATGAGGATTCCCGCGACGAGGTGGAGGAGACCATGGCCACGCGCACGTTCCGGTACCAGAGCGCATACACCGACCGCTATGTCAAGCAGGGTGAGGCCAAGGGCAAGGCTGAGGGCAAGGCTGAGGCGCTGCTCCAGGTGTTGGCGGCGCGTGGCGTCAAGGTGTCCGGGGCCGATCGGGAGCGCGTTTTGGCGTGCACGGATGCCGAGGTTCTGCGCTGCTGGCTGGACCGTGCGCTGACGGTGGACTCCGCCTCCGAGCTGTTCGACGACTGACGCTTCCGGTCGTGTCGGGCGCGGAGGAGCCTGACGCGCGGCACGACCGGTGCCTCACTCTTGCGGCGTGCGCGCGTCGTGGGCCGTGCGCGCCTGTTCGACCTCGTCCATCCGGTCTTCCAGGAATTCCACCAGCGTCATCAGGTGTGCGGCGGTGTCCCGCCCCAGCGCGGTCAGGGAGTACTCCACGTGCGGGGGGATCTGGCGGTGCACCTCGCGGTGGACGAAGCCGTCGCGCTCCAGCGTCTGCAGGGTCTGGGAGAGCATCTTCTCGCTCACCCCGTCCACACGCCTGCGCAGCGCACCGAAGCGCGCCGGTCCCTGGGCCAGCGCGCCCAGGATCAGCACCGCCCACTTGCCGGTGATGTGCTCCAGTGCCGAGCGCGACGGGCAGCGCCGCTGGAACACGTCGTAGGCCAGGTCCTCGAAACTCACCCGAGCACGATACCTCCCCTTCGCGCGCATCGCCGTGACCCAGATCGCACGTACTGCACTTTCGTAAGTGCTAACCGATGGTTAGTGTTGGCGGCGGACACCGACCGGAACCACCTCCAAGGAGGCCGACCATGGCCGACATCGCCGTCATCGGAGCCAACGGCACCATCGGATCGCGCATCGTCGACGAGGCGCTGCGCCGCGGGCACACCGTCACCGCCGTCGTGCGCGACCCCGCCAAGATCGACCGCACGGACGACGGGCTCACCGTCGCCACCGGCGAGGTCCTCGACACCGCCGCGGTCGCCGAGGCCGCCAAGGGCAAGGACGTCCTGGTCAGCGCCATCGGCGGCGGCGACGGGGCCGGCCACAAGGCGCTCATCGAGCCCTCCGCCCGCGCCCTGGTCGAGGCCCTGCGCTCGCTCGGCGACCGGGCGCCCCGACTGATCATGGTCGGCGGCGCGGGCAGCCTCCGCACCGCCGACGGCTCCCAGGTCTGGGACGCCCCCGGTCTGCCGGACTGGCTGCTGGACATCATGCACGCCCACGGCGACGCCCTGGACTTCCTGCGCACCGTGTCCGACGTGCGCTGGACCAGCCTGAGCCCCGCCGCCCACATCGCCCCCGGCGAGCGCACCGGCGCCTACCGCACCGCCACCGAGACCCTGGTGGCCGACGGCGAGGGCGAGAGCCGCATCAGCGCCGAGGACTACGCCGTGGCCCTGATCGACGAGGTCGAGACCCCGGCCCACGTCGGCGAGCGCTTCACCGTCGGCTACTGATCCGGCGGGAAGCATCGGGGACGGCCGGGCGTTGGCGCCGGACATGAGGATCGGCGAGGCCGCCAGAGCCAGCGGCGTCAGCGCCCGGTCGCTGCGCCACTATGAGGACGAGGGGCTGATCGTCCCCGGCCGGTGCGGCAACGGGTTCCGCGACTACTGCCCGTCCACCCTCGACCGGGTGGGCGTCATCCGCTCCCTGCTGGAGTCCGGGCTGCCCGTGCGGCTGATCCGGGAGCTCCTGCCCGATCCGGAGGACGGAGGCGGTGCCGGGGCGGACGCCCACCGCGCGGAGTTCCTCCGCGCGGTCCAGGACCACCGCGACCGGCTCGACGCCCGCATCGCCCTCCTCAGCGGGCAGCGCGACAGCCTCGACGCCTACCTGCGCGAGGCCCGTCGGCGCCATCCGCCGCGGGACGACGGGGGCCCCGCCCCCGGGCGCCCGGCTTGACCCTGCCGCAAGTGTGAGGGTCCTACGTTCGGCGCATGCAGAGCCACACGCACAGCGGCGAGCGGCGCCACGCGCCCGAACAGACGGTCCGAGCACTGGTCCAGCGGTCCCGCCGGGGACCGGAGGACCTGGTCCTCACCACGGACCATCCGCGCCCGGTCCCCGGCCCCGGCGAGTACCTGGTCCGCGTCGGCGCGGCCGGGGTCAACTTCGCCGACACCATGCAGAGCCGCGGCAGGTACGGAGGGGGGCCGCGGCCGCCCTACGCGGCGGGCTTCGAGGCGGCCGGGCGGATCGCGGCCGTCGGCGCGGGCGTCGAGCGCCCGTTCCCGGTCGGCACCCGCGTCGTGGGCACCGGGCCGGGCGCGTTCGCGCAGTACATGACCATGCCGGCCGCGGGGGTGCTGCCCGTTCCCTCCGGCTGGAGCGATGCCCAGGCCCTCGGAATGGTGCTGAACTGGGCGACCGCCCTGGCGGCGCTGCGTCCGCTGGGGGAGGTGAAGGCGGGGGAGACGGTACTCGTGCACGCCGCGGCCGGAGGCGTCGGGCAGGCCGCCGTCCGCCTGGCCCGCCACTACGGAGCGCGGGTCGTCGCCACGGCGTCCCCGGCCAAGCACGCGGCCGTCACCGCGCTCGGCGCCGAGGCGGTCATGGACCGCCGCCGCCGGGACCTGGCCGCCGAGATCACCCGCCGGACCGGTGGGGTCGACCTGGTCCTGGAGTCGGTGGGGCGGGACACCCTCGAAGGCAGCCTGTCGGTCGCCCGGCCCCTCACCGGGCGCGTCGTCGTGTTCGGTGCGGCCTCGGGGGAGGCCCGCATCAGCACGCACGACCTCGTCTTCACCCATCCGGTGCAGGTCAAGGGCCTGCACATCGGCACACTGGCGGAGGCGGCCCCGGAGGTGTACCGGTCGCTGATCGCCGAACTGGAGGCCCTCATCGCCATCGGCGCGTACCCGCCCGGCTCGCCCGCCGTCCATCCCCTGTCAGAGGGCCCGCAGGTGCTGCGCAAGCTGGAGGAGGGCCGGACCAGCGGCAAGCACGCCCTCGACCCCTGGTCCTAGGTTCCCGATGGGCGCGGGTGCCAGGCACGGGCACCGGCGTTCGGAGTTCCGAGCAGGGCGCGGGAGGCGCCTCGGCCGCCGGGAGACCGGGCGGACCGGGCATCGGGCCGGTAGTGGCGGACCCGGACCCCGCCTTCCGCTCCCTCGGGTACCCCCCGGGTCATCCTGCGTGGCGGATTCGACACCCGATCCGCCTCAAGGCGTCGATTCCGCTACGCAGGATTGCCGATGCCCTTACCTCTGTCCGGTATGCCCCGGAATGCAGGCTCCTTTGCGATGGTCTCGACGAGCGTGCTGTCGATACCGGCGCCGGAATGACAGCACTTCCGTCGAGATCAACACCGACAAGGGCGCACCGGCCTGGCGGACGCCACGAACACACAGGACCACCCGCCACCCTGGCCGCGCCACCCACCCGGACCGCGAGGGGCCCGCCGGACGGCCGGTAGGGCGGGGAGACCGCCCCGCTCTTGCCGTCGCCGCCGTCAAGGGCGACCACGCACACGCCGGGCTGTCGACCACGCTGCGGATTGGGCCGTCGTCCTCTTCTCGTCGGTGCCTTGCCACCTCGCGCCCCCTCAGCGACCAGGACGGCCGTGCCGTCGAGTCCTGTACCGACCATTGGGCGGCCTTCCCGCCGGGAACCGCGGCGGGCAATGTGTCCTCCCCGTGTCGGCCCGGAGCCGCGCGGACTAGGCTTTCCCCTCCCGCAGCCCCCTCCCCCCAGGAGGCGCCCCCATGGCCGCCCACCCCGCACTGGAACTGCACCGGCTGGAGGTCCCCTCGCCCCACCTGCTGCCCTTCGCCGTGGGGACCTTCGACACCATCGGCCCCCTCTCCCGGGCCGACTACCCCCACCGGCACACCTTCCATGAGATCGTGCTCGTCACCTCCGGAACCGGCCTGCACGTCGTCGACACCCGTCCGCTGCCCATCACCCCGCCCAACCTGGGGGTCCTGGCCGCCGGGCAGGTCCACCACTGGCAGGGCGCCCATGGCCTGGACGGGTACGTGCTCCTGCTGGAGGACGCCTTCCTGCTCGACCGCCCCGACGACCGCGACCTGCTGCGCCGCCTGGCAGCCGAGCACACCTGGACCGCGCTCGGGCCCCGCGAGCACACCGAGGCCGCCGCCGTCGTCACCGAGATCGCCCGCGAGTTCGTCGAACGCCGTCCCGGCATGGCCACGGTCGTGCGCGCGCTGCTGCACGTCCTGCTGGTACGCGCCGCCCGGCTGCCCGGAGCCGGGCCCCGAACCCGGCCGCCCGCCTCCGACGCGGCCGGTGAGGACGCGCCCGAGTCCGCCACCGGCCTGGCCGGGCGCTACCTCGACGCGCTGGAGGGGCCCACCGCGCTGGACCCGCGCGCCACCGTCGGGCGCATCGCCGACACCCTCGGCGTCACCCCCGGCCACCTGGGCGAGGCCGTCAAACGCGCCACCGGCCGCACCCCCGGTGCCCTGCTGCGCCAGGCCCGCCTGCTGGAGGCCAAACGCCTGCTGGCCTGCACCCGCCTCACCGTCGCCGCCGTGGCCCGCGCCTCCGGGTTCGCCGACCCCGCCTACTTCTGCCGCTTCTTCCGCCGCGAGACCGGCACCACCCCCGGCGCCTTCCGCGACGCGGCCCGCGCCGGCACGGGCCCCGCGGCAAGCACAACGCCGCCCGCGGAACGTCCATCGCACACGGGAGGTGACGCGGCGTAGTCTCGGGGCTCCCGAGGGGCCTCCGGCCGGACCCCGGACCCCTCTTCCGTCCCCCTCCCCACCCGCAGGAGGAGCCCACCGTGGCCGACAGCACCCCCACCCGCAAGACGATGCTCAAGGCCGCCCTGGCCACCGGCGCCGTGCTCGGCGCCGCCGGGGCCGCGCCCGCCCTGGCCCGCGACCGGGTCGGCGACCGCATGCTCGCCCCCACCCCGGCCTGCGACGACGGCGACGACCCCACGCCACCGCAGACCGAGGGCCCCTACTTCAAGCCGAACTCGCCGCGCACCGGTGACCTGACCGTGCCCGGCGCCCCCGGCATGGCACTGGCCGCGGCCGGGTTCGTCTTCACCCGCGACTGCCGCCCCGTGGCCGGGGCCCTGCTCGACTTCTGGCAGGCCGACTACTACGGCGCCTACGACAACGTCGGGTACCGGTACCGGGGCCACCAGTACACCGGTGCCGACGGCGCGTACACGCTGTCCACCATCGTCCCCGGCCTCTACCCGGGCCGCACCCGGCACATCCACGTGAAGGTGCAGGCACCGTCCCGGCCGGTGCTGACCACCCAGCTCTACTTTCCGGGCGAGCCCCGCAACGGCACCGACCTCATCTTCGACCCCCGCCTGCTGATGGACGTCCGCGCCGACGGGGCGGGCAAGGCCGCCGCCTTCGACTTCGTCCTCGACTTCACGTCCTGAGCCGCGGTGCGGCCCCGGCGCCTCGGGCGCCGTCCCGAGGTCCCCGCCCCGACCGCACCGGGGCGGGGACCCGAGCGGCCCGGGGGGCCGGTCCATGTCCGCGGAGATTCCTCCGTCCAGGCCGGTACGGTCGTCGCGGGGCCGGGTTGGCCGTGCCGCTGCGTCGGCGTCCGGACCGGCGCCCCGTCCCTCGGCCGACCGCCTGGCCGCGTCCGCTGGAGCGGTGGAGCCTTTCGCGGCCGCGAACGTCCTGCGCCGGGCGGCCTTCGACCGTCCGGCGCAGGGCCCGGGCTGCTCGGCGCGCCCGGCGGCCGACGAGGCCCGCCCGTCGGCGCGGATGCCGCGCCGCCCCGGGCGGACAGGAGCGACACCACCCCAGTGGACGCGACCGGCCGCCTTCGGCCCTCGCCCGAGGCGGCCGCCACAGCCGGAAGTCCCCCCACTCCAGTGGACGCCACCCGAGGTGATCCCCTACGTCCTGCGCAAGGGCGCCCGTCCCGGGGGAGGCGGCGTCAGCCGCCTGCCGGGGACGCGCCCGCCTCGGCCGCCACCGCGCCGGCCACCGATCCCGACAGCGCAAGACGGGGGATGAGCACCGCCTGGTAGGCGTGGTAGGCGTCCGGCTTGCCCCGCCACACCGTCGAGGACGGGGACCCGTCCGGCGCCAGCTCGTGGTGCCACCCGCCGTGCACCCCGTCCAGGTGGTGCTCCCGGATGAAGCCCCACCACCTGCCGTACCGCTCGGCGTACCCCTCCTCGCCGGTGCGCGCCCACAGCACCGCGGCCGCCGCCGTCGCCTCGGCCGCCACCCAGTGCATCCGCTCGCGCACCACCGGCCGGTCCTGCCAGTCCAGGGTGTAGACGAACCCGTCGGAGCCGTCGACCGCCCACCCGTGCTCGCAGGCCAGCCCGAACAGGCGCCGGGCGTCCTCCAGCAGCCACGCCGGGGCCTGCGGGCCCAGCGCCGACTCCAGGTTCACCAGCAGGCGCGCCCACTCCAGCCAGTGGCCCACCGTCGTGCCGTAGGGCCGGAACGGGTCGCCCGGCGTATCCCGGTTGTAGTCCAGGTCCCGCGCCCACTCCGGGGTGAAGTGCTCGGGCAGTCGCCACCCGTTCGCGGCGGTCTCGCCCCGGATCAGCCGGTCGGCGATGCCCAGCGCCCGCTCGCGCCACACCCGGCCCCCGGTGGCGTCGGCCGCCGCCAGGAACGCCTCCACCATGTGCATGTTGCTGTTGGCGCCCCGGTAGGCCTCGCACTCCCGCCAGGCCCGGTCCCAGCCCTCCACGCACAGGCCCTCGGCCGGGTCGAAGAAGCGGTCCTCGACCACCCCCAGCGCCTCGGCCAGGAGGTCGTCGGCGCCGGGGCGGCCCGCCTGCGCGGCGCTGGAGGCGGCCAGCACGACGAACGCGTGCTCATAGGCGCCCTTGGCGCCCTCGCCCGGCTCCGAGGAGGCGAACCAGCCGCCGTGCCCGGCGTCGCGCAGCCGCCCGCGCAGCGCCGCCACACCGTGGTCGGCGAGCGCGGCGGCCCCGCCGTCCCCGCGCAGGTGCGCCAGGGAGAACACGTGCGTCATCCGGCAGGTGATCCAGGTGTGGGCGGTGCCTCCGGGCACGGGGCGCCCGGCCTCGTCCAGCCAGCCGAAGCCCCCCTCGGGCAGGGCCGCCGGGCGGGCGAAGTCGGCCACGCGCCCCTCCTCGGCCGCCAGCCAGGCGGGGTCGGCGCCGGGGACGGCGGGGGAGGTGTGTTCGGGGGTGGGGTCCATCATCCTCCGTTCGGGCGGGGTGGCGCGGTGCTCTCGCGCACCACCAGCTCGGGCAGCTCGAACTCGGTGTCGCCGACGGCAGCGCCGCCCGGGCCGTGCCGGACCAGGTCCAGCAGGCGGGCGGCGGCCGCCGCGCCGAAGCGGAAGGCGTCCCGGGACAGCGCGGTCAGCGTCGGGTGGGTCAGGCGGCACAGGGCCGAATCCTCCCACGCCACCACCGACAGGTCTCCGGGCACCGACAGCCCCGCCTGCCGGGCGGCCGACAGCCCCGCCACCGCCATCACGTCGTTGTCGTAGACGATCGCGGTGGGCCGCGGGCGCCGCCGCAGCAGCCCCCGGGTGGCCACCGCCCCCTCGGCGTCGCTGAAGTCGGTGGCCGCGCGCGCCGCACCGGTCCCCGCCGCCGCCGCGAACGCCTCGGCGCGGTGGGCGCTGTGCGCCATCCCCGGCGGCCCCGACACGTGCGCCAGGCGCTCGTGCCCAAGGCCGTGCAGGTGCTCCACGACCGCGGTCATCGCGCGCGCGTCGTCGACCCACACCCCCGGCACCGCGCCGGTGGGGTCGGGCCCGCCCGCCAGCACCGCGGGCATGCCGATCTCGCGCAGCACCTCCGGGCGGGGGTCGCCGGTGCGCAGGTCCACCAGCAGCACCCCGTCCACCCGCCGCTCGGCCCACCAGCGGCGGTGCACCGCCGCCTCGGCGTGCACGTCCTCGACCAGGTCCAGCAGAAGGGCGTGGCCGCGCTCGCTCAGTTCGGCCTGGATCCCGGAGATCAGCTGCATGAAGAACGGCTCGACCCCCAGGGTGCGGGCGGGGCGCGCCACGGCCAGCCCCACCGCCCCGGCGGCGGCGGCCGACAGCGACCGGGCGGCGGTGTTGGGCTGCCAGCCCAGGGCGTCGGCGGCGGCCAGGATGCGCTCCCGGGTGGCCTCCGAGACGCCGGGGCGGCCGTTGAGCGCGAAGGAGACCGCGGCCTGGGACACCCCGGCCCTGCGGGCGATGTCGGCGATGGTGGGGCGTCGCACCCCGCCCTCCTTTCCCGCCCGGCGGCGGGCGGGTTTATGAACCGGTTCAGCGACTTCCGGTGATCCTACACGCGCAGCGCCTGGAAAAACCGCCGCAGGTGGTATTGACGCGGATCACGCCGTGGGGGACGCTCATCGGCAGCGAGGAACTAAAGCGGTTTATAAAGCCGAGGAGACCGTTCCATGCGCACCCCTGCCGCACGCGCGGCGGCGGCCCTGGCCGCCGTGGCGCTCACCGCCTCCGGATGCGGACTGGCCGCACCCGGCACCGGCGGCGCCGCACAGGGCGGCCCGGTCGACGGGCCCGCCGACGGCGCCATCACCTTCCAGACCTGGAACCTCAAGGCCGAATACGAAGAGTTCTTCACCGGCGTCATCGAGGAGTTCGAGCAGGCCAACCCCGGCGCGCGGGTCCGCTGGCTCGACCAGCCCGCCGAGGGCTACGCCGACAAGCTCAGCGCCGACGCCGCCGCCGGGACCCTGCCCGACGTCGTCAACGTCGCCCCCGACCTGGTCCACCCCCTGGCCGAGGCCGACATGGTGCTCGACCTGGACGAGGCCCGCCCCGGCGCGGCCGACGCCTACACCGCCGACGCCTGGGAGGGCTTCACCATCCCCGGCCGCGACGGCACCTACGCCTACCCCTGGTACCTCAATACCGGCCCGGTGTTCTACAACCGCGCCCTCTTCGAGGAGGCCGGGCTCGACCCCGACTCCCCGCCCACCACCTACGACGAGCTGTTCGACCAGGCATTGGAGATGGCCGAGGCCACCGGCGGCGAGACCGCCATGCTCGGCCAGACCCCCGGCATCATCGACCTGGGCCTGTACGGCTCGCAGGCCATGAACGAGGACGGCACCCGCTTCACTTTCAACGACGTCGCCGGCGTGGTGATGGTCGAGCGGTACAAAGAGCTCTACGACGCCGGCGCGCTGGTGCCAGAGTCCCTCACGCAGGACTACACCGGGGCCGGGGAGCAGTTCATGAGCGGCGCCATCGCCTGGGCCCCCGGCAGCGCCTACGACCTGGAGAACTTCCGCACCAACGCCCCCGACCTGTACGAGAACGTCGGCATCACCGAGGTCATCACCAACACCGGCCGCGCCCACATGTACCTGCAAGGGCTCGCGGTCTCGGCGAAGAGCGAGGAGCCCGCCACCGCCGCCGCCTTCGCCGAGTTCGTCACCAACGCCCCCAACCAGGAGGCCTTCGCCCACGAGGTGCAGATCTTCCCCAGCACCCAGGGCTCCCTGGACGACCCCTACTTCACCGAGGAGGACGGCACCGACGAGGGCCGGGTGCGGGTGGCCGCCGCCGCGCAGCTGGAGTCGGCCACCAGCTACACCCCGGTCGTCTTCGGCGACCAGATGCAGAACCTGCTGCGCGACGAGATCGCCCTGGCCATGCGCGGGGACAAGAGCCCGCAATAGGCCCTGGACGACGCGGTCGAACGCTGCAACGCCCTGCTGGAGGAGGGGTGAGCACCCTGGCGCCCGCCGCCCGGCGGCGGGCGCCGCGCATGCAGGGGGCGGCCACCCCGTGGCTGTTCCTGGCGCCCGCGCTCGCCGCCGCCGTCGCCTTCTCCCTCTACCCCTTCGCCAACACCGTCCTGCTGGCCTTCACCGACGCCCGCACCCTGACCCCGGGCACCTTCACCGGCACCGACAACTTCGCCCGCATGGTCGAGGACCACCGCTTCTGGCTCGCCCTGCGCAACGGCGGCCTGTACGTGCTGGGCGTGGTGCCGCCGCTGGTGCTGCTCCCGCGAATGTCGTACCTGCCCGTTAGGTTGGCGGCCATGGAAGAGCAGGCGACGGCGAAGGCTGCCGAAGGTGCCGGTCACGTCCGGTACACCTACCGTCTGCGCGTGTCGAACACCGCGCGGCGCTCCCTTCTCGAAGAGTGGGGGCGGTGCCGTTGGGTGTGGAACCAGTGCGTGGCCGCCTCCAAGGCCGCGCACAGGGCCCGTGAGGAGTGCGGCCCGGCGCGGCTGGACAGGATGCTGACCGGCTGGCGCCGGGCGAAGCAGTGGCTGCGCAAGGGCGCCTCGGTGCCGCAGCAGCAGACCGTCCGTGACTTCGCCAAGTCGCGGGCCAAGGCCCTCAAGGACATCAGGGCCCGGCTGCCCGTGCACCGGCGTGCGGGCATGCCCCGGTTCAAAAAGCGTGACCATGCCGATCCGACGCTGAACTACACGCGCCAAGGCTTCCGGCTCAAGGGCGGCAGGTTGCACCTGGCCGGGGGTATTACGGTCCGGGTGGTGTGGTCGCGCGACCTGCCCGGCGACTCGTCGTCGGTTCGGATCTACCGCGATGCATTGGGGCACTGGTACGCCTCGTTCGTCGTGCCCGCGGCCGTGGAGCCGCTCCCGGACACCGGCCGGACGATCGGCGTCGACTGGGGTGTCAAAGAGGTCGCGACCACCACCAGCGACGCCCACGACCTGCCCCACCCCCAGCACGGCAGGAGATCGGCGGCCAGACTCGGCAAGTACCAGCGGATGATGGCCCGACGCCGCCGACCCAAAGGCAGAGCCCAGTCCAGGGGCTACCGCAAGGCCGCCCGCCTGGCCGCGAAACTGCACAAGAAGGTCGCGCGCCAGCGCCAGGACACCGGCCGCAAGTGGGCCAAGCGCGTCGCGGCCGACCACGACCGGATCGCGGTGGAGGACTTCAAGCCGAAGTTCCTGGCGAGGTCGACCGTGGCCCGCAAGGCGGCCGACGCCGCGATCGGCGCGACCAGGGCGGCGCTGGTGGAGATGGGCCGCAAGCACGGGCGCGAGGTGCGCCTGGTGCACCCCGGGCACACCACGATGGAGTGTGCCTCGTGCGGAGCGAGAACCAAGCACGCACTCCCCCTTTCCGAGCGAACTTATGCCTGCACCGCGTGCGGGGCGGTGTCCCCCAGGGGCAAGAACTCCGCGCGTGTGATGCTGGTCCGGGCGGGTTGGACCCCGGACGGTGTCGAGGGCCTAAGACCGTCCGGGCCGCCGGCCCGGGCGGCTGCCTGAGCCGTGAATCCCCGTGAACGCCATGGAGGCGGGAGTTTCCTGCTTTCAGACGGGGGAGCCTTCAACGTGGGGCTGGAGTACCTGCGCGGGACCTTCGTGGGGGACCAGCGGCTCATCGCCGCCGGGACGATCATCGCCGTCGCACCGCTGATCGCCCTCTTCTTCTCCCTGCAGCGCTACTTCTTCCGAGGCGTCAACGAAGGGGCCGTCAAAGGATGACCCGACTCAGGTTCGGAGCCAACTACACCCCCACCCGCGGCTGGTTCCACCACTGGCTCGACTTCGACGAGGACCAGGTCCGCGCCGACCTGGAGTCCGTCGCCGCCCTGGGCCTGGACCACGTACGCGTGTTCGCCCTGTGGCCGCTCTTCCAGCCCAACCGGGCGCTCATCCGCCCGCGCGCCGTCGAACAGCTCGTGCGCCTGGCCGAGATCGCCGGGGAGTGCGGTCTGGACGTGGCCGCCGACGCGCTGCAGGGCCACCTGTCCAGCTTCGACTTCCTGCCCGCCTGGACGCGCACCTGGCACCGCCGCAACCTGTTCACCGATCCCGAGGTGGCCGAGGGCACCGAGGCCTACCTGCGCACCCTGGCCGCCGCCCTGCACCAGTGCCCCAACTTCCTGGGCATGACCCTGGGCAACGAGTTCGACCAGTTCTCCGGCGACCCGCACCCCGACCCCGACCGGGTCGACCCGGCGGGCGCGGGCGCCTGGATCGAGCGCCTGCTCAAGGCCTGCGAGGACGCCGCCCCCGGGCGCATGCACCTGCACTCCGAGTACGACGCCGCCTGGTACCGCGACCACCACCCCTTCACCCCCGCCCACGCGGTCGGCCTGGGCCCGGCCACCACCGTGCACTCGTGGGTGTTCAACGGCACCGCCCAGCGGCACGGCCCGGACGGGGCGGCCTCCGGACACCACGCCGAGTACATGGTGGAGTTGGCCACCGCCTGGGCCGCCGACCCGCGCCGCCCGGTGTGGGTGCAGGAGGTCGGCGCGCCCGCCCCGTACGTGCCCGCCGACCGCGCGCCCGACTTCGCCGAGGCCACCGTGCGCAACGCCGTCTCCTCCGCCGCGACGTGGGGCGTCACCTGGTGGTGCTCGCACGACGTGGACCGGTCCCTGGCCGACTTCCCCAAGCACGAGTACGGCCTGGGGCTGATGACCGCCGACCGCGAGGCCAAGCCGCTCGGCCGCCGCCTGGCCCGGGTGGTCGGCGAGCTGCGGGAGCACCCGCCCGAGCCGCCCGTACGCCGTACCGCGGTGCGCTTCGACCCCGGACCCGACCCGCAGGATGCGCCGCGCCGGGCCCAGTTCGCGCCCGGGGGGAGCGTGTTCGAGGCCTGGGCCCGTCTGGCGGGGGAGGGGGTGCGGGCGGCGCTGGTGCGCGAGGACCGCGCCGACGACGCGGCCTACCTGAGCGAACGCGGCATCACCGAGGTCGTCGACCCCGACGAGGTCCGTGGAGGAACCCGATGATCCCCCGCCCCATCCCTCCGATCCCTCCATCCCGCCGCGCGGTGCTGGCGGGCGTACCGGCGGCCGCCCTGGCGACCGCCGTCCCCGGCCGCGCCGCTTCGGCGGCGCCCATACCGACCGCGCCGACCGAGAGGGCCGAGCGGACCGACGCCTTCGGCCCGCAGGCGGCCTACTGGTTCCCCGAGTCGGTCCCCGACGGCGAGCCCGACCCGGGCGTGGTCTGGCGGAGCCTGCTGGACTATGTGCCCGAGGACGACCCCGACCTGCCCTATAACACCTCCACTGTCCCCCTGGCCGACCGGCCGCCGTCCACCGGCGCGCGCGTGCAGTCGCTCGTCTCCTTCACCCCCACCTCCGGCAACCCCAGCCAGGGCGCGCCCGACGCGCGCTACTACGCCTTCACCGACTGGGCCCTGGTGGAGGAGCTGGTGTTCTGGGGCGGCTCCTCGTTCGAGGGGCTGATCCTGGCGCCCAACGCCCCCGTCGTCGATGCGGCGCACCGCAACGGCGTGCCCGTGCTGGGCACGGTGTTCCTCCCGCCCGCCGCCTACGGCGGCGACCTGCGCTGGACCAGGGAGCTGGTCCAGCGCGACGCCATGGGCGGATATCCCGTCGCCGACAAGCTCGCCGAGGTCGCCACCGCCTACGGATTCGACGGCTGGTTCATTAACGCCGAGACCGGAGGCGGCGACCGCGCGCTGGCCGAGGACATGCGGGGGTTCCTCAAGCACCTGAGGGCGGCCGCGCCGCTGCGCATCACCTGGTACGACTCCATGACGGTCGACGGCGGCATCGACTGGCGCAACCGCCTGGACGACGCCAACGAACCGTTCTTCCACGACGCCGACGGGCCCGTCGCCCACACGATGTTCCTCAACTTCGACTGGACTGCCCGGGGGCTCGCCGATTCCGCCGAGCGCGCGCGGGGTCTGGGGCGCGACCCCTATGAGCTGTGGGCCGGAGTGGACCTGGAGGCGAACGGCACCGGCACCCGCGTCGACTGGGACGCGCTGTTCGGGGCCGACCCGGACGGGAAGGTGTCCATCGGCTTCTACCGGCCCGAATGGACGCACACCTCCCTGCCCGAGGACGCCGGGCCGGAGGAGTTCCACCGCCGCGAGCAGCGGATGTGGCACACGGGCGAGGGGGTCTGGCCGGGCGTGTCCGCCCACGTGGACACGCGGGCGCCCGAGATCGCGCCGCCGTTCGCCACGGCCTTCAACACCGGCCACGGGCTGCGCTACGCCGTCGAGGGGAGCGTGCTGTCCGAAGGGGAGTGGAGCCACTTGGGCGTGCAGGACGTGCTTCCGCCCCGGCGCTGGCCGACAGGCGGAGACACGGCCCGGGTGGAGTTCGACTTCGCCGAGCCCTACCACGGCGGATCGTGTCTGAAAGTGAGCGGCATCGGCACCGAGCCGACCGACGTCGAGCTGTACCCGCTGGCGCTGCCCGACACCGGACCGGTAACGGTGGAGCTGGTCTACCGGGGCGCGGGCGTGGCCGTCGACGCGGGCATCGGCGGGCGGTGGCCCGACGCCCGAGGGGGCGAGGGCGCCGGAGGCCCGTGGCGGCGCACCCGGGTCCGCATCCCCGAGGGCACTGGGCCGGGCACGCTCACCCTCCGCCTGCGCGCCGAGGACCCCGGGAACGCGGACACCCCGGACGACGGCGCGGTGTGGCGGCTGGGCCTGCTGTGCATCACCGGCGACGGCGCCGCCCCGCCGCCTCCGCCCACGGACGCGCGCGTGGAGGACGCCCGGGCCACCGGCGAGGACGCGGCCGAACTGCGGCTGCGCTGGAACCCGGCGCGCGGCGCCCGCCACTACGAGCTCCTCCACGCCGCCCCGGAGGGCCCCGTGCTGCTCGGCGCCACCGCCACCCCCGCCTTCCACGTCCGTGAGCTGCGGCGGCGCGGCGGCGAGAGGTACGCACGGCTGGAGATCACCGCCGTCGGGCATGACTACGGGCGGTCGGCCGCCGCGGTGCTCCGCCACCGGTGGTGACCGGCGCACCCGCCGCGCCCCCTGACCGGCCCCGGCCCGAGAGAGAGGCAGAATGCACGACGACCGGCAACTGGTGGAGGACCGCGTCGCGCGCGTCCTCGAAGAGCGCATCCGCCCCGCCGTGTACCCGGAGCGGGCACCCATGGAGGTCGCCCGCTGGGACGCCCCCGGCGAGCCCGTCCCCGTGGCCGAGGGCCTGGCCGCCCCCTACCGCCCCGCCGAGACGGGCGAGCCGTGGGGCCCGCCCTGGGCGACCACCTGGTTCCGGCTGCGCGGCCGGGTGCCCGGGGAGTGGGCCGGGCGCACCGTGGAGGCCGTCGTCGACCTGGGCTTCGACGAGCGCATGCCCGGCTTCCAGTGCGAGGGCCTGGCCTACACCGCCGACGGCGCGGTGGTGAAAGGGCTCAGCCCGCGCAACCGGTGGCTGCGCGTGGCCGATTCGGCGCGGGCGGGGCAGCCGGTGGAGTACTTCGTGGAGGCCGCCGCCAACCCCGTCGTGCTGGGGGTGCCCCCGTTCCGGCCCACCGAGCTGGGCGACCGGCTCACCGCCCACGGCCGCCCGCTGTACCGCGTCGAATCGGTCGACCTGGCCGTCCTGGACCACGAGGTGTGGCACCTGGTGCACGACATCGAGGTGCTCGACCAGATGATGCGCGAACTGCCCGAGGGGGCCCCGCGCCGCTGGGAGGTGCTGCGCGCCCTGGAGCGCGCGCTCGACGCCGTCGACCTGCAGGACGTGCCGGGCACCGCGCAGGGCGCCCGCCGGGTGCTCGCCCCGGTGCTGGCCTCCCCGGCCGGGGAGGGGGCGCACCGCGTCTCGGCGGTCGGGCACGCCCACATCGACTCGGCGTGGCTGTGGCCGCTGCGCGAGACCGTGCGCAAGGTGGCGCGCACCGCCGCCAACGTCACCGCGCTCATGGACGACCACCCGGGCCTGGTGTTCGCCATGTCGCAGGCCCAGCAGCTCGCCTGGATCAAGGAGCACCGGCCCGAGGTGTACTCCAGGGTCAAGGAGAAGGCGGCCGAGGGCAGGTTCGTCCCGGTGGGCGGCATGTGGGTGGAGGCCGACACCAACATGCCCGGAGGGGAGGCCATGGCCCGCCAGTTCGTGTTCGGCAAGCGGTTCTTCGCCGAGGAGTTCGGGGTGGACACCAAGGAGGTGTGGCTGCCCGACTCCTTCGGCTACTCGGCGGCGCTGCCGCAGATCGTGCGCCTGGCCGGGGCCGAGTGGTTCCTGACCCAGAAGATCTCCTGGAACCGCACCAACCCCTTCCCGCACCACACCTTCCAGTGGGAGGGCATCGACGGGACCCGGGTGTTCACCCACTTCCCGCCGGTGGACACCTACAACTCCGACCTGTCGGGCCGGGAGCTGGCGCACGCGGTGCGCAACTTCCGCGACAAGGGCGGGGCGAGCCGGTCGCTGGTGCCGTTCGGCTGGGGCGACGGCGGGGGCGGGCCCACCCGGGAGATGCTGGGGCGCGCCGACCGGCTGGCCGACCTGGAGGGCTCGCCGCGGGTGCGCCTGGAGCGGCCCGACGCCTTCTTCGCCGCCGCCCGCGAGGACTACCCGGACCCGCCGGTGTGGCTGGGGGGGCGNACCTGGAGCTGCACCGGGCCACCTACACCAGCCAGGCCCGCACCAAGCAGGGCAACCGGCGCAGCGAGCACCTGCTGCGCGAGGCCGAGCTGTGGGCGGCCACGGCGGCGGTGCGCGCGGGGGCGGCCTACCCCTACGAGCGGCTGGAGGGGATCTGGAAGCGGGTGCTGCTGCACCAGTTCCACGACATCCTGCCCGGCACCTCCATCGCCTGGGTGCACCGGGAGGCGGCCGAGACCTACGAGGGGATCGCCCGCGAGCTGGAGGAGGTCGTCGGCGGCGCCCAGGCGGCCCTGCTCGACGCCGCCCCCGGCCCCGGGGGCCCCGAGGCCGGGGCGCCCGCGGTCTTCAACGCCTGCCCGCACGAGCGCGACGGCGTCCCCGCCTTGGGCGCGGGCCCGGCGACCCGGGCCCAGGACACCGGCGGGGCCGTGCGCCACACCCTCGACGGGGACGCGCACGTGCTCGACAACGGCCTGGTGCGGGCCGTCGTCGGCCCGGACGGGCTGCTGCGGTCGGTCGTCGACCTGGGCGCGGACGGCGGGCGGGGGCGCGAGGCGCTGGCGCCGGGCGGGCGCGGCAACCTGCTGCAGATCCACCCCGACTTCCCGAACATGTGGGACGCCTGGGACGTGGACTCCTTCTACCGCAACACCGTCACCGACCTGGACGGTGCCGACGACGTTTCCGCCGAGCCGCTGGACGGCGGGGCGTGGGCGGTGACCGCCCGGCGGAGCTTCGGCTCGTCCACGGCCGTCCAGCGCACCGTGCTGCGCCCGGGGGCGGCGCGGGTGGACATGGAGACGGAGGTGGACTGGCGCGAGGCCGAGAAGTTCCTCAAGGCGGCCTTCCCGCTGGACGTGCGCGCCGACGAGGCGGCCTCGGAGATCCAGTTCGGGCACGTGCGCCGCCCCGCGCACACCAACACCTCCTGGGACGCGGCCCGGTTCGAGACCTGCGCGCACCGGTGGATCCGGGTGGCCGAACCCGACTACGGGCACGCGCTGGTCAACGACTCCACCTACGGCCACGACGTGACGCGGGACGTGCGCGGCGACGGCGGCACGACCACGGCGGTGCGGCTGTCGCTGCTGCGGGCGCCGCGCTTCCCCGACCCGCGCACCGACCACGGCGTCCACCGGTTCGGCTACGCGCTGGTGCCCGGCGCGGCCGTGGCCGACGCGGTCCGCGAGGGGTACCGCATCAACCTCCCCGAGCGCACCGCCGCGCGGGGCGGGTCGGTCGCGCCGCTGGTGCGCGTGGAGGATGAAGGCGTGGTCGTGGAGGCGGTCAAACTCGCCGACGACCGCTCCGGCGACGTGGTGGTGCGCCTGTACGAAGCCCGGGGCGCGCGGGCGTCCACCCGGGTGGGGTTCGGCTTCGACGCGGGCAGGCCCGCCCGGGTCGACCTGCTCGAACGCCCGCTGGAGGGCGCCGCCGAACCGGTCCCCGACGGCGACGGGTGGCACCTGTCGCTGCGCCCCTTCGAGATCGCCACCCTGCGCGTACCGCGTAGCCTGTAACGCCCCCATCCCACCGCAGTGACCGCACGTGCGTCGGGAGGAGATCGAGATGAAGGGTCATGGGGCGGCCGTCCTCGCGGGAGCCGGGGCCCTGGCGGCGGCCGCCGCGGGGTGCGGCGCCGCACAAGGGGCGCAAGGCGCCTCGGGGAACCAGGGAGCCCAAGGGGACGGCGCCGACCTGCCCTCACGGGTGGTGTGCGAAGCGAACTACCGGGCCGGCGACACCGGCGCCGGGCAGGAGGACGCCACCCTGGAGGCCGAACGCACCGACGATATGGCCGGTGCCGAGGACACCGCCGAGTTCGAGGAGATGAGCATCGCGCTGAGGTACATCGGCGAGGCGCCCGAAGGCCGCATGATCTCCGTAGACGTCACCGATGCCACCGGGGACCGCATCGCGCGCGACCTGTACCAGCTCGGCACCCCGGCCGTGCAGGACATCGCGTTCAGCGGCGGCCACGGGTTCACCGGCCTGTCGTACGTCCACAGCGGTGAGGCCACCCTGCAGTACTGGTGCACCGCCGAGGAGTGAGGCCCCGCGCGTCCCGGCCCCTGGTGGGCCGGGGTGCGCGCTCCGGAACGGGACCCGAGAGGGCGTCATTCCGCTTCGGCGTGGTGCCGGTTCACCCGGGCCAGGAGGTCGGCCAGCACGGCCCGCTCGTCCGGGGTGAGCGGCGAGAACGCCCGCTGTTGGACCTCCTGCACACGCGCGTCCAGCTCGTGCAGGGCCCGTTCGCCGTCGCCGGTGAGGACGACCGTGTTGCGGCGCCGGTCGGCGGGGTCGGGGGCGCGGCGCACCAGCCCTCGCGCGGTCAGGTCGTCCAGGGCCGCCACGACGTCGCTGCGGTCCATCCCGCAGGCCTGCCCCAGCGCGGCCTGGCTGGCCGGACCGAGCTCGGCCGCGGCGGCCATCAGCGCGTAGTGGTGGGTGCGGTACTCCCCGAGCCCTTCGGCCACCAGGCGCTGGACCTGGGCGGCCGTGCGGGTGAGCAGGCGGCTGGGCAGGCGGCGCAGCCGTTCGGGGGGCTGTGCGGCGGGTCGGGCGGTCATGCGGGAATCCTAGCCGACTGTTGGCAGCACCAACGAATTCGTGTACGGTCGCCGCCATGAACGTTGGTGTGACCAATGAAAAGGGCGGCGGGGACGCCGCGGAGGACACCGTGGCCCGCCTCGCGGACCGCGCCGAGATCACCGACCTGCTCTCCCGGCACGGCCGGTGGCTGGACGACAAGCGCTTCGACGACGTGCGGAGCGTCTTCACCGAGGACGCCGTGGTCGTCGTCGGCTCCGGCGAGGTGCAGGGCGCGGACCGCGTCGCCGGGCTGGCCGCGCGCAGCCACGGCCCGTTCGCGCGCACGCACCACCTGACGACCAACCCGCTGGTGGAGGTCGAAGGCGACCGCGCCGTGCTCGGCGCCCAGCAGATCGCGGTGTTCTGCCGGGAGGGGGAGGCCCCCGAATTCACCGTAGGCGAGGAGTACCGGATGGAGGCGGTCCGCACCCCTGAGGGCTGGCGCCTGTCCCGCGTGGAGGGCGACCTCCTCTGGCGCCTCGACCACGCGACCGGAGTCGGACGGTAGGCGGTGGTGGCCGGTCCGGCCGCCTCCCCGAGGCAGGGGGGCGGCCGGACCGGTGCACCTCACACCCTGCCCAGCACCTCCTGGGAGCGGACCAGGTCGGCGTACTTGCCGGAGGAGGCCATCAGCTCCTCGTGGGCGCCGATCTGGACGACCCGCCCCTTGTCCAGGACCACGACGAGGTCGGCGGCGGCGATGGTCGACAGGCGGTGCGCGATGATGATCCGGGTGCACCGAAGGGCGTCGAGGGTGGACGCGATCCGCGACTCGGTCACCGTGTCCAGCGCGTTGGTGGCCTCGTCCAGCACCAGCACCCGCGGGTCGCGGGCCAGCGCCCGGGCGATCGCGATCCGCTGGCGCTGCCCGCCCGAGAGCGTGTTCCCCATCTCACGGACCTGGGTGTGGTAGCCCAAAGACATCGCCTGGACGTCCTCGTCGAGGTCGGCGCGGACGGCCGCCGCCCGGACCCCGTCCAGGGTCAGGTCGGGCAGCCCGAAGCGGATGTTGTCGGCGATGCTGCGGTTGCTCAGCACGATCTCCTGGGGCACGTAGGCCACGGCCCGGTAGAACGACTCCGCGGAGATCGCGCCGATGGGCACCCCGTCGAACGCGATCTCGCCGCTCTGGGCCGGGTAGAGCCCCATCAGGAGCTTGCCGAGGGTGCTCTTGCCCGACCCGGTCCCGCCGACGACGGCCACGCACGAGCCCGCGGGAGCCTCGAACGACACGCCCTCCAGCACCGGCGTGCGCCCGCCCGGGTAGGTGAACCGCAGGTCCCGGACCGACACGTCCCCGCGAACCTCGTGCGGCCGGTCCCCGAACACCGCCTCGCCGTCGGGCTGGTGCACGATGTCGCCGATCCGCGACACCTGGGCATTGGCCGTGATGAGCTGGTTGAACACCGAGGTCAGCGACATCACCGTCGCCAGCCCGGTGGCGGTCAGGCTCTGCACGGCCACGGCCGAGCCGATGTCCAGGCGCCCGCCCGCCACCAGCCACAGCCCGAGCCCCAGCACCAACAGCGGCCCGAAGGTCTGCAGGGCCGCGTAGCCGCTGGTCGCCATCCCCTGCAGCACGATCCTGCGCCAGGTGTGGCGCATCGCCCCGGCGTACACCTTGCGCCAGTCGGCGAAGAAGGAGTCGGACATACCGGAGACCTTCAGCGTCTCGATGGCCGCCATCGCCTCCATCTGGATCGCGCTGGACTCGGCCGTCGCGCCGATCTCGCGGTCGGTCGTGGAGCGGACCGGACGGTAGGAGGCCACGGCGATGGCGGCCATCAGTGCCATCACCGCCACCACCACCGCGCCCAGCAGCGGCGACCGCAGGAAGATGTAGGTCAGGGCGACGGCGAGGCTGCCGATGTCCAGGAGCGTCGCCGCCACCTGGTTGGAGATCATGTCCCGTACCGCGGCGATGCTCGACAGCCGGTACACCAGCTCGCCCTGGGAGCGGCTGGAGAAGTACTTGTAGGGCAGGCTCAGCAGCTTGCGGAAGGTCTGCCCCATCATGGCCTCGCCCAGGCGGCGGATGACCGAGGCCAGGCACAGCGCCCGCAGCGCCGAGAACGCGAAGTGCAGCGCCATCGGTACCAGGAACGCCACCGCGAGCAGGGCCGCCGGGGTCTGCTCGATGAAGGCGCCGCGGCTGTTGATGGCGAACTGCACCGCGAGGGGCACGGCGAGGGTGAACGCGTACAGCACCAGCGAGACCGCGAACGCGCCGGACAGCAGCCACTTGGCGCCCGCGGCGGTGCGCAGGAACGTCCACCACATGCTCGGTTCGCGGTGGCGGACCGGGACGTAGCCCTCTGCGGGCACGGCCTCCAGCACGACGCCGCTGTAGTGCTCGTCGAACTCCTCGAAGGAGTAGCGGCGCCTGCCTCCAGCGGGGTCGACCACGGTGATGCCGTGGCGTCCGATGCGCTCGACCACGACGAGGTGGCTGTCGTCCCAGTAGGCGATCAGCGGCAGGGCCAGCTCGGGCATCCGGTCCCGCCCCGCCCGGAACGTGCGCACCCGCATCCTGTACCCGCGCAGGATGTCCACGACGTCGTGCATGGACAACCCGTCGCGGCCGGTCTCGTAGGCGCGCCGCAGGGCCGCCACCGTGCCGTGCGAGCCGTGCGCCGAGAGCACCATCGCGATACAGCACAGGCCGCACTCGGTCTGGGCGAATTGCTGGACCTCCCGGACCCGGCGAGCGCGCCCCATCAGCGCCCTCCCAGGCAGCGCGGCAGCCGGACGGCCGGGTCCTGCAGCATGAGCCGGGCGTAGTGCCAGCCGGAAAGGCCCACCATGAAGGAGGGCAGGGCCGTGGTGGCCCCGACGCCGCAGCGCCATCCGCCGTCGGCGTGGCGGTCGAGGAACCGCGATTCCAGCTCCTTGGCCCAGGTGCGGGCCTCGGGCCAGTCCAGGCGGTCGGCGAGCCAGGCCAGCACGGCGATCCGTCCGGCCGCACCGTGGCACATGCTGATGTCACCGGTGATGGGCCCGTGGGCCGCGCGCTCGGCCTCCTCGCCGATCGCGTCGTGGATCTCCCGCGGCGTGCGGCCGAGCACCGCCAGGGCCTTGGCCAGGGCGAAGGCGATACCGGCGTAGCCCTTGCACCACCCCGCCGCGTCGTCGGGGGTGTCCAGCACGTCGTCGCGCCAGCGGTACCGCAGGTAGGCGCCGGTGAGCGCCTCCAGGTGCTCCCGCGCGCGCCCGTCGGGGTCGGCGCCCGCGGTGATGCCCGCGCTCAGCGCCGCCACCCGGCCGAACCGGCCGTGCGCCAGGCCCAGCTCCCCTTGGTGCTCGCCGCTGTGCTCACCGGGTGGGCCGTCGACCTCGACCAGGCGCCGGACGAGGTCCTCGGGGCCGTACCCGGGCAGGCGCGGAGCGCCAGGGTCGTCGTACTCGGCGAGGTGGACGAGGTAGCCGCCGAGCCCGTTGAGGTAGTCGAGGTCGTCGGCGGTGAGCGCCTCGGGGTCGGCGGAGGTCTCCGCCTCCAGGGTGACCGCCGGCGCGGCGTCCTCGGTCCCGCCCAGGTCCAGGGCCACCGCCCGCATGGACAGGGCCCCCGTGAACGGGGACAGGCCCAGAGGCGCGGCGGCGGAGGGGAGTTCTCGGGGCAGGGCCGTGCGCAGGGCGGCCGCGGAGTCGACACCGCCGGGCCTCTCGGTGCCATCGGCGGCGCGCAGCCGGGCCAGGGTGAGCAGGAGCCCGCCGCTCTCGTAGAGGGACGGGTAGAGGACGTCGAGGCGCAGGTCGTTGCCCTGCAGGCGCGGCATCAGCCAGGTCGGGCGCTCCGGGGCGCCGAGGGCGAGGTCGTCGATGGTGCGGACCAGCTCGCCGGGGTCGGTCAGCGGAGACGTCCGTGCGGCGGCAGGTCCGGCCGCGGGCGCCTGGGCAGGGCGGTCGGTCCAGGGATCATCGGTGGAGGTGGCCAAACCGAAGCGGATGTAGCTCGGGTCCCGCCGCTCCGGGCGGGCGAAGAACGCCTCGATGTTGTCGAGGGCGGCCTCCCGCGGCGTGCGCACCACGGCGCCGGGCACTTCCTCGCCGCCGTTGCACAGCAGCGCCGTGGAGTCGCACTCCACCTCGAAGAAGGGGGTGTCCAGGCCGAGCATGGCGTGGGCCTCCTCGGAGCAGACCTCCTCGGCGACGCTGCGGCGCAGGCCGCGGTGGCGCCTGGGCAGCCGGTCGAGCAGGTCCAGCCGGTCGGCGCGCCCGGCCAGGTGGGCGGGGTGGGTCGAGGCCTCCAGGAAGCGGTAGTACACGAAGGTCGGCCGGACGAGCTGGCGTACCGACCAGCCGTCCGTGGTGCGCACCGCCTCCACGGCCGTCTCCCGGACCGTGCGCAGCCGGGCGCGCCCCTCCTCGAAACCGGTGACCAGCTCGTCCTCCCAGAGGCGGGGGTCGAGCTGTTCTCCGCCGATGCGGGCCACGTTGTCGCCGCGCACCGCGACGACCGGGGCCGTGTCGAACCTGATGTCGTCGGTGCCCGCGTCGACGATCGCGAACGACTCCAGTCGCTTCGAATGGTCGGTGCGCACGCTGCCGAGGGCGGAGAAGTCGATGTCGAGGATCTCGCCGGTGTAGCGCACCGGGAACATCAGTGTGTTGAGGACGGAGGCCTCGACGTCGGCGGCCTGCGGGGCACCCTCGGTGTCCGCGGCGGCCGAGGACGGGTTCGGCAGGCCGACCAGGGTCTCCAGGTCGATGAGGACCGGGCCGTCGGCGGTGGCGATGACGTTCTCGTGGTGCAGGTCCCCGGTCCCGAACATGCTCAGCAGCGCGGCGCAGCGGCCGAACCTGCGGAAGTACAGGGCCGCCTGCCGCTCGTCGGCCGGTTCGGAGTAGACGGCCCGCGCCTGCCACAGATGGTCGTCCCGTTCCAGGGTGTCCGGGCACAGCGGCCCGAAGAAGTCCCCGCCGGGATCGGCGGCCCCGCGCACGGCCTGCAGGATGCGCAGCGCGGTGCGCGCCTGCGGCTTGTACACCAGGGTGGTGCCGTTCTCCCACGTCACGAAGCACACGGTGGCGCCTCGGCGGTGGCTGTCGCCCGCGCCCGGCTCCACCGCGACGACCGGACCGGCGGTGCCGAAGCGTTCGCGCAGCAGGCCGCCGTCCTCGTCGGCGGCCGCGAGCACGGCCTCCGCCAGGTCCATGCGCCTGCGGGCGAACAGCTCCAGGAGCCGCTCCAGCTCGGGGAAGGCGTCCAGGATGCGGCGGCGCCCCTCATCGCTGCCGACCCGGTCGTGGAACGCGACGTAGCCGGGTGCCGGTTCCTCCTCGGCGCGGGCCGCGTGGAAGGCGGTGACCAGCGAGCGGATCCCGATCCAGTGCAGGCCGTCCAGCACGCTGCCCAGGACGGAACGGACGAGTGCGACGCGGCCGTCGGCGGCCGCCCGGCACAGCACGAGCCGCTCCGCGCACGCGTCGAGGACGGGCCGGTGGAAACGGCCGAACACGCCGCTCTTGGCGGCGATGAGCTCATCGATGACGCGCTCCGTCTCGGCGGGCGCGGTCCCGGCGGGCGCGCGCCGGGCGGCGGCATCGGACATGGAGACCTCCAGGGGACGTGGTGCGCGGCCGCGCCGGTGGAGGCGCGGCGCGGCCGGGGCGCCCGCCGGGGCGGACGGAGGCACGGTGGGCGCCCCGGCGGGCGGAGGAGGGCGCCCCGGCGCGGACGCACCGGGGCGCGAGTGGTGTGCCGGTCGGGTCAGGTGCCCGCGCAGCGGCTGGTGCAGGCAGTGCTGGGGCAGTTGTCGCCCATCGCGGCGCTGATGGCGGTCGCCGAGGCCACCGTGGCGCTGATGGCGGGCGTGCTTTGGGCCTGGGCGTCGCCGCCGGCGAAGCCCGCCGGGGGTTCGGCGAGCTCGACCAGCTCGTCCACGGAGATGTACCCGGTGGACCTGTCCATGGGCAGGTTGCTCATGGCCGTATCCCTTCTTGTCGTTCTCTGCAGAGGCCGCCGACGGGGTGCCGGGGCCCGATCGTGGGCGGCGCACCGAGGCGGCCCATGGGCTGTCGGGAGGGGCCGGTGCGCCGGTGCGGCGGTCAGTCCAGCCGCAGGAGGGAGGGGAAGGCCTCCGGTTCGAGGTGGCGCAGGATGGACCAGGCAGTCCCCGGGCGGCCGAGCATCAGGCTGCGGCTGTAGGCGTAGCGCGTGTCCCACCGGGCCGGATAGCGCTCCAGCACCGCGTCGAACAGGCGCTCATAGAGCCCGTCGACGGTTCCCGCCGGGAACAGGTCCGGCCGCTCCCGGGCGGCGAGGAGCACGACCTCGGCGGTACCGAGGTCCCCGTGGCAGTAGCTGGGGTTGTTGCCGAACCCGTGGGCGAGCGTCAGCTCCGCCATTCGGGCGATCTGGCGTTCGGGGACGGCCTCCGGTGCGTGGCCGTTCACCTGCAGCGCTCCCAGCAGCAGTCCGGGTGCCCCATGGCACCAGGCGAAGGAACGCTCCTCGCCGTCCCATTCGCGGGGCCAGTCGCGGTCGCGGGGGTCCTGGGCGCCGGCGATGCCGTGCGCGAGGAGGAGGCCCATCCCGCGGGCGCGCTCATCGCCGAAGACCGCCGCGTACTCCAGCAGGTGAGGAGCGATCCCGATGGTGCCGTGGGCGTATCCGGTGTGCCCGGTGGCGCGTCCGTCCGGGCCGGTGTCGGCGAGCAGGTGCAGCTCTGTGTCGGCGGCCAGGCGGGCGGCGCGGGCGATGCGTTCCCGCTCGCGGGCGTCCGCGCAGTTCCGGTGCAGCGACAGGAGGACGGCCAGTGCCCCGGCGGCGCCGCCGACGAGGTCGGACTCGGTGCACCCGTCGAGCGTTCGCGCGATGGCCTCGGCCAGGTCACCGGAGCCCGCGCCGGAGTCGTGGCCCAGCAGGCGTTTGGCCGTGGCCAGTGCGTAGGCCACTCCGGCGATCCCGCCGTAGGCGCCGGGCGGGGAGGGAAGGCCGCCGGGGCCGTCGTCGGCGAACCCCCGCTCCAGAGGGTCCAGCACGGCCAGTGCGGTGTCCCGGAAGTCCTGGCGGCCGGTCGCCCGCGCCAGCCCGGCCAGCACCAGCGCCGCCCCGCTCGTCCCGCTGTACAGGTCGGCCCCGAGCACGCCAGGGCTCCACTGCAGGTCGTCGAGGGTCGCGATCTGCGGTGCGAGCCACGTGGCGGGCGAGTCCGCGTCGTCGCCGCCGATGACCGAGGACACCAGATCGTCCCCGATGCGCACGGCCTCGGCCAGCAGCCGGGAGCGGCCCACGGGCGCGGTGGGCGCGCGGCCGCCGTCGGCCGCCGCCGGTGCGAACCCGGTGGTCTCCTTGTCCAAGGGCAACCGCGCGACGAACGCCAGGTCGACCATGTGCAGCTGGCGCTCGATCTCCTCCTCGTCCAACGCGAGGATCCGGCCGCGGACCGTATCGGCCGGGGGCTCCTCGAAGGCGTCGGCGCGTACGACGGCCCCGTCCGCCTCCACAGCGGTCGAACGCCCGGTGTAGGAGAAGTAGGGCACGTCGCCCGCGGCGAGCTGGGCGGCCTCGGCGCGGGTCAGGTCGTCGACGGCCCCCTTGGTCAGCGCCACCCGGTGCAGCAGGGCCGCGCGGACGAGGGGGTCGGCCACGGCCTCGGGGTGGCGCGCCATGCGCAGCAGCTGCGCGTAGAAGGCCGTGGGTTCGGCGACGTAGCGGAACCGGGCGTCGGCCAGGTACTCCTCGACGGCGGCCGCCGTCTCGGAGCGGTGGCGGGCCGCGAACTCCAGCACACGCCGCAGCTCGCGCTTGATGGTGTCGCGCTGGGCCTCCGGGGTCGCCCTGTCGGCACCGCGGTCGGCGCCCACGGCGGTCTCCCCGTCGGAACCGGGCGCGGTGGCGGTGACGAGCTCGGTGTGCATGTCGTCGCGCCCGTGGTTGCGCACCCGCAGGGCGCGGTAGGGGGACTGCTGTCCGGCCTCGTAGCCGACGACACCGACGTGCATGCCGCTGTCGGCGCCCGGCTGCCGCATCACCATCGGCAGCAGGCCCATGCAGGCCACCGATTCGATGAGGCGGCGCCGGGCGGCCGTCCAAGCGGAGTCGGCGGCCTCGGGCATCCGCCAGCGCGGGGCGAAGAGGGTCTCGGCGTCGATGACGGTCGGCCCCGCGGGGGAGGCGAGGACGTTCTCGAAGTGGATGTCGACGCCTTTGACCAGGTAGAGAACGCCCGCGAGCCGTCCGAGGGCCGCGTCGTACTCCTCGGTGGTGCCCGAGAACGGCCCCGCGGTGACGAACGCGCTGAAGCCTCCGGCTCCGGCGGGCAGGTAGCGCACGGTCGGCAGGGTGCTCCCCATGCGCCGGTTCACCCAGTCCACGAAGGCGTTGTAGCCGCGTTCGGCCTGGACCGGCCGCGGCTTGTAGAGGATCCGGCCGCCGTCGTCGAACGCGACCTCGGCCACCGACAGGCCGCCGTTGTGGGTGTCGCCCCTCCCGAGCCGGACCGAGGTGATCCTGCTGCCCACCCGCACACCGGGCATGTCGCGGTCGAGGGCCGCACGGTTGCGCCCGACCTCGCCGATGATGGAGAGGAGGTGGTCCGCGGCCGCCCGCACCTGGGCACGGCACGAGTGGAACAGGTGGGGGTAGCGGCCGAGCAGGTGACGGTGGCCGTCCGGGCTGTTCGTCCAGCGGCGGAAGCTCCGGTAGCGCTCCTCGGCGGTCGCGCCCTCCAAGCCGCCGCTGCTGCGCAGCCGGTACAGCTCTTCGAGCAGGACGCGGACCATGGCGGCGCCCGTCCGCTCGGTCTGGTCGGCGATGAATCCGGTGGCGATGTCGCTGTCGGGGGCGACCTGCGGGGAGGCGGCGATCCGCGCCGCGAGCCCGTCGGACCAGGCCCGGGTCCAGTAGGCGAAGTAATCCTGCATCCCGCCCTCGGCGTCGGCCTCGGGATCGTAGGCGGGCGGAGGAGGGAACTCGCCCTCACCGGCGGGTGCATCGGCCGACACCGCGGAGAGCTGCTCCACCAGGGCCTCGCGCAGCTCGTCGGAGTCGAGTTCGGGCAGGTACTTGTCGATGACGACGCGGGCGGCTTCCGCCCCGTGACCGTCCACCGTGGCAACTCCAGATTCGCATCGTCCCGACCGGCGGGAACCGGGCATCGTGGCCGCGGACCGCCCGGGAGGCCAGTGCGGGGCCGGTCGCCTCGCACGCGCCGCCCGGGACGGTCCGCGGTGGGCCCTTCGGGATGGAACGTCCCGTCGGGGCCTCAGCGGTCGTTCTAGGGCTCGACGGGCCGACAGATGTCGGTGGTGTGGGTACAGAGGATGGTGAGCGGGTTCTGGCAGGTGAAGCTGAGGGTGTTCGGTGCGGCGTCGGCGCCGAAGGTGATGCCCTTCAGGTTCTGGTCGTCGATCTCCGTGAGGATCCCGGCGTTGGGGTTCGCCATGGATTGCTCCTTGCCGTTTTCCGGGGCTTCAGCAGCCGTCCTGGCACTCGACGGTGAGCGTGCAGACCTGCCCCGGGTTTCCGAGGGCCTGGCTGATGCCGATGCACGGCATGCCGGTGATCGTGTTCGGGGAGGTGTCGGCCCCGAATGCGATCTTCTGGAGGTTCTGGTCGTCGATCTCTGCCAGAATTCCGGCGTTGGGGTTCGCCATGGATTTCTCCTTTTCGTTTTCAGCTGAAGTCAGGGGCCCTCAGCAGCCGTCCTGGCATTCCACGGTGAGCGTGCAGACGCGTCCTTCGTTGCCGATGACCGCGCTGATGACGATGGTGCAGCCGTTGCTGATGGTGTTGGGGTGGGCGTCGGCGCCGAAGGCGATCCGCGCCAGGCCCTGCTCACCGATCTCCTCAAGGATTCCCGCGTTCGGGTTCGACATGGTACGGCCCTCCGGTCGCTAGAAATGTTCACGTCGAATAGCGGAGCGTGAGGACCGCGGTGCCGCTCCGGAGGGCAGGGGCCGACGGCCGTTCGGGGTTCCGAAAGGAGGGTCGGCCGCCATTCGGAACTCCGGTGCCATCGGGATGACGGCTCCGGTGCGGACCGGGCCTTTTGCTCCCGGCTCCGACGGGAATGATCCTGTCGGAACCGGAATGCGTGTTCCAGTGGACCTTGGGGAACTGTACTTTCGGGAGGTGTACTTCAGGGAGAGGTGGAGCCGATGCAGGTGACAGGGTGTCCGCGGATTGTCACCGCTCGTCTTTGAATTCGGCGAGAATCTCGGCCGCGTCCTCGGCTCCTGAGCGGACGTTCTCGGTGACCGTGACACCGGCGGGATTGACGACGACGTCGTCGACGCCGGCGGCGGCGTAGGACTTCAGCCCCTCGGCCACCTCCGAAGCGGAGCCGTAGAGGAAGACGCCGGCGTCGACGAGCCGCCCGGCCCCCTCCCACGGGTCGGCGGCACTGACGCGCAGGCCCGCCCGGTTCAGCATGTCGACGTACTGCCCGGCGGACAGGTGCCCCTGCGCCGCTTCGAAAGCAAGCGCACGGGCGTCGCGGCCCGGCCTCCGGACGGCCGCGTGGACGACGGCCACGAGCCTGGGCGGCCGCACCGCGCCACCGTCCAGGGCCGGGACGATGGCCTCGCGAAGGTAGTCCGGCGGGGTCATCCAGGTCACGGCCGCGTCGGCGACCCCGGCCGCGGCCCGCGCCATACCGGGCCGCAGGACCCCCGCGGCCAGCTCGACGCGCGGGTGGTCGACCTTCGGGAAGAGATCATCGGCGCCTTCCAGGTGGCGACGCACCTCGGCGATGTAGTCGCGCACCGCCGACGCCGGGCGGTCGTAGCGGTGGCCGAGAAGGTGGGCGACGACCTCGGGCGTGCCCGCGCCGAACCCCGCCACCACCGGGCGTCCGGTCAGCAGGGACAGTGCCCGGGCGTCCGCCGCCGCCTGGAACGGGTGGCACAACGGTGTGAGCTGTACCGATGTCCCCACGGGGATCCGGTACCCGGCCCCGGCGAGGTAGGCCAGCGCCGGAAGGGGACCGCCCTGCGGCGAGGTCCCCATCCAGAGCCGGTGGGCGTCGCGGAGGCGGACCAGGTCGGCGAAGGGGCGGATCTCGTCGGCGTCCAGCGGGGTGTGGGGGAACAGGAGGGAGACGCGCATCGGGGATCAGGCCTCCCGCGCCGTGTCGGCCGCGGCCCTGTCGTGGGCGACGAGGGCGGAGCAGGCCGGGCACCGGCTCACGACGAAGGTGAGGGCGGCCTGGACGCGCGATTCCACGCCGAGCTTCTCGAAGATCCGGGTGATATGGGCCTTGACCGTCCGCTCGGTCACGGTCATCCGCCTGCTGATCTCCCGGTTGGAGTACCCGGAGGCGACCAGCAGCAGGACTTGGAGCTCGCGCTCGGTCAGGTCCTCGACCGCTTCGGGGCAGAGCGGCGGGCCTGCGTAGGGCGACCAGGGGTGGGTCTGCACTCGTGTGTCCCTGTCCGTTTCTGTTGTGCGGCGGTCCGCACGCCCTGGTCCGTCCGTCGCGGACGCGAACGTCCGCGTCGGTCGCGCCTCGGGGCGGGCCGAGCGGGGAGACCGCGCCGTGGGGACGAGGACACGAGTGGGAGCGTTCCCATGCAGAGGGCGGGGGCATGCAGGAGCGTCCTTGCGGTGATGGGCCCCGATCAACGGCGGAGACGGTCCGTGGCAGCCGTCGAGGCGGGACCCGGCGGGGGGAGGGGCGAACGGGGGCCGGGTTCGCAGTCGTGTGGGGATCGTGCGTGGCGGGGGTTCTTCGTCGTCGGATCGTGTGCCCTCGGGCAGAGGGCGAACGGCACGGTAGTGACGTCACACGCCCAACGGCAAACTCTTTCGATCCTCGATTAAGTTCCGAGGCCGGATCGGGTGCGGACGGTGTCGGGACCGTCCTCCGGCCCCGGACGGCGACGGCGCCCGCGCCCGGAGGGGACTCCGGGCACGGGCGCCGCGTGAGGGGGGAGCCGGGGCCGGGGGCTACAGGCCCAGCAGGTGCTCGATGCCCGCCATGCCGAAGTCGGCGGCGAACACCGCGGTCAGGATCCACATCAGCCAGCCCACCTCGCGGTACTTGCCGACGGCGGTCTTGATCACCGTGTAGGCCACGATGCCCGCCCCGATGCCGGTGGCGATGTCGTAGGTGAACGGCATCAGGGCGATGGTCAGGAACGCCGGGATCGCGACGGAGATGTCGCTCCAGTCGATGGCGCCCACGCCCATCATCATCATGGCCCCCACCAGCACCAGGGCGCACGAGGCCGCCTGGCCGGGGACCATCCCGAACACCGGGGAGAACAGGATCGCCAGCAGGAACAGCCCGCCGGTGACCAGGCTCGCCAGGCCGGTGCGGGCGCCCTCGCTGACGCCTGCCGTGGACTCCACGAACACCAGCGTGGCCGAGGAGCTGGTCACGCCGCCGACCACGGCCCCGGCGCCGTCGGTGCCCAGGATCTGGTTGGTGCGCGGCATCTGCCCGTTCTCGTCGGTCAGCCCCGCCTTGTTGCCCACCGCCAGCACGGTGCCCAGCGCGTCGAAGAACCCGGCCAGGATCAGCGTGAACAGGATGACCGCCGCGCTGGCCGGGCCCGCCTGGGTCCACGCCCCGAACAGGTCGACCTGGAAGAACAGGCTGAAGTCGGGGGCGGTGAACAGCGTCTCGGGAAGCCGCGGCGCCGAGCCGCCCCAGGTGTCGTCGCCGAGCTGGAAGACGTAGGTGACGACCACGGCGATGGCGGTGGCGGTGACGATCCCGTAGAAGATCGCCCCGGGCACGTTGCGGGCCAGCAGGACCGCCGAGACCAGCAGCCCGATGATGAACACCGCCACCGGCCACCCGGCCAGGTGGCCGGTGGTGCCCAGCTGCAGCAGGCTGCCCTCGCCCGCGCTGACGAACCCGGCGTTGGCCAGCCCGATCAGCGCGACGAACATGCCGATGCCCACGCCGATGGCGAGCTTGAGGTTGTGCGGCAGCGCGTTCATCACCGCGGTGCGCACCCCGGTGACCACCATCAGGATGATGGCGATTCCCTGCCAGACCACCAGGCCCATCGCCTGCGGCCAGGTCATCTGGGGGACCGCCTGGTAGGCCACCACCGCCATCACGCCCAAGGCGGCTGCCAGCGCGATGGGCGCCCGGCCCAGCACGCCCATCAGGATGGTCACGATGCCCGCCGACAGCGCGGTCATCGTGGTGAGCTGCGCGAAGGTGGGAGCGTACCCGTTGATGTCCTGGGCCCCGCTGAGCACGATCGGGTTCAGGACGATGATGTAGGCCATGGCCATGAAGGTGGTCAGGCCGCCGCGGATCTCGCGCCCGTAGGTGGAGCCGCGTTCGGTCACGAAGAAGAACCGGTCGAGCCAGGATCGATCGGTCTTGGGGGCCGCCGCCGGGTCGGGCGTGGGCCCCTTCGCTTCGAGTCGAGTCATGTCCCCTCCTGGAGGGAGTCGGGTCCGGGCCTGCCCTGCCCGGTACCGCGTGCGGGGGGTTGATTACTGTGTGTGATCGCCTGTGGGTGCGCCCGGACGAGGCGCGTCCACAGGGGGTCGGGCGGGGCCCGCGGCCCGCGGGCGGCCACGTTACCGCCGCGTGGGCCCAGACCCCGGTCCTCTTCTCGCGAGCCTCCTGGGTCCGGAGGCTGCCCGTCCCGGCACCGAGGGCGCCGGCGGACCGGGACGGGCAGGATCGAAGGCGCTACAGCTCGATGCCCACGATGTCCTCAGGGCGCACCGGGGCGTGCGTGAGCGCGCGCCCGGTGGCGTCCCGCACCGCCGCCACGATCGCCGGGGTCGACGACAGCGTCGGCGGCTCGCCCGCGCCGCGCAGCCCGTAGGGCGCGTTGGGGTCGGCGTGCTCCAGCACGTCGATCCGCATCGGCGGGGTGTCCAGAATGGTGGGGATCAGGTAGTCGGTGAAGGACGGGTTGCGGATCTGGCTGTCCTTGACCTGGATCTCCTCCATGAGCGCCAGGCCCAGCCCCTGGGTGGAGCCGCCCTGGATCTGCCCGGCCAGCTGCTGGGGGTGCATGACCTTGCCGACGTCCTGCACCGCGTCCAGCGCCACCACCTTGACCAGGCCCAGCTCCACGTCCACGTCGACCACCGCGCGGTGCACGCACATCCCGAACTGGGTGTGCGAGTCGCCCTGGCCGAAGGTGGGGTCGAGCATGTGCGTGGGCCGGTGGTGGAACTCGCGGGTCTCCTCGACCGCGCCGCCCTCCAGCACGTCGGCCAGCGGCGCCAGCACCCCGTCGGTCTCCGAGACCAGCTTGCCGCCCTGCAGCGACAGCACCGCGTCCGGGTGGCCGGGGGAGACCAGGCCGCGCTCGCGGGCGATCTCGAAGACGCGGGCCCGCACCGCCTCGCACGCCGTCTTGACGGCGCCGCCGGTCATGTAGGACTGGCGGGGGGCCGGCGACNCCGACGACGACCCGGCCGAGCCGACCTGGGTGTCGGAGGGGTGGATGGTCACCCGCTCCACCCCCAGCTCGGTGCGGGCGATCTGGCCCTTGACGGTGACCAGGCCCTGCCCGACCTCGGCGGCGGCGGTGTGCACCAGCGCGACCGGCTCGCCGCCGATCAGCTCCAGGCGAACCCGGGCGGTGGAGTAGTCGTCGAAGCCCTCCGAGAAGCAGAGGTTCTTCAGCCCCACCCCGTAGCCGACGCCGCGCACCACGCCCTCGCCGTGGGTGGTGTTGGCCACCCCGCCCGGCAGGGTGCGCAGGTCGGACGGGTCGGGAAGCTGCTCGCGGGCGGGCGGCAGCGGCATGTCCTTGGAGCGCTGCAGCATCTCGGCCATCGGCAGCGGCGTGTCCATGAGCTGGCCGGTGATGATCCGCGAGCCCTGGCTCATGGCGTTCTTGATGCGCAGGTCCACCGGGTGCATGCCCAGCTCGGCGGCGAGCTTGTCCATCTGCGACTCGTAGCCGAAGCACGCCTGCACCGCGCCGAAGCCGCGCATCGCCCCGCACGGCGGGTTGGTGGTGTACACCCCGTAGGCGTCCACCTTGACGTTGGGCACCTCGTAGGGGCCGATGCCCAGCGAGGAGGCCACGCCCACCACCGCCGGGGTCGCCGAGGCGTAGGCGCCGCCGTCCACGACGATCTCCAGGGTGGCGTACAGCAGCGTGCCGTCCGCCTCGGCGCCGTGCTCGAAGCGCATCTTGGCCGGGTGCCGGTGCACGTGGCCGTAGAACGACTCCTCGCGGTTGTACACGATCTTCACCGGGCGGCCGGTGTGCAGCGCCAGCATGCACGCGTGGATCTGCATGGACAGGTCCTCGCGGGCGCCGAACGCCCCGCCCACCCCGGCCAGGGTCAGCCGCACCTTGTCCTGGGGCAGGCCCAGGGCCGGGGCGATCTGGCGCTGGTCGACGTGCAGCCACTGGGTGGCGATGTACAGGTCCACGCCCCCGTCCTCGGCGGGCACGGCCATGCCCGACTCGGGGCCCAGGAAGGCCTGGTCCTGCATGCCCACCTCGTACTCGGTGGACACCACCGCGGCCGCCCGGGAGCGCAGCTCCTCCAGGGCGTCGCCGCCGGTGAAGGCGCCGGTGCGGATGGGCTGGTGGCGCACCACGTTGCCGTGCTGGTTGTACTCCTCGTGCACCGGCAGCGACCCCTCCTCGTGCACCAGGGGGCACTCGGGGTCGAAGGCGGCCCGCCGCGAGTCGCTGACCGGGTCCAGCACCTCGTAGTCGACCTTGACGCGCTCCAGGGCGCGGCGCGCGGTCTCGGGGTGGTCGGCGGCCACGATCGCCACCGCCTCGCCCTTGTAGCGCACCTTGTCGTAGGCGAGCACCGGCTGGTCCTCGTACTCCAGCCCGTAGCGCTTCTGCCCGGGAACGTCCTCGTGGGTGAGGACCGCGTGCACCCCCGGCACCTTGAGCGCCTCGGTGATGTCGATGCCCAGGATGCGGGCGTGCGGGTGGGGGCTGCGCAGCGTCATCCCCCAGAGCATGTCCTCCATCCACATGTCGGAGGAGTAGGCGAACTCGCCGGTGACCTTGAGCGTGCCGTCGGGGCGGCGGGGGCTGGCCCCCACACCGTCCCGGGTGGTGCTGGACAGGTCGCCCGGGGCCCGGGTCGTCGTGCCGGACATCACCGGCTCACCTCCTGGGTCAGTCGTCGGTGGGCGGCGCGGCCGGCCTCGGCGGCCTCGCCGTGGGAGACGGTGCGCAGTTCCCCGCGCTCGACCACGGTGCGGCCGCCGACCAGCAGCCGCTCCAGCGGCGGGGGCCGGGCGCNGAAGGTCAGGGCCACCACCGGGTCGTCGATCACGTCGTAGCCGAAGCCGTCGATGCGCCACAGCGCGATGTCGGCGAGCTTGCCCTCCTCCAGCGAGCCCAGCTCGTCCTGGCGGCCGAGCACCCGGGCGCCGCCCAGGGTGGCCATGTGCAGGGCCTGCCGGGCGGTGAGCGCCTGGGGCCCCTTGCGGGCGCGCGCCATCAGCAGCGCCTGGTGCATCTCACCGGCCAGCGGGGTCAGCTCGCTGGAGGCGGGCCCGTCCACGCCCAGGCCCACCGGAGCCCCGGCGGCCAGCAGCTCCGTGGTGCGGCAGATGCCCGCACCCAGGCGGGCGTTGGAGGTGGGGCAGTGGGCCACACCGGTGCCGGTCTCGGCGATGCGCGCGATGGCCGCGTCCGACAGGTGCACCGCGTGGGCGAACCACACGTCCTCGCCCAGCCAGCCCAGCTTCTCGGCGTACTCCACCGGGGTGCAGCCGAACTCGGCGGCGCACTTCTCCTCCTCGTCGAGGGTCTCGGCGAGGTGGGTGTGCAGCCGCACTCCCTTGGCGCGGGCCAGCTCGGCGGCGCCGCGCATCAGCTCGCTGCTCACCGAGAACGGCGAGCAGGGCGCCACCGCCACCCGGGTCATCGACTCCGGCGAGGGGTCGTGGTGGGCGTCGATGGCCGCGGCGGTGCCCTCCAGGGCCCCCTGGAGGGTCTCGACGACCGCGTCCGGCGGCAGCCCGCCCTGGGTGTGCCCCCGGTCCATCGATCCGCGGGCCAGGTCCAGGCGGACGCCGACCCGGCGGGCCGCCTCCACCTCGGCGGCGGCGATGTCGCCGCGCCCGGCCGGGTAGATGTAGTGGTGGTCCGAGGCGGTGGTGCAGCCCGACAGCGCCAGCCAGGCCGTCCCGGCGGTGGTGGTGCCGGAGACCACCTCGGCGTCCAGCCGGTGCCAGATCTCGTAGGAGCCCACCAGCCACTCGAACAGGGTGCCGTCGGCGAACAGGCCCTGGGTGGCCCACTGGTACAGGTGGTTGTGCGTGTTCACCAGGCCGGGCGTGGCCACGCAGCCGCGGCCGTCGATGCGCTGCGCACCGGGGATCGCGGGCGCCGCGCCCGACCCCACGCGGGTGATGCGCCCGTTCTCGGCCACGATGTGCCCGGCGGCGTACTCGGCGCCGCCGACCGTGGCGATGTAGGCGCCGTCGATGACGACGGTCCCGGCGCCGCCGGCGGCCCCGTCGGTCGTCCCGGTCATGCGGCACCGCCCGCCTTGGCGGACTCGCGCTCGGCGGCCACGCGCACCGCGTCGATGATCTTCTCGTAGCCGGTGCACCGGCACAGGTTCCCGGCCAGCGCCTCGCGGATCTCGGCGTCCTCGGGCACGCCCCTGCCCGCGCCCACGGTGCGCGAGATGAGGTCGTCGGTCTGCACCAGCAGGCCCGGGGTGCAGAAGCCGCACTGCACCGCGCCCATCTCCACGAACGCCTCCTGGACCGTGCCCAGGCGCTTCTCGTCGCCCTCGCCGCGGTTGTCGGCCAGGCCCTCGACGGTGCGCACCTCGCACCCCTCGGCCTGCCCGGCGGCGACCATGCACGAGCAGGCGGTCACCCCGTCCAGGTAGACCGTGCACGAACCGCACTCGCCCTGCTCACAGGCGTTCTTGCTGCCCGGCAGGCCCAGGCGCTCGCGCAGTACGTACAGCAGGCTCTCTCCGGCCCACACGTCGTCGGCGCTGACCTGCTCTCCGTTCACGGTGAACGTCACGCGCATCGGGCGTCTCCCCTCGGGTCCTGCAGGCTCTTGCGGTAGTCGGTGACCGACCAGGAAAGGGCGCGGCGCGCCATCACGCCCACGGCGTGGCGGCGGTAGTCGGCCGACCCGCGCTGGTCGTCGATGGGGCGGGCGACCGAGGACACCAGCTCGCCGAAGCGGCGCACCACGGCCTCGTCCAGCACCGCGCCGCCGTCCCAGTCGAACTCCCCGGCCAGGAACTCCTCGGCCTCCTCGGCGCGGATCGGGGTGGGCGCCACCGATCCCAGGCCGGTGCCCACGGTGCGCTTGTCGGCGTCCAGGGCCAGGCTGAAGTTGGCCACCGCGATCACCATGGCGTTGCGGGTGCCGATCTTGGAGAAGTGCTGCGGGCCGGCCGGGCGGGGCAGCAGCACCGCGGTGATCAGCTCGTCGTCCTGCCGCGCGGTGCGGCGCAGCCCCAGGTAGAACTCGCGCGCCGGGACCCGCCGGGTGCCGCGCACCGAGGCCAGCTCGACCTCCGCGTCGGTGGCCAGCAGCACCGGGTGCGACTCCCCGGCCGGGGAGGCCCCGCCCAGGTTGCCGCCGACCGTGCCGCGGTTGCGGATCTGCGGCGAGGCCACCGACCGGGAGGCCTGCGCCAGCGCCGGGGCGTGCTCGCCCAGCTCGGCGATGATCCGGGTGTAGGGCACGCCCGCGCCGAGGCGGACCCCGTCGCCGTCGGGCCCCCACCGGGCCAGCTCGGGCACGCGGGTCAGGTCGATCAGGGCCCCGGGCCGGTGCTTGTCGAAGTTCAGCTCGACCATGACGTCGGTGCCGCCCATGATCGGGACCGCGTCGGGGTGCGCGCTCTTGGCGGCAAGCGCTTCCTCCAACGTGGAAGGGCGCAGGAAGTCCATACTCGTCCTCGTCGTTGCGCGGGCGGACGGTCGGGCCGTTCGCCGTGTGGTCTCCGCCGGGTGTGTATGTGAAGTACAACACTGGGAAACGGCGCGCGACCACCCGGTGAACCCATGAACCGGAGCGCTGGTCGCGGGCGGTGCTTTGTTGTTTCCTCCAACAACCCGTCGTGGGTTAACGTGGCCGCTGCGCGGCCCCGCCGCGACGTGAGACGAAGGGACCCCATGCGGCTCGGCGAACTGCTCTCCATCCCCCGGCTGAAGCTGCGCTTCCTCAGCGGAGCCGACCAGGCCCACCGCTCCATCCGCTGGGCCTACACCACCGACCTGCTGCGGCCCGCCCGCTACCTGACCGGCGGCGAGCTGGTGCTCACCGGCATGATGTGGCGGACCGGGCCGGAGGACTCGGAGGTGTTCGTGGCCTCGGCCGCCCAGGCCGGGGCGGCGGCCGTGGGCGCCGGTACCGCCCTGGGCGAGGTCCCGCACGACCTGGTCGAGGCCTGCGTCCGGCACGGCATGCCGCTGCTGGAGGTGCCCGCCGAGACGTCCTTCGGCGCGGTCACCGAGGAGGTGCTGCGGCTGATCAACCGGCGCCGCTTCACCACCATCGCCGAAAACCGGGACCGGCACCGCCGGATGATGGCCGAGGTCGCCGCCGGGGGCGACTTCCCCGCCGTGTTCGCCACGGCCGCCGAGCAGGCGCGCCTGGGTGCCTGGGTGCTCTCCAGCACCGGCCGCGAGGTCGCCTCGGCAGGGCCCGACCTGGGCGAGGGGGCCCGCGCCGAGCTGGCCGCCCGCGCCCTGTCCTGGCCGTCGTTCCCGCGCAGCACCGCGCTGCCGGGCGGCCGGGGGGCCGGGCGCGAGCTGACCGTGATGCCGGTGCAGACCCGCGACTCCCACCCGCTGGCGGGGTGGCTGCTGGTGTGCGAGGGCCGCCACGAGGACTGGGAGGAGGAGGTCCACGAGGCCGTCGCCGAGCTGGCCTCGATCGCGGTGCTGGCCCGCAGCCGGGAGGAGGAGCGGGCGCTCAACGACGCCCGGCATGCCGAGGCGCTGCCGCGGCTGGTGGAGGAGCAGCGCCTGGAGGAGGTGGAGGCGCTGCTGCGCGCCGCGGGCGCCGGTGCGGGGCCCGGCCGCGGGCACGTGGTGGTCAGCGCCGCTCTGGCGCCCGAGCCGCGCCTGCCCGACCTGGCCCGCCGGGTGCTGGGCGAACTGCTGGCCGAGCGGCCCGGGTCGGTGGTCACCGGGGAGGGCGACGTGCTGGCGGTGGTGCCGGTGCCGGACGCGGCCGAGGAGGGCGCCCGCGCCGTCGAGGGGCTGCGCGCGGAGCTGGAGCGCGGGGCGCGGGCCCTGGAGCCCGGGCTGGTGGACTACCGCCTGGCGGTGGGGATCGGCTCGACCCCGCGCGAGCTGGGCGACCTGCGCGGGGCGGCGGCCGAGGCACGGCACGCGCGCAGGCTGGCGGGGCTGCGCCGGGGCAGGGCCCAGGTGATCGCCGGGGCCGAGATCGACTCGCACGAGCTGCTGCTGGCCTCGGTCCCCGAGGAGGTGCGGGCCTCCTACCGGGAGCGGCTGCTGGGGCCGCTGCTGGCCTACGACCGGGACCACCGCTCGGAGCTGGTGGAGACCCTGGAGCGGTTCCTGGAGCACTCGGGGTCCTGGCAGCGGTGCGCGTCGGCGATGCATGTGCACGTCAACACGCTGCGCTACCGCATCGGCAGGGTGGAGGAGCTGACCGGGCGCGACCTGAGCCGCCTGGACCACCGGGTCGACCTGTTCCTGGCGCTGCGCCTGCGCGGCTGACGGCCACGCCCCCTGGGGGCGGTCGTCGTCAAGGGCACGTCCGCGAGGTCTCCGTCCGACCACGCCGGTGCGATCGTGGCCGCCCCGGGGCCCTGCCGCCGCGTCGGTGCCCTGACCGGCGCCCTGCCTGTCGGCGGTCGG
>NZ_ANBH01000278.1 GCF_000341185.1 Nocardiopsis chromatogenes YIM 90109
CCTCGCGCGGCCCGCAGACCGGTGCCGTCCGCGCCCTTTCGCCGCGTCCTGAGAGGACGGGGCAGGCTACGTCCGCTGGAACGGTGGAACCTCTGTCCGGCCGGGTCGGCCCGTTGGCACGGTTCCGGGGCGGACCGGGCCGCCTTCGAGGCCCCTGACCTGTTTCGTTCCGGGTGTGATGGGGGCTTTCCGGCATGGGGAGGATGAGGGACCTGCCAGGGCCGGGGAAGTACCCCGATGGGCTGTGTGAACGCGCCGCGGGGGCGGCGGTCGGGGCCCCGCCGGGACCCGGTCACACGCCCCGGGGCGCTCACGCGGGCAGGCGAGCAGGTGGGCACCAACCCCGAGACGCTGTGCAACCGGGTCCCGCCGGCCGGGTGAGTATGTCGACGCGATGTGAGAGCGCGTGTTCGCCGGTTCCGACAGGG
This sequence comes from Nocardiopsis chromatogenes YIM 90109, assembly GCF_000341185.1. Classification (GTDB taxonomy): domain Bacteria; phylum Actinomycetota; class Actinomycetes; order Streptosporangiales; family Streptosporangiaceae; genus Nocardiopsis_A; species Nocardiopsis_A chromatogenes. The sequence goes on from NZ_ANBH01000278.1 coordinate 429, forward strand.
TTCAGACCACCCGGCGCGGCGCGGTGCCGACGGGTTCCGACAGCACCAGGGCCTTCCCCGTCGCCGAGCGCGGCCGTCACCCGCAGCACCTCACGGCCGTCCGTCCCCGCTTCGCCGCGGGCGCTCCGCCTCGACCTGCGGCTTCGCAGACGGCGGTGGGGGCGGCCGTCGGGGAAGGGCAAGGTCCCCCCCGCCGCACGCGGCGCTGTCAGGACCCATCGACACCACGCTGCAGCGAACGGAGGCGCTGTCGAATCCCATCGACGAACGCTGTCCACACTCACGAACAGAACCAGCCGGGTCCGAAGCAGACCTCTACCGGCGACAAGAGGCCTCAGCCGAGGGCCGGGCGCTGCTTCCGAGCCTTCACTAAACCCGAAACGGGACAACCAGCTGACGCCATCGACGGGGCGCCCCGCACGCCCCTTCGGTCGCCGGTCACGACGGGCACCGATTTTCTCTTCGGGGTGTGCATGCTCCCGCCCGCAAGGGGTTAGGGCCCGGGACGAGGTGCGAGGGGCGGTGACCCGGCGCCCCCGCCTCCACCCGGACCTCCGCCCGGGTGCATGCCGCCTCGGACGCGGCGCCGGGGTCCTGGGGGGTGCCCCGGTGCCCCCGAGGTGGTCGAGGGGGAACGAGCGGAGGACGGCCGGTGTCCGGCCCGTTCGAGCGGCGGGCCGGGCACCCGGGACGAGGGCGCCGCCCGGCAGGGGAGGGGACCGTGCCGGGCGGCGCCGTACCGTGCGCGGGCCGCCCGCGCACCGGCTCCATCGGTGTTTACCCGCAGTCCGCGCAGGTAGCTGGTGCGTGACGGGGAACCGAGCCGAGGAGGAGCGATGCCCACCCAGACCGAGGAGTTCCTGCGGACCCATCCGCGCGACGTCGTCGGCGACGCCGGGCTCCTCTCCAGCGCCGTCGAGCGCCTGGCCGCCTGTGCCCAGGCATGCGTGGCCTGCGCCGACGCCTGCCTGGGCGAGCGCGACGCAGGGGACCTGGTGCCGTGCGTGCGGTCGAACCAGGACTGCGCGGACGTGTGCGAGGCGACCCTGCGGGTGCTGTCCCGGCGCACCGCGGTCGACCCGCTGCTGCAGCGCGCCCTGCTGTCGGTGTGCGCCGAGTACTGCCGGGCCTGTGCCGAGGAGTGCCGCCGCCACGCCGACCGGCACGAGCACTGCGCCCTGTGCGCCGACACCTGCATGCTGTGCGAGGACGCCTGCACGCGGCTGATGGCGCGCATCGGGTGACCGGCAGGCGGCCGCTGCAGCGGGCCGACGGCGCGCAGACAGGCACACAGACCCATGAGCGGGGGCCGCCCGGTCCAGGGCGGCCCCCGTTCCTCACGTCCGCCGACGGGCGGATACCGGCCCCCGTCAGACGTTGTTGGCCTCGGCCGCGCTGATGTCGGCCAGCGCCGACCGCGGGTCCCGCTCCAGCGCCAGGTCGCCCAAGGACACCACGCCCAGCGGGCGCCCCTCCTCGACCACGGGGAGGCGGCGGATGCTGTGCTCGCGCATGAGCCGCACCGCCTCGGTCACGTGCGTCTCCGGGCCGACGGAGACCGTCTGCCCGGTGACGGACCGGTCGACCGTCTCCGTCGCGCAGTCCGCCCCCTCGGCGACGCAGCGCACCGTGATGTCCCGGTCGGTGACCAGTCCGTGCAGCCGTCCGTCCTCGGCGATGAGGACGTCCCCGACCTCCTTGTCGCGCATGATCCGGGCGACGTCGCGCAGCGGGGTCCCGGGAGCGACGGTGTAGGGCGGGGTCGTCATGACCTCGCGAACGGTCTCGGCCATGGTGGACTCCTTCCCTGGAACCTGCCCCGCGCGGGTCCGGCGCGGGGCCGTCATCCCTCCGCTACCAGGCCCGGGGCGCTTGAAACCCGAGGGGAGGCCCACCGCGCGCCGGGCCCGGCGCGCGGCCACGGCCGAAGGGGACGCCCCGGTGGGAGGCCGCACCTGACCGAGGGACGGCAGGGCGGGGCGGACGGGGCCGCCGCAGAGCCCGAGCCGGAGCCACGGGCCGGGCCCCGCCCGAACCCCTGGCGCGGCGGCGCCGTCCGCGAGGCCGCCGGGAGGGCCTTTGCCGGTGGCCCGGAATGCGGACCCTCACCGGTGGGGAGTCCGACCGGCTGTGCCCCGTGGCAGGTCCGGTGAGGATGCCGTTCCCCGCCCCCCGCCGTCCGACCGATCCGCCGCCCTCGGCGGTGCTCCCCTGCCCAGACACCGCCCGCAGTTCCGGGCGTGCGCCTGCGGGCGGCCGCGGGGCCCGGAAACCGGTTAGGTCAGTGTCACCTCAAGGTGAGATCACCGGCCGTGCACGGCGGTAGCGGGAGGGCTATGGAGCCACCTGACGGCATGGTCCCCTCCGACCCCGGCGACGGCGCCCGCGGGGGAGACGTGATCGAGCTGCTCACCGCCGAACACCGGGAGCTGTGCACCGCCTTCGCCCACCTGTGCGCGGCCGCGTTCGAGGACGGGCCGCGCGATCCGGGGGTGCGCCCCCAGGCCGAGCGGGCGGTGGCGGCGCTGGTGCGCCACCTGTCCACCGAGGAGCTGCTGCTCTACCCCCGGGTGCGGGGCGCGCGCCCGGACGGCGTCGTCGACCGGGCCCTGGTCCGGCACCGGGAGCTGGAGGGGTGGATGCAGGACCTGGAGCGGCTGACCGGCTCCGACCCCGGCTTCGGCCACCTGCTGCGGCTGCTGGCCGACGGGGTGCGGCGGCACGCCGCCGAGCTCGAATCCGACCTGCTGCCCCGGTTCGCCCGCGACGCCACCGAAGAGGAGCGGCTGCGGATCGGCGCGCAGGTCCCGGCCGCGCGCTCACTGGCCCCCACCCGCCCGCACCCCGGCGTCCCCGAGGCCCCGCAGCTCAAAGCGCTGATGACGCCGTGGATCGGGGTGGCCGACCGGGTGCGCGACTTCCTCTCCCAGCGGGGCGGGTGAGCCGTCCGTGGAGCAGGGCGCGCCCCGCACCGGGACGCGCCGCTCAATGGCGTCCGCTGGAGTCGTGGAGCCTTCGGCGGGGCGGCTT
>NZ_ANBH01000279.1 GCF_000341185.1 Nocardiopsis chromatogenes YIM 90109
GTGCCGACGCAGGGGCAGGTGAGTACGTCGACGAGAAGTGAGAGCGCCTGTGCGCCGGTTCTGACAGCGCTGTGATGGCGCGCCGCGCGGGCGCACCGCCTTGAGGCGCGGCTTCGTACGCGGCGGGGGCGGCTGTCGGGGGAGGGCAAGGTGCGCCCCGCCGCACGCGGCGCCGTCGGGCCTCATCGACGAACGCTCTCCGCACCCACGAACGAACTCGGGCCGGGCCGCCCCGAGGCCGTGACGGCCGCCCTGGCCTGGTCGGACGACGATCACACCACTCCAGCGGACGTGCCCCGCCGCTCACCGCGTGCGGCGGACCCGCCCCCGCCCTCCTCCGTTCCGCGCCCCCGATCCGAGGAATCCGAGAACGGCCGTGACCTCGACTGACTCCCCTTCGGGGCGGGCGGAACGCGCAAGGGGGCGGTCGCGTGAGTGTTTGCCCGGGCGGGGCGCTGGTAGCAGGCCGCCAATGCGGCCTGTCCGGCATCGCCGCCCCGTACCGTCGACGGCCGGCGCCCNCGGCGCGGATCGGGCCCCGCCCGCGCTCCGGAGCGAGTGGACGGTAGGGGAGCGGCGGCCCTGAGTGGGAAGGCAGCATGGAGAGAGGACATGACGGCGTATGGAACCGAGATCCTGACGCGACACGTTCACGGGTCTCCGACCACGGCATTCCTCCAGGGCGCGCACCGTGCGCCCTGCCGGTACCCCGCGTCCGCGGCCCCGAGAGGGCGCACAGTGCCCGGTCGCGTGGACTGTGCCGCCCCGGGGCCGCGGCCCTGAGCCCGGGCCCGCTGTACCGGGCCTTGCGGCCATCGGGCCGCTCATCGGGCCGCCGCGGGAGGAGTTCCTGCGGACACGGCCGGCTCCGGGACCGGGCCGGACCCGGAACGAGCACAGGAGGCAGAACGGGCCGCCGGGAAGGCGGCCCTGGAACCGGTACCCGTCCGCGTGGCGGAGGGGACCGGGGGATCAAGGAGGTCGCACGATGAGGATCGACATGGTCTCTGAACACGCCTCGCCGCTGGCGGCGCTGGACGGGACCGATACGAGCGGCCAGAACGTGCATGTGGCGGAGCTGGCGCGGGCGCTCGCGGCGCGGGGGCACGGCGTCGTCGTCCACACCCGCCGCACCTCGGCGGACCTGCCCGGGGAGGTCGAGCTCTGCTCGGGCGCGTGCGTGCGCCACGTGGACGCCGGGCCGCCCGAGCCCCTCGGCAGGGACGACCTTCCGCAGCACACGGACGCGTTCGCGGAGAACCTGGCCCGCGCGTGGGCGCAGGACCCGCCCGACCTGGCCCACGCCCACTACTGGATGAGCGGCCGTGCGGCGCTCCGGGCGGCCGCGGCCGCCGACGTGCCGCTCGTGCAGACCTTCCACGCCCTGCTGGCGCTCAAGCGCATCCGCGACGGGGCGCCCGACACCGACCCTCCGGGGCGCGGCAGGGTGGAGACCACGGTCGCCCGCCGCGCCGACCTGGTGATCGCGACCTCCACCCAGGAGCAGCGCGTGCTCCGGGAACGCGGCGTCGCTCCGGACCGCGTGGCGGTCGTGCCCTCGGGGATCGACCTGGAGCGCTTCCGTCCGGAGGGGCCGACAGGCCCCCGGGGCGAGGCCCCGAGGGTCCTGTGCCTGGGGCGGCTGGTGCGCCGCAAGGGCGTCGACACCGTCGTGCGGGCCATGGCGGGGGTCCCCGAAGCCGAACTGGTGGTGGCCGGGGGCCCAGGGCCGGGCGGCGGCGAGGGCGACGGTGAGGCCGGGCGGCTGCGGGCCGTGGCCGAGGAGGCGGGCGTGGCCGACCGGGTCCGGTTCCTGGGCCCGGTCGCACGCGAGGACGTCCCCTCCCACTACCGCGCGGCCGACCTCGTGGTGAACATGCCCGTGTTCGAGCCCTTCGGGATCACCACGCTCGAGGCCATGGGGTGCGGGGCGCCGGTGATCGCCTCGGCGGTCGGCGGGCACCTGGACACCGTGGTCAACGACGTTACGGGCCGACTGCTGCCCCCGGCGCGGCCGCGCGCTTTGGCGTTCCGGATGCGGCGGCTGCTGGCCGACCCGGTCACCCGCGAGGGGTACGGGTTCGCCGCGGCCGACCGGGTGGCGGCCCGCTACGGCTGGCAGACGGTCGCGGCCCGCACCGAGCGCTGCTACGAGCGCGTGCTCAGGGCTCGCGGACGCGAGCCGGACCCGGTTCCGGAGCGGACGGGCGCGCTCGCGGGGGCGCGGCCGCACGGGGAGGCCCCCCACACCGCCTCACGGTGACCCGAGCGCGCCGCAGGGTCGGCCGGGCGCCGGGGCGGCGCTCCGGCGCCCGGGATGTCGGGGCCGCGTTCCCTGGAGCGGCAATGGCACCGTCGGGCCGGGGCGGCGTGCTCATCGCGGGTCCGATCCGAGCCCATCCGGCCTTCGTGGCCCCGTTCCATGCCTCCGTCCCTCGCCGCCCGGCGAGGGAGGGCCGGTCCTGTTCATGAGGGGGCGTCCGTTGGAGCGGTGCGCCTTCTGCAGCCGTGACCGCAGCGTTGGACGGCCTGCAGCGGGCGGCACCGATGGCGCCCGCCCGCCTACGCCCGCGGTGCCGGGGACCGCTCCTCCCGCCCTGGTCGGGGCCCGGCCGCCACCAGCGGGGCGGGAGGAACGGCGGGTGTCCGAAATGTTGTGTTCTCCCCCGTGCGCGACCTGCCTAGGCTAGGCTAGCCTAAGTCGCCGTGCAGGGCCGTGGTACGGCCGCAGTCGGGACACGTCAGGAGAACGGCACGGTGGACATCAGCAGACTTCGGGCGCGCGGCACGGGCAGGCGCGGCGCCGGCGCGGGGCGCGGCCCCGCCCTCACCCGCCGCGGGGCCCTGCTCGGGATGGGCGGCCTGGCCGCCCTCGGCGCCGCCGGCTGCGGCGGCGGAGGCGGGCGCGACTCCGCGGACGGCCCCGTGCGCACGATCGAGCACAAGTACGGCACCACCGAGATCTCTGGGACCCCCGAGCGGATCGTCACCGTCGGCCTCACCGAGCAGGACTACGTCCTGGCCCTCAACGTCGCCCCGGTCGGCGTGCGCGAATGGTTCGGCGAGCACCCCGGCGCCCTGTGGCCCTGGGCCAGGGAGGCCCTCGGCGACGCCGACCTGCCCGAGGTCCTGCCCGTCGATGAGCTCGACTTCGAGCAGATCGGCGCGCTCGCCCCCGACCTCGTCCTGGGGATCAACTCCGGCCTCACCCAGGACGAGTACGACACCCTCGACGGCATCGCCCCCACCATCGCCCAGCACCCCGACCACCCCGACTTCGGGGTGCCCTGGCAGGAGATCGCCCGGGTGGTCGGCACCGCCCTGGACCGCGAGGACGACGTTGAGGCGCTCATCGCCGACATCGAGGAGCGGTTCAAGGACGCCCGCGAGGACCACCCCGAGTTCGCCGGGGCCACCGCGCTCCTCGCCTCCTCCATCGACGGCGCCGCCTGGGCCTACGCCGAGGGCCCCGCCCCGGGGTTCCTGACCCAGCTCGGCATGGAGATGCCGGAGAAGGCCGAGGCGCTGTTCACCGACGAGGAGCGCGCCCCCAAGGAGATCAGCCTCGAAGAGCTCGAACTGCTCGAAGCGGACGCCCTGCTGGTCGGCGTCTACGGCGACCCGGAGGCCTCGGTCACCGGGAAGAAGGTGTTCAAGGAGCTCGACGCCGCCAAGGAGGGGCGCGTCCTGGAGATGCCCGAGATGAGCCGCCTGAACGGCGCCCTGTCCTTCGGGTCGGTCCTGAGCCTGCACTACGCCCTGGACGTGCTGCCCGAGGCCATCGCGGCTCTCCTCGACGGCGACCCCGACACCGCGCCCGACGAGGTCGAGTAGCACCGGGCTCGGATTCTCCCCGGGACGCATGCATGGTCCGCCCGGACCCCGGTCAGGGGGAGGGGCGAGGTGCGGGGGCGACGACCCGACGCCCCCGCACCGGGCACCCGGACCTCCGCCCGGGCGCCGACCGCCCCCGTCGGAGGGCGCCAGGGAATCGGGGGGTGCCCCGGCCCTTCCGGGGCGGACGAGAGGACGACGCGGAGGACGCCAGGGCCCGGCCCGCAGCCGAGCGCGGGCCGGGCCCTGGAACAACGGGTGCCACCCGGTGCGCGCACGGGGGCGGCGCCGGGCGGCGCCGCCGCCCGCCCGAGGCCGCGGGGGCGGTTCGGGCGCGGGTTTACCCGCCGTTCTTCCAGGTGGTGGGTCCTTGTCGGGAACCGGCCTAAGGAGCCGGAGAGGAGGACGTCATGCCAGGACGCCAGGAGCTTCCCAGCACGCTACGGCGCTCGCCGCGCAAGGCCCAGGACACCTGGGTCGAGGCGCACGACTCGGCGGTGCAGGAGTACGGCGAGGGGGAACGGGCGCACCGGGTCGCCTACGCCGCGCTCAAGCACAAGTACGAGAAGGTGGGCGACCACTGGGAGCGCAAGAAGGGCGGCCGCAGCGGCCCCTCGGACGAGCGCGCCGCAGACCCGCAGGCCAAGCGCAAGAAGGGGAGCGCGGGGACGGCGGGCGGTGTCGACGCATCGGCCCTCAAACGCGACCTCTACGAGCGCGCGCAGAAACTCGGCATCGAGGGCCGCTCCACGATGGACAAGGATGAACTGGTCGCCGCGTTGGAGAAGGAGAGCAGGTCCCAGACCCGTGAGGCGCGGGAGAACACCTAGGCCATTGATGGGAAGACTCCGGTCCGGCTGCGGACACGGCGAGGGGCGCCCGTGGTCGGTGTGTGCGGGGGCCGCGCCAGAGGGGCGGGGCGGTGGCCCGCACACAGAAGGGCCGGTGGGGGCCGGAACGCCACACCGGGCGTACCGCCGGGGCCCGTGGGCCGGGGCGGGAGGACCTGCGCGCTGAACGCCGCGGTCCGGCACGACCGGCTGACCGGTGCCCGGGTGAACCGGCCGCCGGTGGCCCACGGCCACTGACCGGGGCACACATTTCCCGTCAGCGCGGATCCGAGTAGCACGTCTCAGCCGCGATGGATGCCGGAGCGAGGGTCGCCCCCGCTCCGGCATCCATCGCGTCCGGCACGGCCGATCGGCTTCGGGCGCGGCTCCCCGGTGTCACACGTCGCTGCCGTCGGCCGCGCTGATGTCGGCGAGCACCGAGCGCGGGTCGCGCTCCAGCGCCAGATCGCCCAAGGACACCACACCCAGCGGCCGCCCCTGCTCGACCACGGGAAGGCGGCGGATGCTGTGCTCGCGCATCAGCCGGACGGCGTTGTTCACGTGTTCCTCAGGGGCGATGGACACGGTCGGGGCGGTGAAGGCGTCCGCCACCGTTGCGGTCGAGCAGTCCGCCCCCTCGGCGACGCAGCGCACCGCCAGGTCGCGGTCGGTGACCAGCCCCCGGAGCCGGTCGCCCTCGACGATCAGCACGTCCCCGATGTCCTCGTCGCGCATGGTCCGGGCGATCTCGGCCAGCGTGGTGTCGGGTGCGGCGGTGTGCGGCGGGGCCGACATGACGTCGCGCACGGTCGCGGCCATGGTGGGCTCCTTCCCTCGCGCGGAGAACGGTCCTCCTACCGCTACCTGCGCCCCCGCGGTTCAAACCCCCTGGTCAGGCCTGCGGTGCGGCCGCACCCTCCGCGCGGGCATCATCGCCGCGGTCTGGGGTAGCGGAGCCGGACATTCCCCGAGGACACCGAACCGACCGAGGAGTTGTGCACGATGGCAGAGAAGGTCTCCGACCACCTCCTGAAACGCCTGCGCGAATGGGGGGTCGAGCGCGTCTTCGGCTACCCCGGCGACGGCATCAACGGCCTGCTCGCGGCCTGGGACCGGGCCGACGACCGGCCCCGGTTCATCCAGGCCCGGCACGAGGAGCTGGCCGCCTTCGAGGCGGTCGGGTACGCCAAGTTCTCCGACCGCGTGGGCGTGTGCGCGGCCACCTCCGGACCGGGGGCCGTCCACCTGCTCAACGGCCTCTACGACGCCAAGCTCGACCACGTTCCCGTGGTGGCGATCGTGGGCCAGACCCACCGGGAGTCCAAGGGCGGCTCCATGCAGCAGGAGGTCGACCTGCACGCGCTGTTCAAGGACGTTGCCGCCGAGTACCTCGCCGAGGTCGACGTCCCCCAGCAGCTCCCCAATGTGCTCGACCGCGCCATGCGCATCGCGGTCACCCGCCGCACGGTCACCGCGGTGATCGTCCCCGCCGACGTCCAGGACCTGGACTACGAGCCGCCCGCCCACGCCTTCAAGGCGGTCCCCGGCACGCTGGGCGCACCGAAATCGGCGACCGTGCCCGAACGCGCCGAACTGCACCGGGCCGCCGAGGTCCTGAACTCCGGGCGCCGGGTGGCCGTCATGGTCGGCCAGGGGGCGCGCGGCGCGCAGGAGGAGGTGGCCGAGGCCGCCGACGTGCTCGGCGCCGGTGTGGCCAAGGCGCTGCTGGGCAAGGACGTGCTCTCCGACGAGGAGCCCTACGTCACCGGCGCGGCGGGACTGCTGGGCACCCGGCCCTCCTGGGAGATGATGCGCGACTGCGACACCCTGCTCATGGTCGGCTCCGGGTTCCCCTACAGCCAGTACCTGCCCGAGTACGGGCAGGCGCGCGGGGTGCAGATCGACATCGACCCGGCCATGCTCGGCCTGCGCTACCCCTTCGAGGTGCCGCTGCTGGGCGACGCCCGGGAGACCCTGCGCGAGCTGCTGCCGCTGCTGGAGCGCAAGGGGGACCGCGGCTGGCGGCGCACGATCGAGCAGGGCGTCGAGCGGTGGTGGCAGGTGCAGCGCCGCCGCGCCGAGGTGCCGGCCGACCCCGTCAACCCCGAACTGGTGGCCCATGAGCTCTCGCCCCGGCTGCCCGACGACGCGATCGTCACGGCCGACTCCGGGTCGACCACCAACTGGTACGCCCGGCACCTGCGCTTCCGCGGGACCATACGCGGCTCGGTCTCGGGCGGGCTGGCCTCCATGGGGTGCGCCGTGCCCTACGCGGTCGGCGCGAAGTTCGCCCACCCCGGCCGCCCGGTGGTGGCGCTGGCCGGAGACGGCGCCATGCAGATGAACGGGATGAACGAGCTGCTCACCGCCGCGCACTACGCGCAGGAGTGGAGCGACCCGCGCCTGGTCGTGGCGGTGTTCACCAACGGCGACCTCAACCAGGTCACCTGGGAGCTGCGCGCGATGGGCGCGGCACCGCGGTTCGTGCCCTCGCAGCGGCTCCCGGACGCCTCCTTCGCCGAGGTCGCCCGCTGCCTGGGGCTCACCGGGATCCGCGTGGACGAACCCGGCCGGGTCGCCCCGGCCTGGGACGAGGCGCTGGCCGCCCAGGGGCCGGTGGTCGTGGAGTTCGTCACCGACCCGTCGGTGCCGCCGATCCCGCCGACCGCCACCTGGGACCAGATGGAGTCGATGGCGGCCGCGCTGGCCAAGGGCGACCCCGAGGCGTGGTCGGTGCTGGAGCGCGGGGTCCGCGCCAAGGCGCAGGAGTTCCGGCCCGGATCCGGGTGATCCCCACGCGCGCGTTTATCGGTCCGTGACCCGGGCACGGTGGGCGCCAGAGGGCGTTCTCCGGGAACGGGGACACGCCCGACGGGTCGACGCTGCGGCCGCCACCCCCAGGGGGAGGAAGGGCACGGCGGTCGCCGGCTCCCCGTGCAGGCGAACGGCCGACCACGCAGGGGAGGAATGCGAAATGGCCGCTCCGACCACGAACGAGGTCCCGACCGGCGCCGATCCGGACCGCCGCGGCGGCCGGGACGGCACCACGGCCGAGGAGCTGCTCAGGGCCCGCGCGGCCCTGCCGCCCCGGTCCGCGGCGGCCGAAGAGCTCGGCGCGACGGTGGTGGACATGTACGCCCCGGTGGCGCGGCGGGAGGCCCGGCGGTACCGGGGGCGCGGCGAGCCCATGGACGACCTCGAACAGGTCGCCATGCTCGGCCTCGCCCGCGCCGTGGCCTACTACGACCCCGACTACGGCAAGCCGTTCCTGTCCTACCTGCTGCCGACCGTCACCGGTGAGCTCAAGCGGCACTTCCGGGACAACACCTGGGACGTGCGGGTCCCGCGCAAGCACCAGGAGAAGCGGGGCGAGCTCAACCGGTTCACCGGGGAGTTCGCCCAGCAGCACGGGCGCGGGCCCACCACGTCGGAGATCGCCGTGGCCCTGGACCTGGACGAGCGCACCGCCGACGACCTGCTGAGCGCCTCGCGCGCCTACTCGGCCCTGTCCCTGGACGCCCCCTGCGGGAGCGGGGAGGAGGACGCACCCAGCCTGGGGGACACCATCGGGGAGGGCGACGGCGCCGCCGAGGGGATCGAGGACCACGAGGCCGTCCGGGAGGCGCTGGCCCGGCTGCCCGAGCGCGAGCGGCGCATCGTGCAGATGCGCTTCTACGGCAACCGGACGCAGACGCAGATCGCCGACGCGGTCGGGCTCTCCCAGATGCACGTCTCCCGACTCCTGAGCACCACGCTCAAGGAGCTGCGCGAGGACCTGGCGGTCGCCGACTGAGCGCGGGCGGTGCGCCGCCACCGCGACCGGCCGTGCGCCCCGGCCCGGCCCCGCCCGGCCCCGGGTCGCGGAGAAGCCGGGTCCACCGGTCCGGCGCGGTTTGGCGCCCGGGGCGAGCGGGTAACGGTCGGCCACCGGGGGGCCTCCGGCGTGCGGCGCCGGGACCTTGGGCGAGCGGGATCGGGAGGACGCCATGGGGGCCGGCCGGGACGAGAGGGAGCTGCGAGCGCTGGAGGAGCGGCTGCGCGCCGAGGACCCCGGCTATGCCGAGCGGTTCGACGCCTGCGCCCGCCGCCTCGCGGGACAGGCGGGACCCGAGGACCTCGGGCCCCGCAGGGAACCGGTTCCGCGCACCGCGGTGGCCATGATCTGTGCGGCCTTCGCGTTCGCGCTGCTGATGCTGGTGCTCATGCCGCTGCTGGTCCTGGCGGGGTGAGCCCCGGGCGCCCCCGCCCGGCGGGCGCGCACCGCCGGGCACGGCCGCGGGCAGGCGGCCCCGTCACGTGGCCACGTACACCGCCCGCCCCTCGCGCCTGCCCTCCAAGGCCGCCTTCAGGCGCGGGGCCAGCGCCGGGTGCATCCGGGCCAGTGCGGCGTCGGGGGCGAGGAAGGCGTAGTCGTCCAGCTCCTCGGCCTGCAGGGTGATGTCGGCGTCCGCCGGAACCTCGCCGCAGTCGAAGACGAACGAGCAGAAGGGGCGCGGCCGCTCCCCGCCCGGGGCGCTCCACTGCACCGCCAGCAGGGCGCCGGGGACCACCTTCAGGCCCACCTCCTCGGCGACCTCGCGCTCGCAGGCCACGTGCGGCGGCTCGTCCTGCTCGACGACCCCGCCGGGCAGGGTCCAGTGGTCGCGGTAGTTGGGCTCGACCAGCAGCACCCGGCCCCCGGGGTCGGTGATCAGCCCGGACGAGGCCAGGTAGGAGGTGGCGAGGGAGGCGAACCACTGCTCTGGCGGAAGAAATGACATGTGCCCCAGGCTAGATCGCTGATGGGGAACTCTGTATCGGCTCCGGACACGACGAGGAGCGCCCGTGGTCGATGCGCGGGCCGGGTGCGCCGGGGGATCGGGGCTGCGGTCCGGACGCTGGAGGGCCGGTCGGGGCTGGGGCGCCGTGCCGGGGGGTCGGAGAGGCTGCCCGCTCTACGCCGCGATCCGGCACGACCGGCTGATCGGTGCCCCGGTCAAGCGGTTGCCGGTGGTCGTCGGCCAATGACCGGGGCACACATCTCCCATCAACCAGTAGGTGCGGTGTTCGGGGAGGTCGGGGACACGCTCGGCGGGGGTTCGGCCGCCGATCCCGGTGTGGGGCCGGTGGTGGTCGTACCAGTCCAGGAAGGCCGGGCAGGCGGCTTGGCGCTCGGCCTCTGATGCATAAGGGCGGGCGTAGGCGCCCGGTGGGGGCAGGGGAGAGTTACGGTGGCGCGTGAGGGCCTCCTGGAGCTTCGGTGCAGACTTCGCATCCACACCGGAAGCAGAAGGCCCTCTCTTTGTTCAACCGCTGTTGCAGGCGTGTCGGGCGTTCCCGACGTTCCGGAACATCACAACTAAGGCGTGGTCCTCGGTGGCGCCCGGGCACGGTCCCTCCTGCGCTCTCATCGGTCGAGGGCGTGCCGACCGGCTCGTCCTCGGGCCGTATGACGCCGCCGGTGCCCTCTATGGGAATGATCCGGGTCCGGCTGCGCAAGCGGGAGGGGCGCCCGTGGCCGGTGTGTGCGGGCGGGCTGGGCCGAAGGCCGGCGCGGTGGTCTGGACGCTCAAGGGCCGCCTGCGGCCGGAGGGCCATGCCGGGCACACCGCCGGGGCCTGTGGGCCGGGGTGTGCCGGAGGATATGCGCGCTCTACGCCGCGATCCGGCACGGTCGGCTGACCGGTGCCCCTGTCGAGCGGCCGCTGGTGGCCTACGGCCACTGACCAGGGCACACATTTCCCACAAATGGTCGACATGCACGGCGCACGCCCCGCGGGCCGGGGTGTGCGCCCCCCGGCCCGCGCCCGCCGGGAGCCCGATCGGCGCCCGGCCTCCGGCTGCGCCCGCGCGCGGGGGTCCGCGGGTACTCCCAGCGCCTAGACTGGGCGTCTTCCAAGAGTCACGGAACGGTGTCGGCGCACACGGCGGCGGCACCGGCGCAGCGGCGAGCGACGGAGGTTGGAAACGTGGGCCCACTGGAGCACGGCGACCCGGACCGTATCGGGCGCTACCGCCTCATCGGGCGCCTGGGCGCGGGAGGCATGGGCCAGGTCTACTTCGGCCGCTCCTCCGGGGGCCGGGCCGTGGCGGTCAAGCGGATCCACCCGCACCTGGCCGCCGACCCCTCCTTCCGTGAGCGATTCGCCCGCGAGGTCACCGCCGCCCGCCAGGTCAGCGGCGCCTTCACCGCGCCAGTGATCGACGCCGACCCCGACGGAGAGGTGCCCTGGCTGGTGACCTCCTACGTGCCGTCGCTGCCGCTGGACGAGGGCGTGCAGGCGCACGGCCCGCTGCCGGAGGACTCGCTGCGGGTGCTGGCCACCGGCCTGGCCGAGGCGCTGGCCGAGATCCACCGGGTGGGGCTGATCCACCGCGACCTCAAGCCCGGCAACGTGCTGCTGGCCGAGGACGGGCCGCGGGTGATCGACTTCGGCATCGCCCGCGCCACCGAGGGTGCCGCCGCCACCCAGTCGATCATCGGCACCCCCGGGTTCATGTCGCCCGAGCAGGTGCAGGGCGAGCACATGACCCCGGCCAGCGACCTGTTCGCCTACGGGGCGGTGCTGGTCTACGCGGCCTCGGGCACCGGCCCGTTCGGCGAGGGGGCCATGCCCACCATGGTGATGCGCATCATCCAGGAGCGGCCCGACATCGCGGCCGTCCCGCCGTCGCTGCAGCGGGTGGCCGCCGCCTGCCTGGAGAAGGACCCGCGCAACCGGCCCGGCACCGGCCAGCTCCTCGACCACCTGGGGGACGTTCCCGCCGGGGTCTCCTGGCTGCCGCCCTCCTTCCAGCAGGGCGTGCGCGAGCAGGTGGAGAAGGTGAACGCGGCCCTGGGGTCGGCGCCGGAGACCGTCTCGGGGGCCACCGCCCCGGGGGCGGGGCAGACCGGCGCCGACGGGCGCACCTCGGTCATGGGCGCGGCCGCCGCGGGGGCCGCCGCCGGGGCGCTCGGCGGGGCGGCCGCCGGGTACGCGGCGGCCGACGGCGCCACCGCCCGGTACGAGCCGGACGGAGGCGCGGACGCGACCGCCCGTTTCCAGCAGGGCACGCAGGGGCGGCAGGCGGGGGCCTACGGGGCCGACCCGGCCACGGCGCAGTACCCGGCCGCGCCGGACCGGACCGCCCAGTTCGGGCAGGCGCAGCACACCGCGCAGTACGGGCAGGCAGCCGGGGCGCCGCAGACCGCGCAGTACGGGCAGGTGCCCGGCACGCAGCCGCCCCCGTACCGCCCCGAGGGCCCGGGGGCGACCGCGGCCATGCCGCCCGCCGCGCAGCACGGCGGCGACGCCTACGGCGACCTGTACCGGGACTCGGCCGCCGGGCGGCAGCGCGAGGCGCAGCGGCCCCGGCAGGACCAGCAGATGCAGGAGGAGCACCGCCGCCGGGAGCAGCAGCGCCAGGAGGAGCAGCGGCGCCGCCAGGAGGCGGAGCGGGCCCACCGGGAACGGCTGCGCGCCGAGGAGCGCGCCGCCCGGAGGGCCCAGGACCAGGCGCGCAAGTCCGCCCAGCCCAGTCTGTGGAGCTTCATCAAGCTGGTGCCGCTGCTGATCATCCCGATCCTGCAGATCCCGCTGGGGTGGGGCGCCGCGCACGCCTGGCAGTGGATCACCTCCACCGAGGCCTGGTGGGGGCAGCCGTGGTACTACCAGGGCATGTGGGGCGAGTCCCTGATGAGCGGGTTCAACTACGGCGGGTTCGTGCTGGCGATGCAGCTGGGCTATTTCCTGCTGAACAACGTGGTGTCGCTGGAGTACCTGGTCCGGTCGCTGCGCACCGGCTTCGTGGCGGGCATCCTGCTGTCGGCGGTGGCGCTGGTGGCGACCAACGTGGCGCTGGCCTCCTTCGGGTTCTTCGGCGCGTTCTGAGCGGGTCCCGAGCAGGTTTCGAGCGCCCCAGGGGCGCCTGGGCGATGACGCGGCGTGCGAGGGCGGCCCCGACGTGCGGGCCGCCCTCGCACGTCCGGGGCGGGAGAACCCGCCTCTGAGCGGCGATCAGGAGGCGGGGGCACCGCACGCCCCGATCCCGGGGCCGCCCCGCCTCCTCGCCCATTGCGCCCGTGCGTCTGCGCGCGCCCGGCGGGGAGGTTCCCCGATGGCGTCCGCTGGAGTGGTGGAACCTCCGTCCGGCCGGGTCGGCCCGTTGGTTACGGCTCCTGAGGGGACCGGGCCGCCCTCGAAGCCCTGGCCGGCGG
>NZ_ANBH01000280.1 GCF_000341185.1 Nocardiopsis chromatogenes YIM 90109
GGACGTGACTGGTTCCCCGCCTCGGCCGGGGGAGGAGCCTCTGGCTACGTCGACGACGATGGGGAACGATTCGCGGCCGCTTTTGGGAACGGCCTGCCGTCGTCGGCACCGGCTGATATCGACGATCGGGCGACACGTGAGCCTGGAGTGTGCGGATCTCCTGCGGGACCTTGGCGGCGGGCGGTGGCACGCGCGCGGAGGTGCGCTGCGCCTCCCGTCCGGCCGTCCAGGCAGGGGCGCGGCGTACCACCCCGGGCCGCGGCGTGCTGCGGCCGGTGTCGCCTGCGGGGCGGTACGCCGCACCGAACCCGCGACGTGGCGAGTATGTCGACGAGATGTGAGAGCGCGTGTGCGCCGGTTCCGCCAGTGCTGTGATGACTCGGTGCGAGGCGGTGTCGGCGGGTTCCGGGCCTTCCTCATCGGTGGGCGTGGTCGCCGCTCGTCGGTCCTCGTGGACGGTCGTCCTCGCTTCGCTACGGGCGGCTCCACCTTCACCAGCGGCTTCGCAGACGGCGGGCGGGGTCGACCGCCAAGGAAGGGCAGGCAGGGTGCGCCCCGTCGCACGCGGTGCTGTCAGGGCTCATCGACACGGCCCTGCGGTGAACGGGGGCGTCGTCGAGTCTCATCGACAATCGCTCTCCGCTTCACGAACAAACTCAACGCGGCCTTCCCCTGCCCCGGCGACACGTCCACGGCCGCCTCGGGAGCGTTCCCGGGAGCCATCGGGACACGTTCCCGCTACTGGCCGACAAAGCCGGACGTCAGTCCGCCGAGCCGCGGTACAGCGCGGCCGCCTCCTCCATGTGGCGGGCCACGGCCCGCCGTACCTCCGGGGGGTCGAGGACCTCGATGTCGGAGCCGAACCGGGAGAACTCGTGCACCGCGACGGTCACCGACTCGGTGGTCAGGCGCGCCTCGCGGCGGCCGTCGGCGCGGACCGGCCCGTACTCGGCCTGGGCGGCGGTGCGGGGCGAGCACAGCACCGGCACCAGCTCGGCGCCCTGAGCGGTGAGCAGTACCCGGGTGTGCAGGGTGTGGCGGGAGCTCTCGAACTCCTCGGCCCAGGCGCGCCAGGAGGCGGGCAGGTCGAACCCCTCGGGGCGGGTGAAGGAGCACCCGGTGTCCTCCAGTGCGCCGATGCGCTCGACCCGGTAGGTGCGCGGGGGCTTCTCACTCCCGCCGGGCTCCGGGGTCGGCCGGGCCACGAAGTACCAGGTGTCGCCCTTGAGGACCAGCCCCAGCGGGTCGAGGGTGCGCTCGACGCGGGTGTCGTCGAAGCGCCGGTAGGACACCCGCACGGTGCGCGACTCCCAGACCGCCTCGGCCAGCGGAGCCAGGAACGGGGTGGCGGCGGGGCGGCGCCACCAGGCGGTGGTGTCCAGGTGGAACCGGGCGGACACCCGCTCGGCGCGCTCGCGCAGCGTGTCGGGCATGGCCGCGTGCAGTTTGAGCTGGGCCAGCGCCAGGTCCGAGCCGAGTCCCAGGTCGCCTGCGGGGCCGGGCATGCCGGTGAAGGCCAGCGAGTGCGCCTCGCCCTCGGTGAGCCCGGTCAGGCGGGTGCGGTAGCCCTCCATCAGCCGGTAGCCGCCCCCCGTCCCCCGCTCGGCGTAGATCGGCACCCCTGCGGTGCTCAGGGCCTCGGCGTCCCGGTAGACGGTGCGCTCGGAGCACTCCAGCTCCTCGGCGAGCTCGGCGGCGGTCATCCGGCCGCGGTTCTGCAGCAGCAGGAGCAGGGAGAGCAGGCGGTCAGCGCGCATGGCACCAGTATGGGGCGGATTCCTGACAAGTGCTGTCAGGCTTCACGGGAGGGGGCCGGGGGCCGGGGTCCGCCGCGCGCGGCGTCCCGGGGCCGCCGCCCGTGCCGCTCGGCTTCGGCCCGCTCCCGGTCGGTGCGGGTGAGGGCGTACTCGACCTCGCCGTGCTCGGCCCCGGGGATGGGAGGGGCGTCGAGTGCGAACGTGCGCACCAGGCGCATGCCGAGCTTCTCCATGACGCGGCGGGAGCCGGTGTTGACGGCCATGGTCCGGGCGAAGACGCGGCGCACGGACGGGTCGGCGAACGCGGTGCCGAGCAGGGCGAACGAGCCCTCGGTGGCCAGCCCGCGGCCCCAGTGGGCGCGGGCGAGCCGGTAGCCGAGTTCGGGCTCGGCGGGGTCGCCGCCGTGCGGGTGGCGCAGGTGGAACCAGCCGAGGAAGGCGCCGCCGGTGTCCTGGGCGATCCAGTACCCCCGCTCCGGGTAGGCGCGGTACCACCCCTGGTACCTGCGGATATTGCCGTCGATGTCCGCGGGCGCGGAGGGGCGCCCGCCGGTCAGGTACCGCATGACCTCGGGGTCGGAGTCGAGCCCCAGCAGGAGCGGGGCGTCGTCGGGGGTGATCCGCCGCAGGACCATCCGGTCGGTGGTCAGGAAGACCTGCATGTCCGCTCCGTTCGTGCCGTCCGTCCGGCGTCGGCGGGGCCGCTCGCGCGCGTCCCGCGCGGCGCACCGTACAGGCGCGCGCCACGGAGGGGCGAGTGGTTTTCCCGCCGTGCGGGGGCTGCCGGGCGGCGCCCGGCCCAGGAGGGGGCCGCAGTCGGAGGCGCGCACGACATCGCGGGCGCGATCAGGGTCTCGTCGACGAGCAGGCGGGACACGTGCCCAAGGGCGGGCGTGAGGCCGTCGGTTGACGTCCGTGGGATTTCCGTGGGATTTCCGTCCGGCCAGGCCAGTGCGATCGTCGCGGCGCTGGGGTGGCCCAGCCCCTGCGTCGGCGTCCCGACCGGCGCCCTGCCTGTCGGCGGGCCGCATTCGGCCGCCCGCCCATGGCGGTCGCGGCCTCCGAAAGTTCCACCACCCAAGCGGACGCCGTCCGGCGGTCGGGCGCCATGAGAGCCCTCCGCGCCGTCGTGGTAGGGCGCGGACGGTGTGGGGGCGGGGCCGGGGCGGCCTCCGCCCCCGACCCGCCGGGCCCGAACCGAGGTTTCGGGTCGGAATGTTAGCGTGACGAAAATACACAAAGTAGCCTGATGATCACGGGTGGGCGATGACCTCACGCGAAGCGGGCACACCGGGCACACCGGGCAATGCGGTGACGGGCGGCCGCCACGGCGTGGTGGTGCAGGCCGGAACCGTCCACGGCGGCATCCACCTGGGCACCGTCCCCGGGTCCGCCCCCGCCGCTCCTCTCCGGCCTCCCCGGGCCCCCGCCCGCATGGCCGACCGCCTCCGCGAACTGTCCCTCCTGCGCCACGAGGCCCACCGGGCGCTCACCTCACGGGAGCCCCGCATCGCCGTCCTCACCGGGACCGGCGGCGTGGGAAAGACCGCCGTCGCCGCCCGCTTCCTGGAGACCGACGGGCCGCGCTTCGCGGACGGCCACCTCACCGCCGACCTGGCCGCCTTCGCGCACTCCGGGCCCGCCGACCCCGCCGCCGTCCTCGCCCACCTCCTGCGCGCCCTGGGCGTGCGCCCCGAGGAGGTCCCCGCCGACCTCCCCGGGCGCGCCCGGCTCTTCCAGGCCCGCACCGAGGGCCGCAGCATGCTGCTGCTGCTCGACGACGCCGCGAGCGCCGCCCAGGCCGCCGCGCTCCTGCCCGGAGGCGGCGCCCACCTGACCGTCGTCACCACGCGCCTGCACCCGGCCGCGCTGCTCGTCCGCGGGGCCCGCATCACCCGGGTGCGCCCGCTGCCCCGCGACCACGCCGCCGGGCTGCTGCGCGGGCTGGTCAGCGCGGGCCTGGCCGGGGCGCCCGAGGCCGGAGCATCCGGCGGCGGCCGCGCCACCGGCGGGGAACCCGCGCCCCTCAGGGGCCCCGAGGAGGCCGAACGGCTGGCCGAGCTGTGCGGGCACCTGCCTCTGGCGCTGTGCGCCGTCGCCGGGCGCCTGGTGCTGCGGCCCGGCCGGCCCGCCGCACGCATGGTCGAGGAGCTCGAAGGCGAGCGGCGGCGCCTTTCGGCCCTGAGCGGTGACGAGGAGGTGTCCGTGCGCTCGGCCCTGGACGTGTCCTACGCCGGACTGGAGCCGCCGACGGCCCGCCTGTACCGCCTGCTGGGCCTGCACCCGGGCCCAGACGCCTCCCCGGAGGCGGCGGCGCTGCTCGCCGGGACCGACCGGTACACCGCCGAGGCCGGTGCCGAGCGGCTCCCCCCCCCCG
>NZ_ANBH01000281.1 GCF_000341185.1 Nocardiopsis chromatogenes YIM 90109
CGGCCGCTTCGCCTTCCACGACCTGGTGCGGCTGCACGCCCGCGAACGCGCCGAGGCCGAGGAGACCGAACACGAGCGGCGCGCGGCGATGGAGCGGCTGCTGCACGGGTACCTGCGCACCGCCGTCGCCGCCGACACCGCGCTCAACCCGGGCCGCTGGCACGTGGGCCCGCTGTACGGCCGCGTCGGCGGCGACCCGGCCGTCCCCGCCTTCCCCGACGCCGACGCGGCGCTGCACTGGCTGGACGAGGAGCTGCCCACCCTGGAGGAGCTGGTGCTGTGGGCCGCCCGCGACGGCCACCCCGCCGAGGCGTGGCAGCTCTGCGAGGCGCTGTGGGACCTGTACCTGAGGCGCCGCTACCACGACTCGTGGTTCCGCACCCATGAGGCCGGACTGGCCGCCGCCCGCGAGCTGGGCGATCCGGCCGCGCGCGGCCGCATGCACGGCGCCCTGGCCGCCGCCCACGTGAACCTGCACCGGACCGAGGAGGCCGAACACCACCACAGGGAGGCGCTGCGCGCCTGGGATGAGGCCGACCACGACCTGGGGCGGGCGGCGGCAATGGAGGGGCTCGGCGTGGTGGAGCTGGTCCGGGGCGCCCCCGGGGAGGCGGTGTCCCACTTCGAAGGCGCGCTCACCGTGCACACCGCCCGGGGCAGGGACCGCGGCATCGCCCTGATGCGGCGGCGCCTGGGCGAGGCCCTGCGCGACGCCGGGCGGCCGGAGGAGGCCGTCGGGCACCTCACCTGGGCCCTGGGGCACTTCCGCGAGGCGGGCGACCTCTACCTGCAGACACGGGTGCTGGTGGGACTGGCCACGGTCCACATGAAGACCGGGGACCTCGACGAGGCCGAGCGGGTCCTGGACGCGGCGCTCGCCAAGGCCGAGGAGGCCCGGGCCGACATGGAGTCGGCCCGGGTGCACGCCCTCAGAGGGCGGCTGGAGGGCGTGCGCGGCCGACGGGGACCGGCGGTGCGGCACCTGACGGAAGCACTGACCACCTATAGGCGGCTCGGGGCGGTGGAGGCCGAAGGGATCGAGCGGCGCTTGGCCGAACTCGCACAGGGGGCCGAGGGCGGGGAACGGTCCGGGCCCGGGGAAGGGCCGGGTGGAACGTCCACCTCGTGAGGCCGTCCGGCGCCGCCGCCCACGTCAGCCCGGCCGGATCGAGGCCCGCCGCGAGCCAGGTGTGCAGCAGGGACAGCAGGGGAGCGGCCTCTTCGAGGCGGAGGCGGCCCCCGATGCGCATGGGCGGACGTCCGCGCAGCGCCACGTGCCAGCCGCCGTCCGCAGGGGCGGCTGCCACCATGGCCCCGGGCCAGCGGTCGAGCACGTCACCGGGATCGGGCGGGCCGACCCGTCCCGCCGCCCCCTCGGTGAAGGTGAGTACGTCGCCCGTGCCCAGCGGGAGCCCGGGGCCGAACCGGTCGGCGTGCACCCACACGTGGTCGTCGACCACCGGGGCCGGAGGCGGTGCGGACGCCGACGGGGCGGGCAGCAGCACCCCGCGCACCCGGCGCCGTTCGGCCGCAGGCCGCCGACTCCCCCCGCTCACCGCAGGCCCCCGGCCGGGTGCGGGACGTCCAGCGGCGGCATCGGCACCGGCATCGGCGGCGGCGCCGTCGGCGGCGGCGAGTCCGGCTCGTCCAGGTTCAGCAGCCGGTACATGGTGGTACGCAGCCGGGCCGCCGCCCTGCCCGGCTCGGACGTGAGCTGGGAGGCGTACCACCCGCCGCGCTCGGGGGCGTGGGCGCCGAGCGCCGCCCGCACCTGCGGCAGCACCGGCCGCTCCGGGTCCAGGCGCGGGGCCGCGCAGCCGAGCAGGTCAGTGTGCGAGCCGGGGAGCACCTCGTCCTCGGTGTAGGAGGCCACCAGGACGGGGCGGCCCTGGGCGGCGGCGTAGTAGGTGACGGAGCCGAAGTCGCCCACGACCGCGTCGGCGGCGATGACGGCGGCCTGCCAGCCCTGCTCGGGAGGCAGGAGGGCCATGCCGCGCCGCTGGGCCCCGGACAGCCAGGAGCGCACCTGGCGGCGCCCGTGCCAGGCGAAGACGGCGGGGTGGGTGACGGCGGCCGTGCGCACCCCGGCCCCGGCCGCCTCGGCGGCCAGGCGCTCGGGCAGGCGGGGGTGGGTACCGAGCAGGGAGTGCGGGCCGTGCGTGGACGACAGCACCACCAGCAGGTCGTCGGGGGAGGCCCCGAGTGCGCGCCGGTAGCTCTCGCGCAGGGCGCGCCCGGCGGTGAGGCGATCGTGGCAGGGGTCGCCGACGACCCGGACGACCTCGGCCGCGGCCGGGGCGGCGGCGGCGAACAGGGTCCGCAGGCGCTCGTGGGCGACGCCGAGGACGCTGGGCAGGACGCGCCCGTGGGAGATGAGGCCCCCGGCGGGGGAGCCGCTGGCGGGGCGGGGCGCGGTGGGGCCGTGGCCGCCGACGCGCGGGATCAGGCGTCCGGGGCCCGATCCGTGCGGGAGGGCGAGGACGGGGGCGGCGACGTCCTGGAGGCCGCCGAGGTTGGCGGCCAGGGCCAGGTCGAAGGGGTGCTTGCGGACCTCGTCCCAGGGCACGGCGATGCCGTCGAGGCGGCGGACGTGGTCGGCCCCGCTCGCGGCGAAGGGCGAGCCGGGCGGGCAGGTGTAGAGGACCTGGAGCCGGTGGTCGGACTCGATGAGGGGCAGGATGTCGGCCAGGCGGTTCCCGGCCATGGCGTGGTGCACGAGGACGAGGACGGAGCGCAGGGGCGACCAGGTGGCGCGGTCGGCCTGGTTGATCAGGAGCGGGCCGTCGCCGGCGTACGGTCCGGGAGCAGGGGCCGGAGAGGGGAGCGTCATGGGGCCTCCGAGCTTCTCTGCAGATCCGATGACCGCCCCAGCATGCGGGGGCGCCCTTGACGTACCGCCTGCAGAGCGCCGGGGAGGGCCTTGCAATGGGCCTGCAGGGAGGTGGACGGCCGCGTGTAGGGGCAGGTGGAGGGGCTTGCAGCCTGTCCCGATCCGGCCACAGGGGGAGAGGGGGCGGCCTGGACAGGGCAGGGCGGGCCCGTGAGGGCCGACGGGGCGAGCGCTGAGGGCTGATGGCCCGACCGCCTTGGGGAAGCCGACAGCCCGACCGCCTAGCTAGGGGAAGCGGTGCGAAGGGCGTCGGAGCGCGCTTGGAACGGATGCGCGATGCGCTCTGCCAGCGCGCTGGCAGAGCGATGCCATAGATCTACGCCATAAAGCCTTGGGGTGTCCCCTCCCGTGACGCAACGGGCAACTCGCACACAACAGGCAACCCGCACGCAGCGACGAGTAAGGCACGAGACGAGCAAGGGGCCTTACAGCAGCGCCGTCGGCCGCCCGGCGTGTGGTGGGTCGCCGTTGTGGGCGGCGACGGTCGGAGCGGGGCGGTCCCCCGAGCCTGCTTTCCGTCCGGCGGGTTTCTCGCGGTCCAGGAATGCGGAGGCCCGGCAGGTGCCCCGCTCCCCGGCCCCGCCCGGGCGGCAGGCCGCCGGAGCGCCAGGCGGGG
>NZ_ANBH01000282.1 GCF_000341185.1 Nocardiopsis chromatogenes YIM 90109
CGCTGGCCTGACACAGCTTCCAGGACGCACCATACGACCACGGTAGAGAAGTGCGGTGAGCGCTCCCACTGGTTTTTCCGTCGGTCGTGCGGGGGCCCTGCCGACCGGTGGCGGGGCCTCCCAGGGGTCTCCCGCGGTCGCAACCCGGGCGCCGTGAACGTGAGGCCGTTCAGGGCCCTCCAGACCTGCGCAGGACTGCGGACGAGCCCGCGAGCGGGGAGCACACGTCCCCGACTTGGCAACCACCCTCCACGCCGACGTGACACCGCACACATCGCCCGAGGTCACACCCCGGCTGTGGCGGGGGCAGCCCCACCTCCCACCTCCACTTCTGGCAATCTTGGGGGCAGGTTTCCCTGGAGGTGTCTTTCAACGATGAGTGAGTTCCGCATCGAGCACGACTCGATGGGCGAGGTCCAGGTCCCCGCTAAGGCCAAGTGGCGGGCCCAGACCCAGCGCGCGGTGGAGAACTTCCCGATCTCCGGCCAGGGGCTGGAGGCCGCGAACATCGAGGCGCTCGGCCACATCAAGGCCGCCGCCGCCAAGGTCAACGCCGAGCTGGGGGTCATCTCCGACGAGCTCGGCAAGGCCATCCGCCAGGCGGCCCTGGAGGTCGCCGAGGGCAAGTGGAACGGCGAGTTCCCGATCGACGTGTTCCAGACGGGCTCGGGCACGTCGAGCAACATGAACAGCAACGAGGTCATCGCGACCCTCGCCAAGGACGCCACCGGGCTGGACGTGCACCCGAACGACCACGTCAACGCCTCGCAGTCGTCCAACGACGTGTACCCGTCGTCCATCCACATCGCGGCGACCTCCGCCGTGGTGAACGACCTCGTTCCGGCGCTGGAGCACCTGCAGGGCGAGCTGAACCGCAAGGCCGTGGAGTTCGCCGGGGTCGTCAAGAGCGGGCGCACGCACCTGATGGACGCCACCCCGGTGACGCTGGGGCAGGAGTTCTCGGGGTACGCGGCGCAGGTCGGGCACGGCATCGAGCGCCTGAAGGCGGCGCTGCCGCGCGTGGCGGAGCTGCCGCTGGGCGGCACCGCGGTGGGCACCGGCATCAACACGCCGGAGGGCTTCGCACCGCGCGTCATCGCCGAGATCGCCCAGGCCACCGGCCTGCCGCTGACCGAGGCGCGGGACCAC
The DNA here is from genome assembly GCF_000341185.1 of Nocardiopsis chromatogenes YIM 90109. Lineage (GTDB taxonomy): Bacteria > Actinomycetota > Actinomycetes > Streptosporangiales > Streptosporangiaceae > Nocardiopsis_A > Nocardiopsis_A chromatogenes. Next base: position 1,150 of record NZ_ANBH01000282.1, read on the forward strand.
TTCGAGGCCCAGGGGGCGCGCGACGCGCTGGTGGAGCTGTCGGGGCAGCTGCGGACGATCGCGGTGGGCTTCGCCAAGATCGCCAACGACATCCGCTGGATGGGCTCGGGGCCGCGCACGGGCCTGAGCGAGCTGCGCCTGCCGGACCTGCAGCCGGGGTCGTCGATCATGCCGGGCAAGGTGAACCCGGTGCTGTGCGAGGCGATGCTCCAGGTGTCGTCGCAGGTCGTGGGCAACGACGCGGCGGTGGCCTTCGGCGGCGCGAGCGGCAACTTCGAGCTGAACGTGCAGCTGCCGATGATCGCCCGGAACATCCTGGAGTCGGTGCGCCTGCTGGCCAACGTGTCCCGCGTCTTCGCCGACCGCTGCGTGGCCGGCCTGGAGGCCGACGAGGACCGCTGCCGGGAGTACGCGGAGTCGTCCCCGTCGATTGTGACCCCGCTGAACCGCTACATCGGCTACGAGGAGGCGGCCAAGGTCGCCAAGCAGGCCCTGGCCGAGCGCAAGACGATCCGCCAGGTGGTCATCGAGCGCGGGTACGTGAGTGACGGCAAGCTGACGGAGGCCCAGCTCGACGAGGCCCTCGACGTGTTGAAGATGACCAACGCGAAGTAGTCCTCCAGGAGATCGCGCACGGCCCTCGGTCATCAGACCGGGGGCCTTTCGGCTATGGCATCGATGCATAGCCACCTGGGCCGGACTGCAGGCGCAGCTCAATCTCCAGGAGGCTTCACATGCCTATTGGGCGATCTGCCGATACTGTCAGGTACATGAGCGACCTTTCCCCTGGTGTGTACGAACGACTGATCACGCGTGAGCTGCAGAGACGTCTGGCAGAGGTGGATGACGAACTCCAACAGCGCGGGAAGCTGAAGGATGTCGATGGCAAAGACCTACTGGTCAAGCACGTTGCTGAGCTGACCAAACGCGCGCTCTCCTTCGTCGACAAGAAGGACGACAGCTTCAAAGACCAGGTCCGTATCGTCAACAAACTTGGCGCGGTCCTCGCCGAAGCGACCGACGAGGCCGTAACCGAGGATGACCAGCTTGTCGATTCAGAGAATCCTCTCCTGAGCATTGCTCGTGAGGTGAACCCTGATGACAAAGGTGTTTTTCCCAAGCGCCCGGACATACCGTTTTCATCTAGTGCGCTGCTCGTCAACGGGCGCGACCAACCTCAAATCGGTCGAGAGGTTACAAAAGAACTCGACTCGGCAGACCGCGTCGATCTCCTTTGCGCTTTCATCAAATGGCATGGACTTCGCCTGATCGAACCACATCTGCGCACCTTTCTGGAGCGCGGAGGTCGGTTGCGAGTGATCACCACTACCTATATGGGCGCAACTGAGGTGCAGGCGGTCGATCGCCTTCAGGAACTTGGCGCCGAGATCGCTATTTCTTACGACACCAGGAGAACGCGGCTCCACGCTAAGGCTTGGCTTTTTCATCGCCACTCAGGCATGGACACTGCCTACGTCGGCTCGTCCAACTTGTCGCGTTCCGCCATGCTCGATGGCTTGGAGTGGAATGTTCGACTAGCTCGAGCCGAGCAGCCTCATCTCATCGACACTTTCGCTGCCACCTTCGAAGAATATTGGAATGACCCTTCATTTGAAAGGTACCTCCCAGAGCGAGATCGAGAGCGCCTTCGCACTGCACTCTCTCGTGCTGGACTGCGGGAAGACGACCAGGTCGATACTGTTGCAAATATCGACGTCACCCCCTTCCCCTACCAGGGAGAGATCCTCGAGGCCCTCGAGGCCGAGCGCGATGTGCATGACCGGTACCGCAACCTTGTCGTCATGGCCACTGGCACAGGAAAGACAATCGTTGCGGCGCTCGACTACGCACGGTTGAAAAAGTCAGGCAAAGTAAATTCTCTCCTCTTCGTCGCCCATCGCCAAGAAATCATCAAGCAGGCGCGCAAGAGGTTCCGCGAAGTCCTCAAGGATGGAGCATTTGGCGAGCTCCTTGTGGACGGAAACAGGCCGCAACATTGGCGGCACGTCTTTGCGTCAGTACAATCTCTCAAGAACCTCAAATCCCTCCCCAGCAATCACTTCGACATGATCATTGTCGATGAGTTCCATCACGCCGAAGCGCCCACCTACGCCCAACTTTTGGATCGCGTCACCCCAAATGTGCTCCTCGGGTTGACGGCAACTCCCGAGCGAACCGACGAGAAAAATATTCTTCATTGGTTCGATGATGGAAAGATCGCCGTTGAGTTGCGACTCTGGGAGGCTCTGGAACGCGGCCTACTCTCCCCCTTCCATTATTTTGGGATCCACGACGATGTCGACCTCAACGACATTCCGTGGCGACGGGGCGTTGGATACGATCTGGAGGCACTGAGTGAGCTATACGTCGACCTCGACTCTCGCGTAAACCTTATTGTTGAGGCCTTGCGTGAGAAGGTGGCAGATGTCTCGACCCTCAAAGCCGTCGGGTTCTGCGTCGGAGTTAAGCATGCAGAATATATGGCGCGGGAATTCGAAAAGCGAGGAATCCCAGCACGAGCAGTGACGGGGCAGCTCAGCACGCCTGATCGCGAGGCAGCGCTTCGCGACCTGAGAGACGGCCGCATCAAGGCCGTCTTCACCGTGGATTTGTTCAACGAAGGCGTTGACATTCCCGCGATCAACACTATTCTTTTTTTGCGCCCGACAGAGAGCGCCACCGTCTTCCTTCAGCAGTTGGGTCGTGGTCTGCGACTGACGGAGGATAAGCCAGTCCTGACCGTGCTCGACTTCGTTGGCCACCAGCGAAAGGAATTCAGGTTCGATAAGCGCTTCACCGCCCTGACAGGGATTTCACGAGAGGACCTGAAGGCCGAGGTTGAAGCCGAGTTTCCCACGCTCCCTGCCGGATGCTCGATCGACCTAGACCGCGAAGTCAGCAAAATTGTCCTCGACAATATCAAACAAGCCCTTAAATTTAGGATCAAGGACGCTGCGGCCGACCTCAAAGGCATGGGCCGAGTACACCTCTCCGACTACCTCAGTCGTTCTGGTAGAGAGCTCAAGGACCTCTACGGACCAAACCGTGGTGGCTGGGCTGGCCTTCTTCGCGAGGCAGGTCTAGACACAAGAGAGGTGCCCGACAGGAATGATGATCAGGCGCTGGCACGATCCTTCGGACGCATGCTCCACCTGGATGATACTGAGCGAATCAACTTCATCAGGGACATTCTTACGTCCCCCGAACCACCAAGGCAGCTGGACGGCGATCTCCACAACAGTCGCCTCCTGGCAATGTTTCATGGTTTGATCGACGGAAATCAGCGACTCTCCGCCATGGAAGCCAACATGGCGAGGTTGTGGGTGAACGATGCCCGTCGCGAAGAATTGCTCGAGATAACAGACGTGTTGGACGAACAAATCCATCGAGTAACTCCCCCCGTGGAAGCCATATCTCATCTCCCTCTCCGTCTACACGCGAGCTACAATAGAAACGAAGTCCTGCGCGCGTTTGGAGTTGACTTTACTCGCTCCGCGGTCGAGGGCGTTCGGTGGATTGAAGAAGAGAAATCCGATGTCTTCTTCGTGACCATCGACAAGTCAGACCGAACCTTTAAACCAACAACGATGTATCACGATCGAGCCATCACTCCGACTCAGTTTCAGTGGGAATCTCAGAGTAGAACCCGAGAGTCGTCACCTACGGGACAACGTTATATTAACCATGTTGAACGAGGAGTCACGGTTCATCTGTTCATTCGGCCCAACAAGGGCGCGCCAGCCTATTTGTATGCAGGCCCGATGACGTACGTCAGCCATGAGGGTGAGCTCCCCATGCGCATCTTGTGGAACCTTGACCACGCACTTCCCTCTGATGTCTTTCATTACGCAAAGGTCAACGCTGGCTGAGACCCCATCGTCACAGACGTCCGACGTACAGTGAGCACCCAGCAGCGCATGCGCTGGGTGCCCCCGCCATGCCGCCCGGGCTGGCTCTCGGCAGGACCAACATCCGACGACCTGGCCAGGCCGTGGCGCCCCCAGAAGGCCCGATCCGGACAGGGGAGGGTACCGCCCTCTGGGCCTGTCCGGTGTGGCTGGTTAGTAGTCTGCTTGCACGATCGCTAACGTTATCTCCCCCTTGAGAGGCCTCACTGATGTCCACGGATGAGGGCGCCCGTGTCGTGATGGGGCGCTACCGGTTGGACAAGGAGCTGGGCCGCGGCGGTATGGGTATCGTCTGGAACGCCTGGGACACCCAGCTCCAGCGGGCCGTGGCCGTCAAGGAGATCCTCCTCCCCGCTCACCTGTCCGACAACGAGCGCGCCGAGGCTCGTGCGCGTGTGTTGCGGGAGGCGCAGAGTGCCGCCCGGGTCCCGCACCCCTCCATCGTCACCGTGCACGACGTCTTCGACTTCGAGGACAACCCGTGGGTGGTCATGGAGCTCATCCCCGGGCACTCCCTCGACCAGGAACTCGCGGAGAACGGGCCCCTTCCGCCCTCGCGGGCGGCCGCACTCGCCGCCGCGCTGATCGAAGGGCTCAAGTCCGCCCACGAGGCCGGCGTCGTCCACCGCGACATCAAGCCCGGCAACGTCATGGTCTGCGAGAGCGGCCGCGTCGTCATCACCGACTTCGGTATCGCCACCATGGAGGGCGGCGCCTCCATCACCGCCACCGGCGCGCTCATCGGGTCGCCCGAGTACATGCCGCCCGAGCGCCTGCTGGGCGAGGCCGCCACCCCCGCCGGGGACCTGTGGAGCGCCGGGGTCACCCTCTACCAGGCCGTGGAGGGCTCCTCGCCGTTCCGCCGGGGCACGATCACCGCGTCCATCTCGGCGGGCGTCTCCGACCCGCCGCCGGNGGCTCCTGGAGCGCGACCCCGCGCACCGTTTGGGGCCCGGCGCCGCCCTGGAGCTGCTGCGCTCGGCCTCCGGGCCGGGTCCGGGGACCGGGCCGTCCGCCGCGTTCGATCCCGGGCCCCGTGCCCCGGAGGGGGCCGCCCCGGGGCCGGTGGGCGGAACCCCGGCCGGGGGCGTGCCTGCCGAGATGGGGACGGGCGGGCCCGGTCCGGGCGTCGGGCCCGGACCTGGGCCTGGGACCCCGGCCGGGGGCGTGCCCGGCGACATGGGCATGGGCGGGCACGGGCCTGGGACTCCGGCCGGTGGGGTACCCGCGGAGATGGGGATGGGCGGACCGGGTGGGCCCGGGGCCGTGCCCACCGGTGGTACGCCCTCGCATGGGATGCCTCCGGGGCCGCAAGGCCAGCAAGGACCGCAGGGGCCGCAGGGGCCCAGTGGGGGCTGGCCCTCCCCCGCGGCGGCCGGGCCACCCCCTGGTCCCCCTGGGCCTCCGCCCGGTCCCGGTCCCGGCCCCGGATATCCGCCGCCCGGCGGGCCGCCTCCCGGGCAGCCCGCCTACGCGGCCGCCGGTCCTCCCCCGCAGGCGCCGAAGAAGTCGGGGAGCAAGACGCCCCTCGTCCTCGGCATCGGCTGCGTGGTGCTCGTCCTCCTCCTGCTGGGCGGGTGCGGTGCGTTCATCGCCGTCATCAACAGCGCGGAGAGCAACAGCGCCGGGCCCGACTCCGGCGGCTCCGAGAGCGGCGACTCGGCCGACACCGAAGCGCGGGAGGACCCACCGGACACCGGTGGCTCCGACGGCGGGGACACCGGGCAGGCCGAAGGCGTCCCCACCGACTTCGACACCTACTACGGCGACCGCTTCAGCGTCGACTACCCCTCGGGCTGGACCCTCGACGACAGCGAGATGGCCTCCGACGGCACCGGAACGGTCACCATGGCCGACTCCACCGGCGAGCGGCGCTTCATGATGGCCACCTGGGACCTGGAGGGCGACCAGGGCAGCCTGGAGCGCCTGGAGGCCAACGACGAGACCTTCAAGTCCTCCGGCGACTACGAGAACTACCGCACCGACGAGATCCGGGAGCTGAGGGAGGACGAGTACCCCTTCCTCTGGGACTCCGACTACGACGCGGCCGTCGTCGTCAACCGCTACACCGGCAACGACTGGGACACCCCGGAGCGCTTCCTGACCGAGTACTCCGTCCAGCACGGCGGCCAGGGCTTCACCCTGTCCCTGAACGTCCCCGAGGAGGAGGCGGACGCCTACGCGCCCGTCCTGCAGCACTCCTTCGACAGTTGGTTCTTCCTGTCGGTCTGAGGGACGGCGCGGGGACGCGACATCAGGACACAAAGATGGGCCCCTCCGGACATCCGTCCGGAGGGGCCCATCCGTCCGTCCACGTCCCTCTAGTACCAGCCGTTGGCCTGCGAGTGCGACCAGGCCTCACACGGCGAGCCGTAGCGGTCCTGGATGTAGCCCAGCCCCCACTCGATCTGCGTGGCCGGGTTGGTCTGCCAGTCCGACCCCGCCGTGGCCATCTTCGAGCCGGGGAGCGCCTGCGGAATCCCGTACGCACCCGAACTCGGGTTCTGCGCCGACGGGTTCCAGTTGCTCTCCTTCTCCCACAGCGGCTCCAGGCACCCGCTGAACTGGTCCGAGCTCCAGCCGAAGTCGCCCAGCATGGCCTTGGCGATGCCCTTGGGGTCGCCGCTGGGAGGCGCGGAGCCGCCGTCGTCTCCGTCGTCGGGCTCCTTCTCCTCCTCCTTCTTCTCCGGCGCGGCGGTGCCGGATGCGCCCGCGGCGGCGTTCGCGTCCTCCACGCGCTCCTTGGCCTCCTGGCGCGCCGAGGCGCGCTGCTCGTCGGAGACCTCCTCGACGTCGGAGAAGAACTCCTGCTCGCTCTGGGACTCCGCCTTCGGCGCGTCCTGAGGGAGAGCCGCGCTCGCCGCCTGCTCGGGGGAGGCACCGCTGTCGGCGAATGCGGAGACACCGAAGGCGGCTCCCGCCACCACGGTGGCGCATCCGACCGCGGCGGCCGCGCGCAGCGAGATCCGGTTCGTCAGCAAAAATCGCCCTTTCGCCAGTCGCGCGTCGGCGAGCGCGCGCGATCGACCGATGCCCCGGGCACAGGTTGGAATCGGAAAGGGCGGCTCAGAGGGGAACGTCGCCGACCGCCCTCGCCTCTGGGGTCCGCGCGGCGGTCCATCGGGGACACCCGCTCTCGGGTGCGTGCCGCGCAGGGCTCCGGGGGCTCCTTGTGGGGCGGGCGGTCGGGGGACCACCCGCATCGTCACGGAACAATAACAGCAAATCCCGACATGTCCACCCCGGGGAACGGGGTGGGAACCGCGGAACAGGGGGATGCGGGGGTACGGGGGGCTGATGCGAGCGGATGTGACATGGGCCCCTTGCGGGGCCCAAACGCCGGGCTCAGGGAACGCCGCCTCGCCGGCGGAGGCGCCGCCTAGGACGTGTTCCTCGGAGGCTTTTCGATCAGCGAGCGGCCGTCGCCCCTACTGCGCCGGCTTCGCCAAGGTGGCGCAGCGGGGGCCCGGGGCGCTCGCATGCCGGGGCGCGACGTCCATCATGGTCGGCTGTCCGGGCGCCCCGGTGCAGTGAGCGCCGTTCTGGTGGTCGCGAGCCGACAATGATCCGAGAGACACGCCCTAGTCGAACAGGTGGCGCCCGCACTCGGGCCACTGGCTCTGCCAGTTGCCCCCCACGGCGTCGTACAGCATCTTGGCGCGCATCGTCTGCTCGCTCGACGGCGCCTCGGCCGGGCTCCCGCTGCCGCCCACCGACTGCCAGGTCGACATGGAGAACTGGTACAGGCCGTAGTAGCCGCCCGCCTCGTTCACCGCCGAGGGGTTGCCCCCCGACTCGCACTGGGCCAGCGCGGGCCAGTTGAGCGAGTCGGCGTCGGCGCTGGTGTCGCCGCCCGCGCCGCCCCCGGAGTCGGACGAGCCCTCCTCGGAGGACTCCTCCTCGGGCTCCTCCTCCTTCTTCTCCGGCGCGGCGACGCCGGTGGCGCCCGCCGCGGAGTCCGCCTCGTCGATGCGGTTCTCAGCCTCCTCGCGCGCGGACGCGCGCTGCTCGTCGGAGACGCCCTCGACACCGGCGAAGAAGTCCTCGCCGCCGGCCTGCGGCGGCGGCTGCACGGCGGCGCCGGTCACCTGCCCGGTGTCGGCCCCGGCGAAGTAGACGGTCCCGGCGAACAGGGCGCCCGCGGTCAGGCCCGCGGCGCCGATGCCCGCGGCCAGGCGGGGGGAGATGCGGTTGAGAAGCACGAGTGGGCCTTCCGTCAGAAGTGCGCGCGACCCGAGGTCGGGGGCTGGGGCGGGGCGACGGACGCCTCCGCCGCCGGGCGCGCGCCCGGGGGCTCCTGGTTACGATCCGTCCCTAACCCTGCCGTATGCCGCGATGGCCGGACACCGGTTCCGGCGTGACCTCGGTCACACTACATCGCGTCACGGCGTTCACCGCCGCCACCTGGGTCCCGATCCGTTGCGTGATCCGTTCGGGGGCTCCGGCGGCCCGGCCGCTCCGGTCGGCCGCCACCGGCGCCCCCGATCTTAGGACATGCGGGCACCGCCCGTGGGGATGTCCGAAACCCGTGTCCGGCCTCTGCGTGCCGGGTCCGGGTCAGGCCTGCCCGGGGTCGAGCTCGGTGGACCAGAGCGCGTCCCCGTTCGCGTCGCGCAGGTGCACCGTCATCCGCTTGCTCTCCGGGTCCACCTCCACCTCGCCGAAGTGCTGGAAGCCGTCCAGCGGCGAGGTGTTGGGCTCCGGCGGCGCCTGCACGAACACCTCCTCGGGCCCGAAGGTGGGGTCCAGCTCGTTGGGCCCGAACGCCCCGGCGTGCAGCGGCCCGGACACGAACTCCCAGAACGGGGTGAACTCCGAGGAGCTCGCCCGGTCCGGCGAGTAGTGGTGGGCGGCCGTGTAGTGCACGTCGGCGGTGACCCACACGGTCCCGTCCACCCCGGCGCGGTGCAGGCCGTGCAGCACCCGCTCGATCTCCGGCTCGCGCCCGGCGGGCGCCCCCGGACGCCCGTTGGCGACGGCCTCGATGGCGTCGCCGTCGGGCACGATGAGCCCCAGCGGCATGTCGGAGGCGATCACCTTCCACGTGGCCGTGGAGCGCGGCACCTCCCGCAGCAGCCAGTCGGCCTGCCTCCGGCCGAGGATCGCCTCGTGCGGCGCGGTCCCGTCGGAGTTGGGGTCCCGGTAGGGGCGCATGTCGATGACGAACACGTCCACGTCCGGGCCCAGCGACAGGCGCCGGTAGATGCGCCCGTCCACCGCCTCCCGCCGCATGATGGGCTGCCACTCGTGGAAGGCGCGGTGGGCGCGGGCCGCCAGCCGGTCCACCGACGTCTCGGTGTACCGGTCGTCGTCCAGGATCTCCCCCGGGTACCAGTTGTTGGTGACCTCGTGGTCGTCCCACTGCACGATCTGCGGCACCCGCGCGGCGAACGCCCGCAGGTTGTCGTCGAGCAGGTTGTAGGCATACTGGCCGCGGAACTCCGCCAGGGTCTCGGCCACTTTGGACTTGGCCTCGCTGGTGACGTTGCGCCAGATCCGCCCGTCGGGCAGTTCGACCCGCTCCTCCAGCGGCCCGTCGGCGTAGCAGGTGTCCCCGCTGTGGATGAAGAAGTCGGGGTCGCGGTCGGCCATCGCCGCGAAGATCGGCATCCCGCCGATGTCGGGGTTGATCCCGTACCCCTGCCCGGCGACGTCGCCCGACCACAGGAGCCGCACCGGGCGGCCGCCGCCGGGGGTGCGGAACGACCCGGTCACCGGCTCGCTGCTGTACCTGCCGGACTCGGCGCGCACTCTGACGTGCACCTCGGTCCCCGGCTCCAGGCCGTCGACGCGCACCCTCCCGGTGCCGTCCGAGGCGGGGGTGAGCATCGGCCCGCGGACCTTCTCGGCGTCGGCGAAGTCCGGCCGGGTGGCCACCTCCACCACCATGCGGGCGGGCCGGTCGGTGCGGGCCCACACCACCGCGCCGTCGGGCCGCGGGTCTCCGAGCTGGATGCCGTGCGTCAGCTTCGGGCGGTTCTTGCCCTGGGCGAAGGCGGGGGCGCCGCCGACCAGCGACGCGCCCAGGGCGGTGCCGCCGAGCAGGGCGCCGCCGCCGAGCACCGACCGGCGGGAGGGCGCGGCCCGCCCGGAGGGCTGCGAGGGGTCGGGGGTGTCGGGGGATTCGGGGGACGGTGCCATGGAACGCGGCTCCTCGGGCTCGGTGACAGGCGCGGCAGGGCGCCGCGGCGCCCCTTCAGTCCGCGTTCTACCTGCCCGCCTGGTCCCGGACCGGAACGGGTGGGGAAGGAGGGGTGAACGCGCGCGTGCCCGCCGGAGCCGGGCTCCGGCGGGCACGCGCTCACCGGCCGCGCGGGCCGGTGCGGAGCCTCAGCCCTCCAGCATCTCGGTGACCAGGGCGGCGATCGGGGACCGCTCGGACCGGTTCAGCGTGATGTGCGAGAACAGGGGGTGCCCCTTGAGCTTCTCGATCACCGCGACGACGCCGTCGTAGCGGCCCACCCGCAGGTTGTCGCGCTGGGCGATGTCGTGGGTGAGGACCACGCGGGAGTTCTCCCCCAGCCGGGACAGCACGGTGAGCAGCACCCCGCGCTCCAGGGACTGGGCCTCGTCGACGATGACGAACGCGTCGTGCAGCGAGCGCCCGCGGATGTGGGTGAGCGGCAGGACCTCCAGCATGCCCCGGTCCACGACCTCGTCGATGACGTCCTGGCTGGTGACGGCGGACAGGGTGTCGTGCACCGCCTGCCCCCAGGGGGTCATCTTCTCGTTCTCGGTGCCCGGCAGGTAGCCCAGCTCCTGGCCGCCGACCGCGTACACCGGGCGGAAGACCATCACCTTGCGGTACAGGCCGCGCTCCAGGACCGCCTCCAGCCCCGCGCACAGGGCCAGGGCCGACTTGCCGGTCCCGGCGCGCCCGCCCAGCGAGACGATGCCCACCGAGGGGTCGCTGAGCAGGTCGAGCGCGATGCGCTGCTCGGCGCTGCGGCCGTGCAGGCCGAAGACGTCCCGGTCGCCCTTGACCACCTTGACCGACTTGTCCGGCAGCACCCGGCCCAGCGCCTTCCCGCGCTCGGAGACCAGCACCAGGCCCGTGTGGCAGGGGAGGTCGCGGGCGGCCTCGACCTCGGCGGTGCCGTCCTCGAAGAGGGCGGCGACCTCGTGCCCGGGGACCTCCAGCTCGGCCATGCCCGTCCAGCCGTGCTCGATGGCGAGCTCGGCCCGGTACTCGTCGGCGCTCAGGCCGATCGACGACGCCTTGATCCGCATCGGCAGGTCCTTGCTGACCAGCACGGTGGCCCCGGTGCCGGCCATGCCCGACTCCTCGTCGAGGTTGCGGGCCACCGTCAGGATGCGGGTGTCGTTGTCGCCGAGCCGGAAACCGGCCGGGAGCACGGTCGGGTCGCTGTGGTTGAGCTCCACGCGGAGGGTGCCGCCCGACTCGTTCACCGGGACGTCGGCGTCCAGGCGTCCGTACTCGACGCGCAGGTCGTCGAGGCGGCGCAGGGCCTCCCGGGCGAAGTAGCCGAGTTCGGGGTGGTGACGCTTGCTCTCCAGCTCGGAGATCACCACGACGGGAAGCACCACTTCGTGCTCGGCGAACCTGGTCATCGCCGCGGGGTCGGCCAGCAGGACGCTGGTGTCGAGCACGTAGGTGCGCCGGGTGGTCGAGGAACTAGCCACTCGTTCTCCCCTTGGGCGCCGCGGGGGCGCCCGTCTCTCACGGGATTCCTGGGACCGGGACCGACCCCCGCGACGGGCCGGGACCGGCCCGCGTCGTGGTGAGCTCCTCGTGGGAACAGGACCTCGGACAGCAGGGGCCTCCCGCAGCGGACGGATGCGCACCGTCCACTGGTTCCGACGGTACCCGGCAGACTCCAAAGAGCAAGACCCCCAGGTGACACGGCATGTGAACACCGGGTGAAGCGGCTTTCACCCTCTCCTTGCGGTGGGTGCGGGGTGGGGGCCGGCTCAGCCGCCGTACCGTCGGTTCCGCGCGCCGAAGGAGCGGAGCGCGCGCAGGAAGTCCACCCTGCGGAAGGCAGGCCAGAAGACCTCGCAGAAGTAGAACTCCGAGTGCGCGCTCTGCCAGAGCAGGAAGCCGGAGAGGCGCTGCTCTCCCGAGGTCCGGATGAGCAGGTCCGGGTCGGGCTGGCCGCGGGTGTAGAGGTGCTCGGCGATGTGGTCCAGATCGAGTCGCTCGGCGAGCTCCTCGATCGTGGTGCCCTTGGCGGCCTCCTCGTGGAGGAGGGACCGCACCGCATCGGCGATCTCACGCCTACCCCCATACCCGACGGCCACATTCACAATCAGCCCGGGATTGCCGGATGTGGCCGCACCCGCCTCTTTCATCACACGGGCGGTCGTATCGGGCAGCAGGTCCAGGGCGCCGAGCGGGTTGACCCGCCACCCCTCGCGCCGCAGCCGCTCGACGGTGCCCTCGATGATGCGCAGCAGCGGCTCCAGCTCCTCGCGGGCGCGGCCGAGGTTGTCGGTGGAGAGCATCCACAGGGTGACCACCTGTACGCCCCGCTCGCTGCACCAGCCCAGCAGGTCGAAGATCTTCTCGGCCCCGGCCTCGTGGCCGCGCGCGACGTCGCCGAGCCGTCCGGCCTTGGCCCATCTGCGGTTGCCGTCCAGGATGACGCCGACGTGGCGCGGGGTCTCGGCGTCGCCGAGCTTGCGCTCCAGGCGCCGCTCGTAGAGCCAGTACAGGGGGTCTCGGAGCCCCATGGGACGCAACCTTTCGCCGCTGGAAGCAAGGCAGGGGTGACGGCCCCGCGGCACCGGCGGCGCCCACGGCGCGGCCCGGTGCGCGGGGGTGGATTGCCTTCCAGGGTAGGGCGCTTTACCCGCTCACGTCACGGCGAGCGCCCTGCGCACGTGCTTGCGCCCCTCGTGGATGCGCGACTTGACGGTGCCCAGGGCGATGTCGAGCTCCCCTGCGATCTCGTTGTAGTCCATCTGGCACAGGTCCCGCAGGACCAGGGGGGCGACCAGGTTGGGGCGCTCCTTCTCCAGCCGGTCCAGCGCCTCCAGCAGGTCGATGCGCGATCCGGCGATGACGCTGGTGGTGCGGGGGTCGCGCTGGTGGGGGATGCGGTCCGCCTCGGTCGGCAGCTCTCCGGCGCGCCGCTTCATCGACCGGTAGGTCTGCCGGGCGGAGTTGGAGACGACGGTGTACAGCCAGGTCGTGAAGAGCGAGTCGCCCTTGAACCCGGAGATGTTGCGCGCGACGCGAAGGAGTGCGTCCTGACAGGCCTCCTCGGCGTCCTGGCGGTAGGGCAGGAACCGCGCACAGCGGCGCAGCACCTCCGGCTGGATGCGGCGCAGCAGCTCCTCCAGCGCGGACTCGTCTCCGTCGCGGGCGCGTCGGGCCAGCTCCTCGACGGCCTCGTCGACCTTCGCGGCGCTCCGCCGGGGGGCGGCGGTGCCCTTGTCGGTATTACCCACGGCTCTCAGCTCCTTGCTCCGAGGGCGGCGCTCCGGGCGGTGCGCCGTCCCCTGCTACTCCCTTACACGCGCACCCCCCGCTACGAGGTTCACATTCCACTCTGACGCGTAGGTGCCCCCATCGGCTCCCGCCGAAGCGGGCCGGGCACGCCAGGTTTGCCGGGGTGCGGTCTGGTAAAGCAGTAGCTGTGGCGCAACCGGACACCTTCGGCCGATATCGGGTCGTTCGCAGGCTGGGTTCCGGCTCGTTCGCGACCGTGTGGCTGGCCCACGACGACCTGCTCGACACCCCCGTCGCGGTGAAGGTCCTCGCCGAGAACTGGGCCCACCAGCTGGACGTGCACCAGCGCTTCGTCGAAGAGGCGCGGATCCTGCGCCAGGCCGATTCGGCCTGGCTGGTGCGGGTGCACGACCTCGACGTGCTCGCCGACGAGCGGCCCTTCATGGTGATGGCCTACGCCGACCAGGGCAGCGTGGCCGACCTGGTCGCCCGCGGGCCGCTCCCGCTGGACGAGGCCCTGCGGCTGCTGACCGAGATCGGCCAGGGCGTGACCGCCCTGCACCGGCACGGCACCATCCACCGCGACATCAAGCCCTCCAACGTGCTGCTGCAGTCCTCGCCCGTGGGCCAGCGGGTGCTCGTGGCCGACCTGGGGTTCGCCAAGAGCATCGACGGGGCCTCCGGGTTCACCGCGGCGGCGGGCACCCCCGGCTACATGTCGCCGGAGCAGTCGCAGCCCGGCGGCGACATCGACGTGCGCGCCGACGTGTACTCGCTGGGCGCGGTCGCCTACGAGCTGGTCACGGGGCGGCGGCCGCCGCCCCCGCCGGTGCGGGGGCCGCCGCGGCGGGGGGGGGCNCGCGGCGGGTGCGGCCGGGCACCCCGCGCGCGCTGGACGAGCTGATCATGGCGGCGCTGTCGGAGGACCGGGCGTCCCGCCCGGCCGACGCCCAGACCTTCACCGACCGGGTCCGCGCCATCCGGATGGAGCGGGACCTGCCCGAGGGGGTGCCGTGGATGCTGCGGCACGGCGCGGCGGTGCGCCGCACCGCGGGCACGGCGGCGGTCGCGGCGGTGCTGGCCGCGTGCAGCCCGGCGGCGGCCGCCGCGCCGGGGCTGACGTTCGGCCGGGTCAGCGACACGACCGGGGCGGTGAGCGTGGCCGTGCCCGTGGAGTGGGCCGACGAGCTGCAGCCCAACGGGTGGTCGCCGCGGCAGCTGGGGCTGGTCGGCGGGCACGAGCCGGGGCTGCTGGCGGCCACCGACACCGACGCCTGGCACGACGGCGGCGGTACGGCGGGGGTGTTCGCGGGGCTGCTGAGCCGCTCGGCGCCCGGTCCTGAGCTGGAGGAGATCATCGACGCGGGGCCGTGCCCGGGGGAGCCGCGGCGGCGCGAATACGCGGACGCCTACTGGGGCGGCGAGGTGTGGGAGTGGGACTCCTGCCCGGGGCCGTCGTCGTTCGCGGCCGCGGCGGTGCGCCCGAACGGCGGCGGCCCGGTGCTCTACCTGGAGGTACGCCAGCCGTCCCCGCGCCCCGACATCGTCGACCAGGTGATCGCCGGGACGCGCGTTCCGGCGTGAGCCGGGGGCCGGGCGGCGCGGCCGTGCCGCTCAGGGCGTGTACCGGGACAGGTCCATGGAACGGGCGATGCGGTCGTAGTCGGCGGCCGGGTCGACGATCGCGACGTCGAGGGCCACGTCCGCGTCGGGGACCAGCCACAGCCGGGTCTCGAACGGGGCGCCGCCCTCGCACTTGAGCCGCCAGGCGGTCTGCTCGACCCGCTCGCCGCTGACGAGCTCGAAGTCCTCTCCCTTCTCCCACTTCACCAGGGCCGGGACGGCCGAGCCCACCTGGCCCACCGAGCCGGGGCACACCACGTTGGGGCGCTTCCAGCCGGTGTCGGAGCCCAGGTCGTCGCGGCTGACGCTGCCCCCGTCGCTGACGTTGAACCGAAGCCGCATGGCCGCGGGCGGGCAGGGCAGCGGCCCGTCCCCCTGGCCGTGCTCCCCTCCGGCCTCCTCGGCGGCGGCGGGCGGGGCCAGGCAGCCGTCCGAGCCGAGCGCCAGCCAGCCCTCGGGCAGCACCAGGTTGATGTCGTTGACCACGTGCAGGCCGTCGCCCTTGCGCAGGGGGAACCCGTCCTCGGCGGAGGCCGCCGGGCGGGCCGGGCCCGGCCTCAGGTGCACCTGGCCGGTGCATCCGGCCAGCGCCGCCGCCAGCACCAGGACAAGCGGCGCGGCCAAGGGCACCGCCCGTCTGCCCATCGCGCTCCCCTCCGCGCTCCCCGTGGCGGGCCGCCGCTCGGCCCTCCTCCGACTGTGGATGCCCGATGTCACGGCACGGCCGCCCGGCCGCCGCGCGTCGCGGCCGGATCCGGCCAACGTCAGGGCACGAGCCGCCCCCGTAGGGCCGCGGCGTCGCGCACCGGCAGGTCGCAGGTGAAGCCGCGGCACACGTAGGCGGCGGGGCCGCCGCCGATGAGCGGGCGCCCGGCCAGCAGCGGCACCGGCGCGTCCGCGGGGTCCTCGGGGGCGTCCCCTCCCCCGGGCGCCACGGCGGTGCCGAACGGCGCGGCCATCAGGGCGGTGCGGTGCAGCTCGCGGGTGGCCTCGGTGCCCTCGGGGCCGACGACGGCCACCTCCAGGGGGCCGCTGAGCAGGGTCTCGGTGACGGCGAGCCCCCACCCGGCGAACCGCGGCGCCTTGGCGGCCAGCGGCACCACCGGCCCCAGCGCGCTCTCGGCGGCGCGCCGGTGCCGCTGGGAGCCGGTGAGGCCGGAATAGGTCAGCAGCGCACCGGCGGCGGCGAAGCAGCCGGAGGGGACGGCGTTGTCGGTGGGGTCCTGGGGCCGGTTGATGAGCGCCTCGGCGTCGTCGGCGGTGTCGTAGAAGGCGCCGGAGGCGTCGGTGAACCGGTCCAGGACGGTGTCGAGCAGCCGCCCGGCCGCGGCGGTCCACTCCTGTTCGCCGGTGACCGCGAACAGCGCGAGGAAGCCCTCGGCGGCGTCGGCGTAGTCCTCCAGGACGCCCGCGCTCGCGCCGACGGCACCGTCCCGGGAGGTGCGGGCGATGCGGCCGCCGTCCATGTGCACGTCGGCCAGGAGCCGGGCGGCGGTGCGGGCGCGCTCTACGAGGTCGGGGCGGTCCAGCAGGGCGCCGGCCTCGGCCAGGGCGGCCACGGCCAGCCCGTTCCATGCGGCGACCACCTTGTCGTCGCGGGCCGGGGGGACCCGCCGCGCGCGCTCGGCCAGCAGGGTGCGGCGCACCCGTTCGAAGCGCTCGGGGTCGTCGGGGTCCTCGGGCAGGCGCAGGACGGAGGTGCCGTGCTCGAAGGTGCCCTCGCCGGTGACGCCGAAGACCCCGGCGGCCCACGCCCCGTCGTCGGGGCCGAGCACCCGCTCCAGCTCGGCGGGGGTCCACACGTAGTAGCGGCCCTCCTCGCCCTCGCTGTCGGCGTCCAGCGCGGAGGCGAAGCCGCCTTGGGGGGTGAGCAGGTCGGCGACCATCCAGTCGGCGGTGCCCAGGGCGGTGCGGCGGGCGAGCGGGTCGCCGGTCTCGCGCCACAGCCGCAGGTAGGCGCGGAGCAGCAGCGCGTTGTCGTAGAGCATCTTCTCGAAGTGCGGCACGGTCCAGTCGGCGTCCACCGAGTAGCGGGGGGAGCCGCCGCCNCGCCGCGGGCCATGGCCTCGGCGGTGGTGCGGGCCATCAGCAGCGCGCGTTCGTCGCCGGTGCGGCGGTGGTGCGCGAGCAGGAAGGTGAAGAGCATGGACGGCGGGAACTTGGGGGCGCCGCCGAATCCGCCGCGCCGGGCGTCGAAGTCGCGGGCCAGGCCCTCCACCGCGGCGGCGGCCTCGTCTGCGCCGGGCACCTGTCCTTCACCGAGGGTGCGCGGGGCGGCCAGCGCCTCGACCACCCGGCGGCCCTGGTCGAGCACGCCGTCGCGCTCCTCGCGCCAGACGCGGGACACGGCCTCCAGGAGCCGGTTGAAGTGCTCGCGCGGGAAGTAGGTGCCGCAGTAGAAGGGGGCGCCGTCGGGGGTGAGGAAGGCCGTCATGGGCCAGCCGCCCTGGCCGGTCATGGCCTGGACGGCCTCCATGTAGACGGCGTCGACGTCGGGCCGCTCCTCGCGGTCGACCTTGACGTTGACGAAGCCGTCGTTCATCCGCTCGGCGGTGGCCGCGTCCTCGAAGGACTCGTGCGCCATGACGTGGCACCAGTGGCAGGCGGCGTAGCCCACCGACAGCAGCACCGGCACGTCCCGGCGACGGGCCTCGGCGAAGGCCTCCTCGCCCCAGGGGCGCCAGTGCACGGGGTTGTCGGCGTGCTGAAGCAGATAGGGGCTGGTCGCATCGGCCAAGCGGTTGGACATGTCCCCACTCTGCCCCACGGCACGGACGCCATGCACGGCGGGCGGGCCGCGGCTCCCCCGGCAAGGACTCGTGGGCCAGGGCTCCGACCGCTGCAAAGGCGCGCGTCTCAGACCTTGACGACCCCGACGCCTGGGCCGCACAGCAGCGTCAAGTCCTCTGGGTCCGAGGCCGCCAGCGTCACCGGCGCCGCCGAGGTACGGGCCAGGGCGGCGAGGACCGCATCGATGGCGTACTTGTGCCCGCGCAGCCGGTGCGCGCGCAGGAGGGTCGCAGCCTCATCCATGACAGCCCGAGTGACCTCGTGGACATCGACACGGGAGAGGACCCAGGCGATCCTGGCGGGGTGGACGCGCTCATCGTCGGCTTCCAGGACGGTCATCACCGTGGTCCCCACCCGAGCCCCCTCCCGCCGGGCGGCCTCGACCAGGGCCACCACCCCGCGGTCCTTTCGGTAGAGCTTGCTCAGCCCTTCACAATCGAGGACTACCGTGCCGGGCATCAGACCGCGTTCCGGCTGTCCGCGTGCCCATCATGGCGCAGCACCGCCCGGGCCGCCTCGACCTCCTGGTCCATGAGTGGACCGTTATCCGCCTCGAAGTCCGCGACGATCTCCCCTAGCCGGTCCATCGCGATCCGGTGCTCGATGGCCTCGGCCACGAAGGCGGAGAAGCCCCCCGGCCCCACCCGGGCACGCACGGTCTCCGCGAGCTCCTCAGGCAGACTCACCGAATATTTCTTGCTACCACTCATGCCACCAATACTACCGGCTTTACTACTGACCTGCCATGAGTTCGGCGGCGCCGGCGGCGCCCGCCGCGGTGGGCCGGTCGGCCGCCCGCGTCACGCGCGGCCGCGCTCCGAGGACGCAAAGTCCCTCGTCAGGGTCCTGTGACCGTTAGGAACAAAAGAGCGACACCCGTGGTGGTCCATGTCACCTTGTCCGGGCACCCCGATGACCGGCCGATGGCCGGAACGTTACGGAAGGGACCTCGATGGCAACCACGGAGGACCGGGCGCCCGAGAGCCGGATGCGGCGATCCGCGGGGCCACGACCCGGCGCCGACGAACGGCACCTGCCCAACATGCGCGTCTGGATCGGCCGGCTGCTCGGGCCGGGCCTGGCCTTGTCGGCCTACTTTCTGATCCCGGCCGACCCCGGCCTGTCCGGAGCGGCCCGCGCCTCGCTCGCCGTGGCGATCCTGGTCGCCGTCTGGTGGATGACCGAGGCCCTGCCGCTGGCCGCGACCTCGCTGGTACCCCTGGTCGCGCTGCCGCTGCTCGGCGTCCTCCCGTCCGGTGACGCCGCGGCCGCCTACGGCCACCCGATCGTCTTCCTCTTCCTGGGCGGCTTCGTCATCGCCCTGGCCATGCAGAAGTGGAACCTGCACAAGCGCATCGCGCTGCTGACCATGCGGGCGATCGGCACCAAGCCGCGCCAGCTGCTGCTCGGCGTGATGACCGCGACCTGGTTCCTGTCCATGTGGGTGAGCAACACCGCCACCACCATGATGATGCTGCCCATCGGCGTCAGCGTGCTGGCGATGGTCGCCGCGGCCCGGAGCGCGCGGACCGCGCCGCAGGGCGACGGGGCCGCGGCGGCGTCCGGTACCGGCGCTGAGGCCGGGGCCGGTGCTCGGGCCGACGCCGGGAGCCGCGCCGAGGAGGACCCGGTGGCGGCCCTGTCCGCCGACAAGGACACCAAGAACTTCTCCGTCGCGATGATGCTGGGCATCGCCTTCGCCGCCACCATCGGCGGCCTGGCCACCCTGATCGGCAGCCCGCCGAACCTCATCATGAGCGGCATCATGGAGGAGTCCTACGGCGTCCACATCGGCTTCGCCGACTGGATGAAGCTGGGCGTGCCGCTCTCGGCCGTCTTCCTCATCACCGCCTGGGCGTTCCTGACCCGCGTCGCCTACCCGACCCGGCTCGGCGACGTGATGGGCGGCAAGCAGGTCATCCAGGAGGAGCTGGACGGGCTCGGCCCGATGTCGCGCGGCGAGTGGACCGTCCTGGCCGTGTTCGTCTCCACCGCACTGCTGTGGGTCTTCAAGGACCAGCTCAGCGGGTGGGGCGCGCTGACCTCCGCGCTCCCCTTCATCGCGAACCTCGACGACACCACCATCGCCCTGGCCGCCGCGCTCGCCCTCTTCCTCATCCCCGTGTCGGCGAAGAAGGGCGTGGCCGCCATGGACTGGCGGACCGCGCAGAACGGCGTCCCCTGGGGTGTGCTGCTGCTCTTCGGCGGCGGCCTGTGCCTGGCCAAGGCCGTTCAGGACACGGGGCTCTCGGAATGGATCGGCGGCAAGATGGGCGGCCTGGGCGCACTGCCCGTCATCCTGCTGGTCGCCGCCGTCTGCCTGATCATCCTGCTGCTCACCGAGCTCACCAGCAACACCGCGACGGCCACCACCTTCCTGCCGGTGCTCGCCGCGGTCGCCGTGGGCATCGGCGTCGACCCGATGCTGCTGATGGTCCCCGCCGCGTTGGCCGCCACCTGCAGCTTCATGCTCCCGGTCGGCACCCCGCCGAACGCGATCGTGTTCGGCTCCGGGTATGTGACGATGCCGCAGATGATCCGGGCCGGGCTGTGGCTGAACCTGATCGGCGTCGTCCTGATCACGGCGATGAGCATGCTGCTCGGCGGCTGGGCCCTGGGCATCACGATGTGACCGCGGGCCCTGCGGCCCGGCCGGGCCCCGCCCCTCCCGCGCCGCCGCCCCCGACCTGTGAGAATGGCACCATGCGCAAGCGGATGAGCCTGGCGCGACAGCTCTTCGTACTGCAGCTCGCGGTGTTCCTCTCACTGGTCGGGACGGCGGCGGTGCTGGTCTTCCTGGAGGTGCGCCGGGACACCCACGAGCATGCCGCGCTCCAGGTGCGCGCCCTGGCCTCCGCGCTGGCCGAGCTGCCCGAGGTCCGTACCGCGCTGAAGGGCCCCGACCCGTCGGCCGAACTGCAGCCGCTCGCCGAATCCGTGGGCGAGGCGGCCGGAACCGACTTCATCGTCTTCATGGCCCCCGACCGGACCCGCTACACCCACCCCGACCCGGAGCGCATCGGCGAACCCTTCGTCGGGACGGTCGCCCCCGCGCTGGAGGGCCGCACCTTCACCGAGAGCTACGCGGGGACGCTGGGCCCCTCGGTCCGCGCGGTGACGCCCATCCGCGGCGAGGACGGCCAAGTGGAGGCGCTGGTGTCCATCGGGATCCTCCAGGAGCGGATCGGCAGCGAGGTCCAGCGCCGCCTGTACCCGGTCGTCGCCGTCTCCGCCGCCGCGCTGCTGGTCGCCGCCGCGGGCTCGTACGCGATCAGCCGGCGTCTGGACCGGCAGACCCTGGGCCTGGGCGCCGCGGAGATCACCCGCATGTACGAGCACCACGACGCCGTCCTGCGCACCGTCCGCGAGGGCCTGCTGATCGTCAGCCCGCGCGGCGAGCTGGTGCTCGCCAACGACCAGGCGCGCGAACTGCTCGGCCTGGGCGCCGACGCCGAGGGCCGCCGGGTCGGCGACCTCGGCCTGCGGCCCCCGCTCGACGGGCTGCTCGCCTCCGGGGAACCCGCCGACGACCGGTTGTGCGCCTACGGCGACCGGGTGCTCGTCGCCCGCCAGGAGCGCATCGAGAAGGACGGCCGCCCGCTGGGCACCGTCACCACCCTGCGCGACCACACCGAGCTGGAGGCGCTGGCCGGTGAGCTGGACTCGGTGCGCGGCTTCACCGAGGCGCTGCGCGCCCAGGCGCACGAGTCCGCGAACCGCCTGCACACCGTGGTCACCATGGTCGAACTCGGCCAGACCGAGCGCGCCGTGGAGTTCGCCACCGTCGAACTGGCCTCCGCCCAGCAGCTCGCCGACCGGCTGACCGAGGCGGTGGAGGAGCCCGCCCTGGCCGCGCTGCTGCTCGGCAAGGCGGCCCAGGCCGCCGAGAAGGGCGTGGAGCTGGTGGTCACCGAGGACACCGCGGTCACCGAGTGCGCGATCGCGGCCCGCGACCTGGTCACCCTGGTCGGGAACCTGGTGGACAACGCCATCGACGCGGCGCTGGCCGCCGAACCGCCCCGACGGGTCACGGTGACCGCGCGCGGCGATGGGGGCGGCGGCCTGCTGGTCCGGGTGGCCGACAGCGGCCGCGGCGTGGGCGGCGCGCACCTGGACTCCATCTTCACCCGCGGCTGGACCACCAAGTCCGCCGCCGGGGCGCGGGGCCAGGGCCTGGGCCTCGCCCTGGTCAAGCAGGTGATCGACCGGTACGGGGGCGAGGCCGAGGTGGAGTCGGGCGACGGCGCGGTGTTCACCGTGCGGTTGCGTCCGCAGGAGGCCCCCCGAGCATCGGGCGGGCCGGACGGGCAGAGCGGGCCGGACGACCGGCCGAACCGGGAAGAAGACGCATGACCAGCGGTGAAGACAGGATCAGAGCGCTCATCGTCGAGGACGACCCGCAGATCGCCGACGCGCACGCGCAGTACGTCGAGCGGGTCCCCGGCTTCACCGCCGCGGGCGTGGTGCACCGGGGCGCCGAGGCACTGGACTTCCTGGACCGGCACCCCGTCGACCTCGTCCTGTTGGACTTCTACCTGCCCGACATGACCGGCCTGGACGTCTGCCGCACCCTGCGCGCCCGCGGCCACCTCACCGACATCATCGCCATCACCTCGGCGCGCGATGTGGGCACCGTCCGCTCGGTGCTGGTTTACGGCGTGGTGCAGTACCTGCTGAAGCCGTTCAGCTTCGCCGCCTTCCGCGACAAGCTGGAACGCTACGCCGAATACCGGGGCCACCTCCTCGACCGCGGCGGGACCGCCGCCCAACAGGACCTGGACCGGGCGTTCGGTGCGCTGCGCGGCAGCATCGGCGGCCCGCTCCCGAAGGGGATGAGCAACCCGACCCTCTCCGCCGTGGTGGACCTGCTCCGCGGACTCGACCCGGACGGCATCACGGCCGCCGAGGCCGGGAACCGCCTGGGCATGGCCCGCGTCACCGCCCGCCGCTACCTGGAGCACCTCGCCGACCAGGCCCTCGTGGAGCGCCGCCCGCGCTACGGCGGCCAGGGCCGTCCGGAGAACATCTACCACTGGAACGGCCCGCCGTCTCCGGACTGAGGCGGACCCGTACACGGATCACGCCCCGCTGCGAACGGGGGCGCGGCTGCGGGCGCGGCAGGTACCGGCAGGGATGCGGGAGCGGCAGTACGCTGGACCGAGCAGTGCTGGGCCTGACGGTAACCGCCGGTCGAGGGAGGTACGCCATGGGCGCGGAGATGGCCCCTGCGTGGATGCACTCGCAGATCAGCGCGGAGGAGTACGACTCCTGGTCCGAGGAGCAGTGCGCGGGCATCGAGATCGTGGACGGGATGGTCGTCGTGAGTCCGAGCGCGTCCAAGCGGCACAACCGGCCGGCCCGGATCCTGGCCAACGCGCTGGACGACGCGGCGGGCCCGGACTGGAACGCCGACACGGACTTCGACATCCGCCTCCAAGACGTGCCACTGACCAACCGCCGCCCTGATGTCGCCGTCTACCGGGCGGACACCCTCGATGTCACGCCCACGCGCCCCGAACACCTGCTCCTCGTCGTCGAGGTCGTCTCCCCCGGCTCGGAGACCACGGACCGGGTCGTGAAGGTGAGCCAGTACGCCGAGTCCGGCATCCCCTTCTACTGGCGGATCGAGCACCCGGCGACCGGCGTCCCCATCACCTACACCTACATCCTCGACCCGGCGATGAAGGCGTACAGGGAGGGCGAGATGTTCACCGGCGCGATCAAGGCGTCCGTCCCCTTCCCCGTCACCGTCGACCTGTCGGCCGTCTGAGGTACAGGGTCGAGCGAGAAGCCTCCTCCCCACCGGGCGGCAGCCGTGCGTCTGGGCGACTCACTCGTTCGCGTCCCGGAGTGTGCGCAGGATGCGTTCCAGGTGGCGGCGGTCCTCGGCCGAGAGCGGTGCGGTGACGTGACTGCGGAGCTGACAGACGTGGGCGGCCAGGGCCCGGTCGAGCGCCTCGGCGCCCTTGTCGGTCAGGGCGGCCAGTGAAGCCCGCCGGTCCTCGGGGTCGGGGTCGCGTCGGATCAGCCCCTCTTTCGCCATACGGTCGGCGAGCCGGGTGAAACCGCCCGAGCTGAAGGACACGGCCTCCGCCAAGTCCGTCATGCGCAGCCGGTGCCCGGGCGTGCGCCCCAGCCGCAACAGCACCTCGAACCAGGTGTCCGGGACCCCGAGGTCCCGGTGCACGAGGGGCCTGAGGCGAGTGAACGCCTCCACGAACAGTCCGTAGAGCGTCACGTCGTCGTCATGCAGCAGTCGCGCGTCCATCCCCCCAGGATGCCAGATACTCAACAACCGAAGAATCTGCTCTTGCAATATCTTCCATTGCAGCTATATTATCTGCACCGGCAGATACGTGATGCGGTACCTCAACGGATACGGAGTCCGATCATGCGCAAGCACGTCCTTCCTGCGATCGGTGTCGCCGCCGCCACGGCCGGAGCCCTCGCCCTGTCCCTGGCGCCCACCGCGGCGAACGCCGCCCCTCCCAAGCACGGATACCACCACCGCACGATCACCATCGAGGCGGTCGAGAAGGGCACCGCGGTCAACCTGGTCGACGTCCCCCCGGACGACTCGGCCCTGGGCGACCAGCTGATCGGGACCGGCGACCTCACCGACGAGAACGGCGACGAGCTGGGCACCAGCAGCTTCGTGGGCATCTCCACCGACGCCGAGCCGCGCACCTCCGAGATGCTGACCTTCGTCTATGAGCTGCCCGACGGCAAGATCACCACGTCGGGAACCGCGGAGCTCTCCGACTCCGGGCCCGTCTTCGACGAGAAGTTCGCCATCACGGGCGGCACCGGCAAGTACAAGAACGCCTCCGGAGAGGTGCGCGTCCAGCAGGAGACGATGGAGCAGGCGAAGGTCACCTTCGAGATCCGGCGCTGACCGCACCCACACCTACGAGACCAGAACGAACGGAGTCCTCAGTGAAGATCCTGCTCATCGGCGCCACCGGCATGATCGGCTCCCGCGTGGCAGCCGAAGCGCTGGACCGCGGCCACCGGGTCACCGCCGCGACCCGCTCGGGCCGTACGGACGCCCTGCCCCCGAGCCCCGCTCTGACCAGCGTCGCCCTCGACGTCACCGTGCCCGCCCGGGTGGCCGAGACGGCCGCGGGTCACGACGCCGTGGTGTCGGCCGTCTCCCCGCCCCGCGACGGCTCCGACCCGACCGCCCCGCTGCTGGCGATGTACCGCTCGCTGGCCGAAGGGCTGCGTACCGCGGGGGTGCCGCGACTCGTCGTCGTCGGCGGCGCCGGCAGCCTCAGGACCGCGTCGGGTGCGGACCGCGTCGACACCGCCGACTTCCCCGCGGTCTACAAGGCCGAGTCCCTCGCCCAGCGCGAGGTCCTGCGGCTCCTGCGCGCCGAGGTGACCGACCTGGACTGGACGTACATCTCCCCGGCCGACGAGATCGCCCCCGGCGACCGCACCGCCCGGTTCCAGCTCGGCGGCGACGAACTCCTCTTCGACGCGAACGGCCGCAGCTTCATCAGCGCCGAGGACTACGCCGTCGCACTGACCGACGAGCTGGAGAAGAGCCAGGCCGTCCGCCGCCGTATCACCGTCGCCTACTGACCCCTATCCCGGCCTGCCGCCATCCCGGTCGCAGACGCGGACGCGGGGAGGCCCGGTCGGCCCGGGTGCGGTGCGGCCGCCGGGCGGGCGAGCAGGCCGCCCGGCACCCTGCCGATGAGGCCGGAACCGGTCGGCCGACGGACGCCCGGGCTCGGGCCCGCCGTCTGCCGGCCCGGAACGGTGCGGATTCTTGTGCCTGTACGGCCGCACGGCACCGGCGGCAGGCGGTGCGGCCCACTAGCGGCGGCACCGGCACGTCCCGGCGGCGGGCCGCGGCGCTCGGGCGCCGCGGCCTGTGCCGTCTCACTCCTTGGGGGACTGCCCCGGCTCGTCGGCGGCCGCCTGGTCGAAGCCGCCCTCACGGACGTGGGCGAGCTTGGTCCTCATGCTGCGCATGAGGAAGTAGAGCACGCCGCCGATCGCGGCCACCACCAGGAAGCCCAGCACCCCCGGGGTGACGGTGAACTTGTCCACCTCGGGCTGGGCGAGCATGAGTACGGTCTCCATACCGTTCATGTTCCCACCGTCTCGCGCACGCCCGCGAACAGGTCCGTCTCCGGCATCTCGGTGTCGACCAGCGAGCGGGCCAGGTGGTAGTCCTCCCAGGGCCAGGACGCGCGCTGGATGTCCATGGGCACCGCGAACCAGAACCCGTTCGGGTCGATCTGGGTGGCGTGCGCGATGAGGGCGCGGTCGCGCGTCTCGAAGTAGTCGTCACACTTGATCTTCGTGGTGATGTCCCACGTCCTGCGCTCGCGCTCCATGTCCTCGAAGCGCTTCATCAGGTCCTTGTAGGGGTTGTCCAGGCCGCGCTCGTCCAGGGCGGCGGAGATCGCCTCGAAGCGGGGGCGCGGGAAGGACACGTGGTAGTAGAGCTTGAGCGGCTGCCACGGGTCGCCGGTGCCCGGGTAGCGCTCCGGGTCGCCCGCGGCCTCGAATGCCTCCACCGAGACCCGGTTGGTCATGATGTGGTCGGGGTGGGGGTAGCCGCCCTCGTCGTCGTAGGTGAGGATGACGTGCGGGCGGAAGGAGCGCACCGAGCGCACCAGCGGCTCGGAGGCCGTCTCCAGCGGCTGCACCGCGAAGCAGCCCTCGGGCAGCGGCGGCAGCGGGTCGCCCTCGGGCAGGCCCGAGTCGACGAAGCCGGAGAACTCCTGGTGCACACCGAGAATCTGGCGGGCCTCGGCCATCTCCTTGCGGCGGACCTCGCCGATGTTCTCGCGGACCTCGGGCCGGTCCATGGCCGGGTTCAGGATGGAGCCGCGCTCGCCGCCGGTGAGTGTGACGACCAGCACTTCGGCGCCCTCGGCCACGTAGCGCGCCATGGTGGCGGCGCCCTTGCTGGATTCGTCGTCGGGGTGGGCATGCACGGCCATCAGCCGCAAACGCTCGGACAACGGAGTTACCCCTCGGGTAGTCGCGGAAGCTTCCTCGAAAAGACCCGGCCGGAGGCTTGGTCCGGCCGGGTGCCCTCCGCGCTGCCCGTGCGGGGACATGCGGGGGCGGGGGTGGAACGGGGGCCCCACTGGGCGGGGCTATCTTAGACAACGCAGACCTTACGTTCGGAGATTCCCGCATGCCCGAGAGCCCCTCTGACCTCACGCCCGACGGCGCCGAGCGGCACGGCGCCGCCGGAGGCGACGGCGGCGACAGCGGCCCGCGCGCGCTCGGGAAGCGGCACGGCGCCCGCCCCTTCTTCTTCGTCCTGGGACTCATCGCCGCGGGGGTCTTCACCGTCGGGTGGGGGTTCGCCCTGATGAGCTACGGGGAGCACACCGGGGTGGCCAACCAGACCATCGCCTGGAGCATCGAGTCCGACGACGAGGCCAGCATCACCTTCCAGACCAACAGCGGCGGGCCCGCGGTGTGCGTGGTGCGGGCGACCGACGCCCAGCACGTCGAGGTGGGCCAGCGCCGGATCGATGTCGGGGCGGGAACCCAGGACGTGACGGCGACGATCGAGACGGTTCGTCGTGCCGCGATGGTAGAAGTGGCGTCCTGCAGGGAACAAGGAACGGCAAAGTGAACGCCAAGACCGCCCTGACCTGACCGCCTCCGTGTGCCCCGGCCCCGGCGCCGGACACCGCCGACCACCGCGCGGACCATTCCTCCGCTTTCCCGACCGCACCTCCCGGCAAAGCGCCGTACGGTGCGCAAACGGCGGGAATCGACGGTTCTTCCGCGATGATCACGCGGTGATAACCTCGTAAGTTCAGCTGCGGCCGATGGTGGACCGCAGTAGTTCAGACGCACCAAGGGAGTTCCCGTGACCGAGACCCGCGATGACAACGTCACCTGGCTGACCCAGGAGGCGTATGACCGGCTCAAGGCGGAGCTGGAGCACCTTTCGGGGCCTGGTCGCATCGAGATCGCCGACAAGATCGAAGCCGCCCGCGAGGAGGGCGACCTGAAGGAGAACGGCGGCTACCACGCCGCCAAGGAGGAGCAGGGCAAGATCGAGGCCCGCATCTCCCAGCTCCAGGACATCCTCCGCAACGCGCGCGTCGGCAGCGCCCCGCACAAGGAGGGCGAGGTCGGTCCCGGTATGACCGTCACCATCAAGTTCGAGGGCGACGACGAAGAGGTCACCTTCCTCCTCGCCTCCCGGGAGGAGAGCGGCGCGCCGATCGACGTCTACTCCCCCAAGTCGCCACTGGGCTCCGCGATCAACGGTAAGCGGATCGGGGAGACGGTGAGTTACACGCTCCCCAACGGCAAGAGCCTGTCGGTGGACATCATCGACGCCGTCCCCTACGGCGGGGCCTAGCCTCCCGCAGCACATTGCGGAAGGGGTGGCCGAGAGCCACCCCTTCCGCTTTGCGGGAGCGGGTTCCCGGATCCGGTCCCGCCGGGCCGGGCCGCTCCCCCGGAGCCGGTCCGCGGCCTCAGGGCAGCGCGCACTCGGGGGCCGCGCCCCCGCCCTCGGCGAAGGCCGCCGGGATGAAGTCGCCTTCGCCGATGCGCAGCCACTCGGCCGCCGCGCCCGCCGGGCCGTCGACCCGGTCCCCGGCGGCGCGGCACTCGACCGCCACCCGCGCCCCGTCGGCGGCCATCCCGGTCTCCGGGTGGTCCAGCCCCGGCCCCGAGCGGACCACCACCGGGTCGCCGCGGTCGGCCACCGCGATCCGGGCGCGCGGGCGCGGGTCGCCCGTCCACAGGTAGTCCACCCGCACCCAGGCGTTGGTGGGCAGTTCCAGCGCGTCGCGGAAGGTGCCGTCGGCCAGGTCGATCCCGGCCGGGTTGAGCACCTTGCGGCCGAAGCCGTCCCGCCCCCCGTTGTAGCCGTCGTCGTAGGCGGACTGGGCCTGCGGGGTGCCGTGCGGCAGGTCCCGCCACATCTCGCGGTCGGTGTTCCAGTGGTCGTCCTTGATGTTCCATGGGCCCACGTCCCACACCGGCGCGTAGGCGCAGCGGCGCCCGTCCCCGCCGTCCCCGGTGCAGACCCGCACCGTGTAGTCCCCGGTGCCGCGCGGCGCCAGCGCCCGTCGGGAGGGCAGCGCGACGAAGTGGTCCTCGGCGCGGACCGTGTGCCCGTTGGCGGTGGTCGCGCCGACCAGGCCGATCCGGGTGGCGAACAGCCGCGCGGAGAACGGCTCGCCCGGCAGCCCGCCGTCGGCCCCGTCGGCGGCGCCGACCGGGCGCAGCCGCACCTCCTCCAGCACCGACCCGCCGTCGGCGGCCTCTCCGCTCAGCCCGACCCGCACCTGGACGCGGTCGGCGGGGTGGGGCAGGCGCACGCGCACGCCCTGCTCCTCGGCGACGGCGCCGGGCGAGGACCCGGCGACCGGCACCCACTCGCCCCACACCCCTTCGGCGCGCTCACCGCGCACCTCCACGGCGAAACCCTCGGCCGGGCCGGAGACGCCGATGGCCACGTCGAGCTCGTCGACGGCGCGGTCGAGGCCGCGGGCGGGGAAGGTGGCCAGCGCGACCGGGCCGTCGCCGGGGCCGCGCTCCAGCGAGGCGCCGAGCGGCGACTCCCGCCGGGCGCCGGTGTCCAGGCGCAGGTCGGCGCTGCCGGGGTCCTCCTCGATCCAGCCCTGGGCCGGCGGGCGGGCGGGCGCCTGCGGCGCGGCGGCGAGCGGCGCGGCGGGCAGCAGGACGGCCCCGAGGAGCCCGGCGGCGGCGAGGGCCCCGGTGCGAAGCCGGATACGCGGCATGTCTCCCCCATCTCGGTCGGTCCCCGGCACACCCGGGCCCCACAAGTAAGCAATCGATGACGGGGAATGACGAACCCGGCACGCCGCACACAGGTGTCATGGGGAGTAAAAGGAGGACAAGCGGCCTGTTTTCCCCGCACACCGCGCCGCGCAGAAGCGCGCCGAAGGCGGACCGGATACGCAGCGTGGCGAAAGGCGGCCGGAA
>NZ_ANBH01000283.1 GCF_000341185.1 Nocardiopsis chromatogenes YIM 90109
TCAGGGGCGGCGGCGCCATGTGGATCGCGGCCGTCGCGCACGGCGTCCGGATTCGGCCATCGCGCCGCCGCCCTCCTCAAGGCATGCCACGTCCGCCGGAGGGGTGTGACTTCCGTTCACCCGGGTCAGCGCGGCCGCCCCCGTTCCGAGCCGGTCCCGGTCCACGCTCGGAGCCCTGACCGGCGCCCTCCGTGCCAACGGGCGGCCGAGCGGTGCCCGGCGACGGTTCACCACTCCAGCGGACCCCATCCGTGGAACCGGGCCGGGTGCGCCAGAGGATCGGGGTGGCGGAGCGGGTGGTCTGGACGCTGAAGGGCCGGTTGGGGCCGGGGTGGTCTGCGCGATCTACGCCGCGGTCCGGCGCAACCGGCTGATCGGTGCCCCGCTCACGCGGCCTCCGGTGGTCGTCGACCACTGATCGGGGCACACATGTCCCATCAACGATCTAGTCCCCGAAGGCCAGCAGGCAGGCCGTGTAGCTGTGCACGTGGTTGCGGCCCGCCACCGGGCCGACCTCTCCGGCGGCGAAGAAGCCGGTCACCGCGTCCACCCCCAGCGCCCTGCGGACCGCCCGCACGTCGTGGTCGGCGGTGCCGAACATGGACGCCCCGCGCCCGTTGCAGGAGAAGAGCAGCACCCCCGCCGCGCGCCCGCCCGTGTCCTCGCCGAAGGAGCCCAGCCGCTCCAGCAGGTCGGTGTCGGCGGTGTCCCGGTCGCGCACCTGGAACCGCACGGTCTGCCCCACGTCCACGGTGTCGCCGATGGTGAGGCTGTTCTCGTCCGGGTCGGCGCCGACCACCGAGCGGATCAGGAAGTCGCCCTGCTCGTGCCGGTCGGCGTACTCGTCCATGGCGATGCCGATGTGCAGCCCGCCCCCGGCCGCCAGCTCCTGCTCCTCCGGCGGCAGCGCGTTGATGAGCTGCTCCAGCCGGTCGTAGGCGGGCACCCCGGCCAGGCCGCTGACCACGTTGCCCTCGGCCCCGGTGACGGCCATCGCCGGGCCCACCGGGCGGCACCCCTGGCTGACCATGGTGCCCACGATGCCGTCGCCGCCGAGCAGCAGGCCGATGGCGCCCGCGTCGACCACCTCGCCCTCGAAGAACAGCCGCACCGAGCCGTTCCCGCCCATCCCGTCGGCCAGCCCGCCGACCAGCGGCAGGCCGCCCAGCGCATCGGTGGAGCGCTCCACGAACGACTGGGCCGGGAAGCGGTAGGGGTCGGCGAGCAGCAGGGCCGCCCGGTCGGACGGGTCGGGCTCGCGCATGCCGACCACCGCCAGGTGGTCGCCCTCGGGCACCACGTCCAGCTGGAAGGGGGTCATCTCCACGTCGGGCAGCCGCGCCGCCCACACGCTCACCGCGCCCTGCTCCTCCACGCCGCGGCCGCCGCCGATCACACCGGCGGAGGTGCAGCCGATGCTCACCGACCCGGGGGCCATGCCCATCACCCGCTCACCGGCGAGGACGACCTCCTCGGTGTCGGTGCCGCAGACCGAGAAGAAGATGAGGTCGGCAGGGCCGTCGAGGGAACGCACCGCCTCCTGTACCGCCCTTTCGGCCGCGCTCACCAGATCGGCGCCCGACGCAAGCGCATCACCGAACCTGGCCACTGGTCGCACCCCACATCGCTCGTCGGTCCGTTCCGGGCCGGGGCGCCGGCCCGGGGGACCATCCTTGCAGCCCCGCGATGTGAAACCTTCCGTTGAGGCCGCTTATTTCACCGGAGGCGGCCCCGCTGGGGCGATGCCGCACGCGGCGCCCCGCCACTAGACTCGCCTGCGTGTCCGCCCTCACATCCCCCGACGCGTTCCCCGCCACTCTCGGCGCCCTGCGGGACTCCGGCCACACGCCGCTGCCCGTCAAGGAGGAGGTCCGCCGCGCGCTGCTGGAGCGCATGCGCGCCGGGCGGCCGCGCCTGCCCGGCCTGGTCGGGTTCGACGCCACCGTGCTGCCCCAGGTGGAGCGGGCGCTCCTGGCCCGCCACGACATCGTGCTGCTGGGCGAGCGCGGGCAGGGCAAGACGCGGCTCCAGCGCGCGGTCGCCGGGCTGCTGGACGATTGGTCCCCGGCGGTGGAGGGGTGCCCGATCGGCGACGACCCGTTCGCGCCGGTGTGCCCGCGCTGCAAGGAGGCGGCCGGGCGGCTCGGCGACGACCTGCCGGTGGCCTGGCGGCACCGCGGCGACCGGTACACCGGCAAGCTCGCCACCCCCGACACCTCCGTGGCCGACCTGGTCGGCGACATCGACCCGGTGCGACTGGCGCAGGGGGCCGCGCTGGACGACCCGGCGTCGCTGCACTACGGGCTGGTGCCGCGGGCCAACCGGGGCGTGCTGGGCCTGGACGAGCTGCCCGACCTGGCGGCCCGGGTGCAGGTGGCGCTCTTCGGGGTGCTGGAGGAGCGGGAGGTGCAGGTCCGCGGGTACGCGGTGCGGCTCCCGCTGGACCTGCTGGTGGTGGCCACGGCCAACCCGGAGGACTACACCGACCGGGGGCGGATCGTCACCCCGCTCAAGGACCGGTTCGGCGCCGAGGTGCGCACGCACTACCCGCTGACCGCCGACGACGAGGAGGCCCTGGTGCGCCAGGAGGCCGCGCCCGCGGGCCGGGTGCTGGTGCCGGGGCACCTGGTGGCGGTGGTGGCCCGCTTCGCGCGGCTGGTGCGGGGCTCGGCGTCGGTGGACGCGCGCTCGGGGGTCTCGGCCCGGTTCGCACTCGCGGCGGTGGAGGCGGCGGCCGCCTCGGCCGAGCGGCGGGCGGCGCTGACCGGGGAGAAGGCGGCGGTGGCCCGGGTGGCCGACCTGGCGTCGGCGGTCCCTGCGCTGCGCGGGAAGGCCGAGTTCGCGCCGGGCGAGGAGGGGCGCGAAGGCGAAGTGCTGGACCACCTGCTGCGGCGGGCGGCGGCCGAGGTGTTCCGTGAGCGCTTCGCCGAGGAGGACCTGGAGCCGCTGAAGGCGCACTTCGCGGGCGGCGGCACCGCCGAGGCCGGGGCGGGGGTGCCCGCGGCCGGCCTGCTCGCGTCGGTGGGCCCGCTGGAGGGCCTGGGCGTGCTGGCCGACCGCGCCGCGCGGGGCGGGGCCCTGCAGGGCGGCGATGGGGCGCCGGAGGGGCCGGACGCGGCCGCCGGGGAGGCCGCCGCGGCGCTGGAGCTGGCCATGGAGGGGCTCTACCTGACCCGGAGGCTGTCCAAGGCGGACGACGGACCCGAGGAGGCCGGAGCGCCGGGCGGCGCGGAGGGCTCCGGCGGCCGGTCGGTGTACCGGACATGAGGCCGGAGGAATGACCGGCGACAGGGCGGCCGGGGACGGGGCGGCCGGCGGCGACCGGGTCCGCTACCTCCCCTACCGGCCCGGCCCCGACCCCCTCGCGCCCCCGTTCGACACCGCGCGGGCGCTGCGCGACCTCGGCCGCGGCGTCTTCGCCGGTAAACGCCCCCACCAGGCCCTGCGCGACCTGTTGCGGCAGGGCGCACAAGGGGTGCCGGGCACCGACGGGCTCCTACGGCAGGTGCGGGAACGGCGCGAACAGGCGGCACGGCGCGGAGGCATCGACGGGGTGCTCCGCCGGGCGCGCGCCGAACTGGACCGCGCGGTCGGGCTGGAAATCCGCGCCCTGGCCGCCGACGCCTCCGACGACGCGCGCATCCGGGAGAGCGAACTCGCCTCCCTCCCCCGCGACACGGCCGCCGCCCTGCGCCACCTGCTCACCGAGCCGTACCCCTGGCGCTCGGACGAGGCGCGGGAGACCGTGGCACGCCTCCTTGAGGAGGTGCGGCGCGACCTCGTCGAAGCCCGGTTGGGGCGGTCCGGGCGGTCGGGAGGGTCCGGGGCGCTCCCCCAGGACCCCGCGCGGGTCGCGGCCATGGCCACGGCGCTCGCCGCGCTGTTGGAGGCCGACGCCCGGGGCGAGCCCGTCGACCTGGACCGGTTCATGGCCGAGCACGGCGCCTTCTTCCCCGAGTTCGCCGACCTCCCCCGCAGCCTGGACGAGCTGGCCGAGGCGCTGGCCCGGCGGTCCGCCGCCGCGCGGGCGCACTCCTCGTCGCTGAGCCCGGACCGCCGCGCCGAGCTGGAGGGGCTCCTCGGTGAGGCCGCTCGCGAGGCGGGCCTGGCCGAGGCGCTCGACCGCCTCGCCGACGCGCTGCTCCGGCGCCGCCCCGACCTGGTCCGGGATGCCTTCGCCGAGGTCGACGGCCCGCGGGACCTGGGGCTGGCCGAGGCGGTCGGCCTGATCGAGGAGCTCGCCGACCTGGACGAGTTGGGACGGGCGCTCGAAGGCGGTCCCGGCGGAGTCGACCCCGCCGCGGCGGAGCGGCTGCTGGGGCCGGAGGCCGCCGAGGCGGTCGGCCGCCTGGCCGAGGTCGAGCCCCGGCTGCGCGCGGCCGGGCTGCTCACGGGCGGCCGCTCCCGGCCACGGCTCACCCCGCAGGCGGTGCGGCGCCTCGGTGAGGCGGCCCTGCGCGGCCTGGCCCCCGGGCGAGGGGCCTACCGGAGCGGCGGCCACGGCCGTGCGCGCGACCGGGCGGCGGGGCCGACGGGGACGGCGCAGGCGGAGGCCGGGGACCCGGGGGCATCGGTCCCTTGGGAGCCCGGGACCCCGGCGCCGCTGGACGCGGTGGCGACGGTCCGTGCGGCGGTCGTGCGCCGTGCGGCCGATCCGGGTTCCCCGCCGCTGTCCCCTGAGGACCTGCGGACCGCCGAGCCCGAGGACCGTGCGGCGGCCGCCGTGTGCCTGCTGGTGGACCTGTCGTCGTCGATGGTGCGCGGCGGGCTGTTCGGCCCGGCGAGGGAGGCGGCGCTGGCGCTGTACACGCTGGTCGGCGCCCGGTTCCCGCAGGACGCGGTGCGGGTGGTGGGGTTCGACGAGTCGGCGCGGCCGCTGTCCGCGGCGGACCTGCTGGAACCGGCCGGGCCGCGGGTGCAGGGCAGCAACGTGCAGCACGCGCTGCTCCTGGCACGGGAGCACTTCGGCCGCCATCCGGGGCGGGCGCCGGTGGTGGTGCTGGTGACGGACGGGGAGCCGACCGCGCACATCGGTCGGGACGGATCGCCGGAGTTCGCCTGGCCGCCCCGCCCGGAGACGGCGGAGAAGACGGGTGCCGAACTGGACGCGCTGGCGGCGGCGGGGGCCGCCGTGACCCTGATCGTCCCGGGCGGCGGGGAACCGGCGGGCGCCTTCGCCCAAGCGGTCACCGACCGCGGCGGACGCGTGGTCCGGTTCGGCGAGGACGGCGGAGACAGCCTGGGGGCCGCCGTGATCGACGCGTACACATCACGCAGAGCACGCCCCTGATCACCGCGTTCAAGCGCCGGGGTCGAGGCGTGCGGCCGGTCGGCGGTGACGGCGACGAGGAAGGTCCGCGGCCCCTACCGCAGCGCTGTCGGGTGGCGGGCGCGTGCCTGGTCGCCGCCGAGAGCAGGGACCATGCACACGCCAGGCGGCCGACGACGCTGCCGGGCGGGCCGCCCTCCTTCGTCGTCGCCGCCCTTGACCCGCCGCCCGGCCGGAGGCCGCAAGCGGGTACCCGCCGGTCACGGCGACCACCGCCACGCCCGCCAGCCGACAGCGCACGTGGAGGGTACGCGGCCGCCCCGGCCCTCAGGTCTCGAAGATGCTCACGTCCGAGGCCAGGAGGAGCAGTTCGCCCGGGGCGTCGCCGTCGGCGTACAGGAGTTGGTGGCGGTCGGCCGGCATCACCGTCTCGGTGAAACGGACCGCCCGCTCGCCCGCGTAGGTGACCCTCTCCTGTACCAGCAGGACGACGCCGGGGCGCAGGCCGAACGCGTCGATCTCGGCCGGGGTCGGCATGCGCGCCCCCACCACGTCCCACGACCACTCGCGCTCGTGCCCGAGCTCGGCGAGCACCTGGTCGATGCCCCTGCCGATCCGCTCGGGCGACATCAGCTCGGTGCCGCCCGCGATCCCGTACGGCATGTGGCTGGTCTGCGACTCCC
The DNA here is from genome assembly GCF_000341185.1 of Nocardiopsis chromatogenes YIM 90109. Classification (GTDB taxonomy): domain Bacteria; phylum Actinomycetota; class Actinomycetes; order Streptosporangiales; family Streptosporangiaceae; genus Nocardiopsis_A; species Nocardiopsis_A chromatogenes. Next base: position 5,953 of record NZ_ANBH01000283.1, read on the forward strand.
ACAGGACCCCGTCGACGAACCGGTCGCAGCGGCGGACCACGATCCGGTGCTCGCTCGCGGGAGGAGGGGACAGGGCAGAGGAGGGGGCGCAGGGCTCGGCCCGGGACGGGTCGGGCAGGCCCAGGCGCCGGGCGACCTTGGGGCGCACCTCCTCGATCACGACCTTGATCTCCTCGACCACCGAGTCGTAGCCCTGGGCCCGGAGGTTCGGCGCGTAGCCGGTGTCGAAGCGCTCGGAGTCCCGGCCCCCGCGCACCTCGGTCGCCAGGTGGACGATCGGGCTGTACTCGCGCACCTCGGCCCCGCGCCCCGGCAGGATGCTGATCCTCCCCTCCTCCTGCAGGGTCCGCAGCGCCGTGCGCACCGTGCCGCGGGACACCCCGAACCGGTCGGCCAGCTCCTCCTCGTGCGGGAGCCGCTCCCCGGGCTGGTAGTCGCCGCTCATCAGGGCCTGGCGGAGGTGCTCGGCCACGATCGTCCTCTTGGGCGCGCTCATCGCTGCCGTCAGTCCCTTCGGTATGCGCTGACGTCGTCGATCTCGTACTGGAACCGGGCGCCGTTCCCGGCGAACACCACCCATTCGAGCACGATCGGGCGGACCTCCGAGTAGCCGGTGCGGTACAGCTCCAGCACCGGCACCCCCTGCCCGATCGCCAGCTCCTCGGCCTCCTCCGGGGTGGGCATGCGGGTCTGAAGCTCGTCCACGTGCCCCGCCTGCGGGTGGCCGAGTCCGGCCAGCACGGCCGCCGCCCCCTCCGGCAGGTCGGCCGGGTGCATCAGCGCGCTGCCCTCGGCGATGTCCATCGGGTAGTAGGAGGTGCGGCGCATGGCGCGGCGGTCGTCCACGTACCCGTAGGTGCGGCGCACCACCACCCGCTCCCCCTCCGCGATGCGGAGCCTGCTGCCGACCTCGGCCGACGCGCTCTCGATGAGCAGCTCGGCCACCCGGGCGCCCGCGCCGAAGGCGGCGAACTCGATGCCCGACCCGGTCTCCTTGGCCGAGCGGTTGGCGTAGTAGGTGACCGGCAGCACGTCGTGCACGAAGTGGCCCCGGCCGGGGTGGCTGACCACGAGCCCCTGGTTGCGCAGCATGCCCAGGGCCAGGCGCACGGTGTTGCGGGAGGCCTCGAAACGCTCCTCCAGCTCCTTCTCCGAGGCCAGCCGGTGCCCGGGAGCCAGGTCGCCGCTCTGGATCTCCCTGCGGAGGATTCGGGCAATCCTCCGATATCTGCTCTCCTCGCGCATGAACCGTTCCTCAAGGGGTATGCAGCCTGTACCAACAAGTCCAAACCGCTGTCCTGGTCCCACCTCATCCATGGGTGGGACAACTGACGATACTCCGCGGATCGACGCCGATCCCGGCACCGACTCCCCCGCCGCACCCCTTGGCGGGTCCGAGACCGGGAAGGAGGGCGCCCCATGGCGGTCCTTCTGTTGGTCGCGGGGCTGGTGGCCACCGGCCTCGCGCTGGGCTTCATGCTCGCCGTCTCCCTGGGAATCCGCAGCCGCGACCGCAAGGGCGGCTACCGGTCCCTGCGCGACGACTCCGACTCAGGCCCACTGGCGGCGTCCGGAAGGCGCGTGGTCGGCCTGGCATTCCGGGACGGGCCGAGGCCGCCCTCGCGCACGCCCTGAGCGCCCGCTCCCCCGCCGGGCCCGGCGGCCTCAGTGGTCGTAGATGTTCAGGTCGGTCCCGGAGCGCAGCTGTTCGGGGGTCATCTCCCCCTCGAAGTACATGAGCTGGTGCCGGTCGGCCGGCATCAGCGTCTTGGTGAACCGGACCGGCTCCCCCCCCCCGNATGCCCGGGCCGATCCCGAACAGCGTGGAGTCCTTCAGCGAGGGCATCTTGGCACCCACCACGTCCCACGAGCGGGTCTGGGGGTAGCCCATCTCCGCCAGCAGGGTCCGGGTGCCGCGCGGGATGTCCTCGGGCGTCATCAGCTCGGCCCCCTTGTCCGACCCCTGGGCCAGCCGCCGCGGGTAGTAGGAGAGCTGCCGCTGCCAGAGCCGCCCGGACAGGTAGCGGTCGCAGCGGCGGATGACCACGTAGCGGTCCTCCTCGCCGGGGCCGAGCTCCAGCAGGTCGGCCACGGTCGGCCCGGCGGTCTCCACGATCACCCGGAGCCGCTGGTTGGGCTCGATCCCCTGCTCGGTGCGCATGCGCCGCACGTAGGCGGCGTACCGCTCGTCGTCGGCCTCGCCCTCGGCGGAGCTGGCCAGGTGGGTGGTGGGCCGGTAGCGGCGCACGGTGCTGCCGCTGCCCTGCTTGATGTCGATCCGTCCGCGGTTGGTGAGCTCCTGCATGGCGCGGCGCACGGTGTTGCGCGAGGTGCCGTAGAGCTCCATCAGGCGGTCCTCGGTGGGGAGCGGCGCCCCGGGGGCGTAGCGGCCTTGGTCGATGTCCTCCATGAGGTCCTGGGCGATCTCCAGGTGCCGAGGCTCCATTGTCCGCTCCCGTTCGCCGATTCGTACCAATAATTCTACTCACCGGCCTTGACGCAACGCCGTCCGGAGCCGATGGTGATAATCATAGGAATGAATCTGATGAAGCTGAACAGGAGAACGCCAAAGAAGACGATCTTTCTCCTCCCCGCGGCATCGGGTCCGTTCCTTCCCCCGGAGAGCCTCCGGGGTCGCGTGGGCCCCACGGGCCCACGCGGTTCGAAAGGAGGATGAAAGATGCCCCTGGTCATCGGGATCCTGCTGCTGGTCCTGGTGGTGTTCTTCAGCACCCTGCTGGGGCTGCTGATCGCCGCCTCCATCGGGATCAAGCGCAACGACCGCGGCCGCTACCGCGCGCTGCGCGACGGAAGCGACAACCGCTCCTTCTCCGGCGCCGGCCGCACCGTCTCCGGGCTCTGCTTCCCCGAGAGCCTCGGCGACCGCGCCGACACCGAGGGTCGGCGCGACCGGACCGGTGCCCTGATCTGAGGGCGGCCGGTCCGCGCACGGAAACGGCCGCGGAGCGTCCCGAATGGACCGCGTGTCCGGCCCGCGCCGGGCACGCCCGCCATTCGGGGCGGCGAACAGGATTCTGAGGACGAAAACGGACATCGGCCCCCTGGGGGGCGCGAAGGCCCGCCGACCGAGAACGGCCGGAGAGCATTACGGCTGCACAACACCCGCGCGCCCCACTGGCGCCGTGGGCCCCCACCGCATATCCCTGAGCGGAGACGGGGACCGGCCGCCCTGAACCCGAGTCCGCCCCCTTTTCTCTTCACTTTCACATCGTCGCTTTCACACTGTCCTCACATTCCTCACAGTCCTAGACAAGGAACGCGCCGTGAACGGAAACGGCCTGATGCCCGCGCCTTACAGCCCCGCGTGGGTCCTACTGCCCCAGCCCTACGTCGACGCGGTCGCCGCCGCGCTGGCCGCGGGCGGAACCGAGGTGCTCGACCACTGGAACGACCCGATGGACCCCCGCGACGCGACGGTGATCGCGCGCGGCGCCGACGGCGGGCGGATGCGGTTCGTCTGGGACGAGGAGAGCGGCTGGCGCTTCGGCGCCATGGACGCCGACGGGTGGGTCGCCCTGGAGGACACCCGCTACCTGCCGCTGGGGCTGCTCCCCGGGCCCGAGGAGGTGGCCCGCGCGGTGCGCGCGGTCATCGCCGGGACCGGGCGCGGCACCGCCGAGCGCCCGGTCCACCGCTCCTTCCGCGACTACGGGGACGGCCTCGACGCCCGCCTGGCGGCCTACGGCTCCGCCGAGGAGTAGGCGCCGCCGGGGAGCGTGCGCCGGACCCCGCCAGAGCCCCGCACAGCACCGCGGCCCCTCCCAGGAGCACCGGGAGGGGCCGCGGACGCGGTCGGGCGCGCCGGTCAGTCCAGCGCCGCCAGCAGGTCGGCCACCAGGTCGTCGCCGGACTCGATGCCCACCGACAGCCGCACCAGGTCGGCGGGGACCTCCAGCGGCGACCCGGCCGTCGAGGCGTGCGTCATCCGCGCGGGGTGCTCGATCAGCGACTCCACCCCGCCCAGGGACTCGCCCAGGGTGAACACCTGCGTGCGCTCGCACATCCGCAGCGCCGCCTTCTCCCCGTCGCGCAGCCGGAAGGAGACCATCCCGCCGAAGCCGCGCATCTGCCGGGCCGCCAGCTTGTGCCCGGGGTGCTCGGCCAGGCCCGGGTAGACCACCTCGCTCACGGCCGGGTGGTGGCGCAGGGCGTCGGCGATCCGCTCGGCGTTGGCGCAGTGCCGGTCCATGCGCACGCCCAGCGTCTTGACGCCGCGCAGGGTGAGCCAGGCGTCGAAGGGCCCGGCGACCGCGCCCATGGTGTTCTGGTGGAAGGCCAGCCGCTCGCCCAGCTCCGGGTCGGCGACCACGAGGGCGCCCCCGACCACGTCGGAGTGGCCGCCCAGGTACTTGGTGGTGGAGTGCACCACGACGTCGGCCCCCAGCGCCAGCGGCTGCTGGAGGTAGGGCGAGGCGAAGGTGTTGTCCACGACCAGGAGCGCGCCGGCGTCGTGCGCGATCCCGGCCAGCGCCTCGATGTCGGTGATGTTGAGCAGCGGGTTGGTGGGCGTCTCGGTCCAGATGGCGACCGTCTCCGGCCGCACCGCGGCGCGCACCGCGTCCGGATCGGTCTGCGGCACCGCCTCCCAGGCGACCCCCCAGCGCTCCAGCACCTTGGAGAACAGCCGGAAGGTGCCGCCGTAGGCGTCGCCGGGGATGATCACGTGGTCGCCCGGTCCGGCGACCGTGCGCAGCAGGGTGTCCTCGGCCGCCATGCCGGACGCGAACCCCAGGCCCCGCGCGCCGGACTCCAGCGCGGCCAGGCACTCCTCCAGCGCCTTGCGGGTGGGGTTGGCGGTGCGCGAGTACTCGTAGCCGCCGCGCAGACCGCCCACGCCGTCCTGGGCGTAGGTGCTGGTCTGGTAGATGGGGACGACGACCGCACCGGTCTCGGTGTCGGCCTCCTGACCGGCGTGGATCGCCAGCGTCTCAAACCCGTCGAACGTCATGGCGACCACACTAGGGGGTGCGGGTGCCCCGGGCCGCTCAGTCCGGCGGCGGGGCGGGGCCCCGGCAGCCGCGGCGTGCGGGGTGGGCGCCGCCGTCCGGGCGCAGCGGCGGCTCCCACCCGGCCTCCTCGTCGTAGCGGCGCACCACCTTGCCGGGCACCCCGGCGATGACGCTGTGGTCGGGGTACACGCCGGGGCGCACCACGGTCCCGGCGGCCACCACGCAGTTGCGCCCCAGCCGCACCCCGGGCAGCACCACCGCGTTGGCGCCGATCCAGGTGCCCGACCCGATGCGGACCGGGGCGTCCTGCGGCCACTGCAGCCCCACGGGGGTGTGCGGGTCGCTGTACACGTGGTTCTGGTCGGTGATGTAGACGTAGGGGCCGGTGAAGACGTGGTCGCCGATCTCGACCGAGCAGTGCGCCACCACGTGCGAGCCGCGGCCGATGGTGCAGCCGTCGCCGATCCGCAGCAGCGGCTCGGGGCCCAGGTCCATGCCGGGCAGCATCCCGGCGGACAGGGTGATGTCGGCGCCGATGAGGGTGTGCGCGCCCAGGGCGATCCACGGCTCGCCGAAGACCGTGGCGGTGGGGAAGGCGATGGAGGTGCCCGGCCCGTAGGCGGCGAACCGGCGCGCGGCGCGGGTGCCCGCGCGCACGTCGGCGTTGCGGCGGAGCCACCCCCACAGCCCGCGCGCGACCCAGGACGTCAGCCGTGCCACCTGCACCCTCGAATCTACCGACGGGTAATGCCGTGGTGAACTGTAATAGGCGCCCGGCGCGTCCCGGTCCGCGGCCCCCGCCCGAAGGACGGGGGCCGGGCCGCGGGCTCGGCTACCCCGCCATGTGGGCGAGCAGGTCCTGGCGGGTGAGGACCCCGGCCGGCTTGCCGTCGCGCAGCACCACCAGCGCCCCGGCGCCGCGCAGCAGCTCCACGCACCGGCTGACGGGCTCGCCGCCGCCCACCACCGGCAGCGGCGCGCTCATGTGGTCGCCGACGGTGTCCTGCAGCCGCGCCCGGGAGGCGAACAGGGCGTCCAGCACGTCGCGCTCGGCGATGGAGCCGACCACCTCGGCCGCCATGACCGGCGGCTCCTCCTTCATCACGGGGAGCTGGCTCACCCCGTACTCGCGCATGACCTCCACCGCCGTGCCCACCGTCTCGTGCGGGTGGACGTGCACGAACTCCGGCAGCGAGGCGCTCTTGCCCGCCAGCACGTCCCCGGCGGTGGGCTCCTCGGTCTCGGTGGACAGGAACCCGTAGTCGGCCATCCAGTCGTCGTTGAAGATCTTGGCCAGGTAGCCGCGCCCGCCGTCGGGCAGCAGCACCACGATCACGTCGTCGGGGGAGGCGGTGGCGGCCACCCGCAGCGCCGCCTCCACCGCCGTGCCGCAGGAGCCGCCCACCAGCAGCGTCTCCTCCTTGGCCAGGCGGCGCGTCATGAGGAAGGAGTCCTTGTCGCTGACCGCGATGACGTCGTCGCAGACGGAGGGGTCGTAGGTCTCCGGCCAGATGTCCTCGCCGACCCCCTCCACCAGGTAGGGGCGCCCGCTGCCGCCGGAGTAGACCGACCCCTCGGGGTCGGCGCCGATGATCTTCACCCGGCCGTCGGAGACCTCCTTGAGGTAGCGGCCGGTGCCGGTGATGGTGCCGCCGGTGCCGATGCCCGCCACGAAGTGGGTGATCCGCCCCTCGGTCTGCTCCCAGATCTCCGGGCCGGTGGACCGGTAGTGCGACTCGGGGTTGTTCCGGTTGGCGTACTGGTCCGGCTTCCAGGCGCCCGGAATGGACTCGGCCAGGCGGTCGGAGACCGAGTAGTAGGAGTCCGGGTGGTCGGGGGCGACCGTGGTCGGGCACACCACCACCTCGGCGCCGTAGGCGCGCAGGACGGCGAGTTTGTCGTTGCCCACCTTGTCCGGGCAGACGAACACGCAGCGGTAGCCGCGCTGGGCGGCGACGATGGCCAGCCCCACCCCGGTGTTGCCGGAGGTCGGCTCGACGATGGTGCCGCCGGGGCCGATCAGCCCGTCCTTCTCGGCCTCTTCGACCATCCGGAGCGCGATGCGGTCCTTCACGGATCCGCCGGGGTTGAAGTACTCGACCTTGGCCAGCACGGTCGGCGCCAGGCCCTCGGTCACCTTGTTCAGCCGCAGCAGCGGGGTGTCTCCGACGAGATCGATCAACGACTGGTGCACCCGCATCGGGGCTCCCCTTCTGAACGCCATTGTCCGGGATGCCCGCCCCTGGTGGGGGCGCTCTCCCCTGGTGGCACCGACACTACAAGGGCCGCGCCGTCCCCGCCCGGGTCCGCCGGTGCGTACGACGGCGGCGCGGAGGGCATCTTGCTATGGGACGACGGGGACCACCGCCCCAGGGGGCAGAGGAGGGGGCAATGCTGCGCGCCGCACGGGCCAGAAGGATCGCGACCGCAACCGCGTTCGGCGGCGGCGGGCTCACCCTGCTCGGGGCCGGGACCATGGCGCTGCTGTACCTGCAGGCGCGCCTGGCCTACCGCGCCATCGGGTTCACCTCGTGGACGCCGCCGGAGGTGGAGGGCGTCTACGGCGGCGGCACCGGCCCGCCCATCGACTTCGCGATCCTCGGCGACTCCACCGCCGCCGGGTTCGCCCTGACCGACGGGCCCAAGACGCCCGGCGCGCTGCTGGCGGCCGGGATCTCCGAGGCCGCCGGGCGGCCGGTGCGGCTACGCAGCACCGCCAAGGTCGGCGCCACCTCGGCCGACCTGGTGCGCCAGGCCGGGCGGCTGGACGGCGCCGCGCCCGACCTGGCGGTGGTGTTCATCGGCGCCAACGACGTGATCCACCGGGTGCGCCCGGCCGACGCGGTGCACCACCTGCAGAGCGTGGTGCGCACCCTGCACGCCCAGGGCACCGCGGTGGTCGTGGCCACCTGTCCCGACCTGGGCAGCGTGCGGCCCATCGGGCAGCCGCTGCGCACCGTGGCCCGCCGCGCCTCGCGCCAGCTCGCCGCCGCGCAGACCATCGCGGTGGTGGAGGAGGGCGGGCGCACCGTGTCACTGACCGACCTGCTCGCCGACGACTTCTCCGCCCGGCCGGAGGAGATGTTCGGCCCCGACCGGTTCCACCCCTCCGCGCGCGGGTACGCCCACGCGGCGACCGCGGTGCTGCCGTCGGCCTGCGCCGCCCTGGGGCTGCTGCCCGAGCTGGAGACACCGCTGGACCGGCGCGGCGGCGAGGGCGTCCTGCCGGTGGACCGGGCCGCGGTGGAGGCCGCCGAGGAGCCGGGCATGGAGGTCAGCGGCGTGCGGGTGGCCGGGCGCGAGCGCGGGCCGCGCGGGCGCTGGGCGGCCCTGCTACGCCGCGGCGGCCGGGCCCGCCCGGTAGCGGAGGCGGACGCGGGGGCCGATGCCGCCGGGGAGGCCGGGGACACCGGAGGCCCCGGGGGCGCGGAGAGCACCGCGCCCTCGCGCGCTTGAGGCACCCCGGCGCCGCCGGCCCGGCGGCCGACAGGTTAACTTGCTGGTAATAACGGGATCTACCACGGCAGACCCGACGACCGTACAGACCATCGGAAGGGCCGCGAGCATGCCTGAAGCCGTCATCGTCGCGACCGCGCGCTCGCCCATCGGGCGCGCCTTCAAGGGGTCGCTGAAGGACCTGCGGGCCGACGACCTCACCGCCCAGATCATCACCGCGGCACTGGCCAAGGTGCCGCAGCTCGACCCCAAGGACATCGACGACCTGCTGCTGGGCTGCGGCCTGCCCGGCGGCGAGCAGGGCAACAACCTGGCCCGGGTGATCGCGGTCCAGCTCGGCTGGGACTCGGTGCCCGGCGCCACCCTGACCCGCTACTGCTCCTCCAGCCTGCAGACCACCCGGATGGCCTACCACGCCATCAAGGCCGGGGAGGGCGACGTGTTCGTCTCCGCCGGCGTGGAGATGGTCAGCCGGTTCACCAAGGGCAACAGCGACTCCCTGCCCGACACCAAGAACCCGGCGTTCGCCCCCGCCGAGGAGCGCACCGCCCGCCGCGCCGAGGGCGGCGCCGACACCTGGCACGACCCGCGCGAGGACGGCGAGCTGCCGGACGTCTACATCGCCATGGGCCAGACCGCCGAGAACGTGGCCCAGATGCGCGGCATCTCCCGGCAGCGCCAGGACGAGTTCGGCGTGCGCTCGCAGAACCGCGCCGAGCAGGCCATCGAGAACGGGTTCTGGTCCCGCGAGATCACCCCGGTCACGCTGCCGGACGGCACCGTGGCCGACTCCGACGACGGCCCCCGGCCCGGCACCTCCTATGAGAAGGTCTCCCAGCTCCAGCCGGTGTTCCGCCCGGACGGCACGGTGACCGCCGGGAACTGCTGCCCGCTCAACGACGGCGCGGCCGCCGTGGTCGTCATGAGCGACACCAAGGCCGCCCAGCTCGGGCTGACCCCGCTGGCGCGGATCGTGTCCACCGGGGTGAGCGCGCTGTCCCCGGAGATCATGGGGCTGGGCCCGGTCGCGGCCTCCCGGCAGGCGCTGGCGCGGGCCAACATGACCATCTCCGACATCGACCTGGTCGAGATCAACGAGGCCTTCGCCGCCCAGGTGCTGCCGTCGGCCGACGACCTGGGCATCGACATCGAGAACCAGCTCAACGTGAACGGCGGGGCGATCGCCGTGGGCCACCCCTTCGGCATGACCGGCGCGCGGATCACCGGCACCCTGCTCAACGGGCTGCAGTTCCACGACAAGACCTTCGGGCTGGAGACCATGTGCGTGGGCGGCGGCCAGGGCATGGCGGCCGTCTTCGAGCGGCTGAGCTGACCGCCGGGGCCCACAGGCCGGGCGGATGCGGAGGAATCGGGGCGTCCCGGACCAGCGGGGCGCCCCGAGCGGCGAAACCGAGGGTAAAACCCTGTCACCGGGGCTTGTCCAAGGCTTCATCCTGTTGCAAGGTCGCAGGTAAGTGCCGCTCAGCATCGGAGGTGCACCCATGGCGGTGACCCACTCGCCGGAGATCCACGCCCAGTTGCTCGCCCGCATCCCGTCCGTCACCGGTCGCGACCTCCACGAGTGGTTCGACGCCCTCGACAAGGGGCCGTCGCTGACCCGCTGCTCCGAACGCAGCGCCTGGCTCGCCGACGAATACGAGCTCAGCCGCGGCTACGCGCACGCGATCGTGCAGGAGTACATGCGCCGCCACCGGAGCCACCAGCCCATCCCGCGGCAGCGCGCCTGAGGCCGGCTCGACGACGGACGACCGGGCGTCTCCCCGGCGCAGGAAAGGCGCCCCACCCCTTCGGGTGCGGCGCCTTTCCCGTGTCCGCTTCGAGGGCCGCCGGGGCCGCCCGGGCTACTCGAAGAGCGTCTTGACGATCCAGATCAGGCGCAGGATCTCGATGTAGAGCCAGACCAGGGTCACGGTCAGGCCGAAGGCGAGCTGCCAGGAGAACTTCTCCGGCATGCCCATCGCGATGGCGTCGTCGACGTTCTTGAACTCCATCGCCAGCACGGCGGCGGCGATCACGATCGCCACGGCGCTGACGATCAGGCCGAGCGGACTGGCGGTGCGCAGGCCCAGGCCGCCGTCGATGAAGAAGCTCAGCAGGAAGTTGGCCAGGATCAGCACGAAGAAGCCGATCGCCGCGGCCGAGACCACCTTCACGAAGGTGTTGGTGACGCGGATGATCTTCAACTTGTACAGCGCGAGCATCGTCCCGGCGACGAACATCGTGCCGAAGATCGCGGGCACCGCCAGGGAGCCCGTGGTGGAGTCGGACACCCCGGTGGCCACGAGCTGGGCTTCGAGGATGAAGCTGAAACCGCCGACGAAGAGCCCCTCAAGGGCGGCGTAGGCCAGGATGAGGGCCGGGTTGGTCGACCCCTTGAAGCCGATGACCAGACCGAGGATCAGCCCGGCGATGGCGCCGACGAAGGTCAGCCCCATCGCGAGGCCGGGGTCGACCATCCACCCGATGAAGTAGTTGATGACCGCCGTGACGAGCACCGCCCCGAGGGTGATGCCGGTCTTGACGACGACGTCGTCGATGGTCAGCCGTCCCTGGGCGGGCGCCATGGGCGGCTGGCCGTAGGCGCCGGGCTGGGGGTGGCCGTAGGCGTCCTGTCCGTATCCGGGCTGGGGGTAGCCGGGCTGTCCATAGGGCTGCTGGTAGCCGCCGTATGCCTGCTGGCCGTACCCGCCGCCCTGACCGGACTGCATCGCCCGCTTCAGGACGGGATTGGAGCTCCTCATCCGCATGTCTGTGCAAGCCTTTCCAGGGCCGTGGGTCTACTGCCTTCAACCTAACGTGCGGCCCCTCCGGCGGGTTCCCGGGCGGTGTCACGGCTCGGACTCACCTTGACAGACGTCGGGCCCCTCCCCCATGCTCGGCGCCATGACGACCGACCCCCGCCTCCTCCTGACGATCCGTCGGGGCCGACGCGACCGCGCCATCGGACGCGGTGCCGCCGGGGTGATCCGCCTGCGCGGACGCCTGGGGTCTCCTCCTTTCCTCGTCTGATCCGGCGCGCCTCTCCGCGCCGTCCCGGGTGATGTTCCCGGCCCGCCCTTCGCGGCTTCTCCGTTCCGCCGGACACCCGGTCCCCCTGGACACCCGTCCCTGTGATCCCGGTCCGCCGCCGATCCCTGTCCGTCTTCCGCTGACACCCTCTTCGGCCCTCTGAGACCGAGCGGTGCCGATCGTCCCCGCCTGCGCCCCGACCCGGCGGCGGCCGCGCCTGCCAGGACGCGTTCGGCAGAGGGCCGCTCACCCGCCCTGCCACCCCTGAATCCATCACTCGGCGCAGCAGTGCGGCCACGCACCGCCGCGCCCTGTCCGCCCGATGTCCCCGGGCCCCCGATCCCCGGTCCGGACACCCCGCGACCGGTCCACCCGACAGTGCTCCCGACAGAAGAGAAAGGAACACCCTGATGACCATCGCCGAGAACCCGACCACGAACCCGACGGCGGATCCGGATACGCGGCTGCGCGACGCGCGCACCGTGGACGAGGCCGTCGTCGAGGGGCCGCGCACGCTGCGCCGCCTCGCCGAGGGCCAGGAGTCCGCGCCGTACCGGCTGTTCGAGGTGCGCCCCCTCGGCCCGGTGATCGGTGCCGAGATCCACGGGGTCGACCTGCGCGAGGAGATCTCCGAGGAGCTGCGCGCCGAGATCCACCGCGCGCTGCTGGAGTTCAAGGTCGTCTTCTTCCGCGACCAGCCGATCACCTCCGAGCGGCAGCAGGAGATCGCCCGCATGTGGGGCGACCTGGAGACCAACCCCTTCATCGACCAGGGCGACGACGCCGTGGTGGCGCGCTTCGCCAAGGGGAAGATGCCGCCGAGCTACGAGAACGTCTGGCACACCGACGTGACGTGGCGGCGCGAGCCCGCCCTGGGGGCGATCCTCCGCCTGGTCGAGGTGCCGCCGCAGGGCGGGGACACCATGTGGGCCGACATGGCCGCCGCCTACGACAACCTCTCCGAGGACGTGAAGGCCCGCATCGACGGGGCCGTCGCCGAGCACGACGTGATCCCGGGCTTCGCGCGCTTCCTGGACCGGGAGCGGCTGCTGGAGTGGCAGGACCGGTTCCCGCCGGTGCACCACCCCGTGGTGCGCACCCACCCGGAGACCGGGCGCAAGACGCTGTTCGTCAACGTCTCCTTCACCACCCGCATCCTGGGCATGGAGCGCGAGGAGAGCGACGCGCTGCTGCGTCACCTGTTCCAGCAGGCGCACGTGCCCGAGTACCAGGTGCGGTTCCGGTGGGAGAAGAACTCGATCGCCTTCTGGGACAACCGCGCAACGCAACACTACGCGGTGAACGACTACCACCCGCACCCGCGCGTGGCCGAGCGCGTGGCCATCGTGGGGGACCGTCCGTACTGATTCCGTGCTGATGCCGCATCGGCGACACCGGGCGGCCCCGCTTCACACGGGGCCGGGGCCGCCCGGCGGGCCGCGCCTCAGCACGGGGTCGGCGCTTCGTGGAGCACAGGGCTATCGGCCAGGTGCACGGCCGTGTCGACCGAGTCCGCGGCGGCGGCCAGCAGCGGCATGCGGACGGCCGGGCTGGGGATGCGGCCCTGGGCGTGCAGCACGCCCTTGATGACCGTCGGGTTCGGCTCGGCGAAGAGCGCGGCGGACAGGCGGGCCAGTTCGGCGCCGAGCCTGCGGGCGGGTCCGGCGTCGCCGCGGCGCCACAGCGCGACCAGTTCGGCGAAGTCGGCGGTGCGGACGTTGGCCGAGGCGGTGATTCCGCCGTGGGCGCCCGCCGCCAGCAGGGGCGAGAGGACGACGTCGTCACCGCCGAGCACGGCGAAGCCCCGCGGCGCGCGGCCGAGCAGCTCGACCGTGGTCGCATCGATCGCGCCGATGGCGTGCTTGACCGCGATCACCCCGGGGAGGCGGCCGAGCGCGGCGAGCGTCTCGGCGCTGAGGGCCTGGCCGGTCCGGTAGGGGATGTCGTACACGATCAGCGGGAGGCCGCCCTGCTCGGCCAGCGCGGTGAAGTGGGCCAGCGTCGCCGCCTCCCCCGGACGGATGTAGGGCGGGGCGGGGACGAGCGCCGCGGCGGCATCGCCGGCGGCGGCCAGCTCGCGCAGCGACGCGACGGCGGAGGCGGTGTCGCCGGTGCCGACCCCGACGATCAGCGGGGCGCCGTGCTCCCGGCAGGCGGCGGAGCAGACGCGCACCACGGTCCGCTTCTCCTCGGCGGTCAGCGCGGCCGACTCGGCGGTCGTGCCGAGGGCGACGAGGCCGGAGGCCCCGGCCGTCAGCGCATCGTCGGCGAGGCGGACCAGCGTGCCCCGGTCCAGGCGCAGGTCGTCGGTGAAGGGGGTGACCAGCGGGACGTACAGGCCGGTGAAGATCGGTTCGGGCGTCATGGCTCCAGCCTCGCCGAGGCCGACCCTGTAGGTCCATTTCCGATTTCTGGCGGAACACCTAAGCTGTTCTTATGCTCGATGTCCGCCGTCTCCACCTGCTCCGCGAACTGGACCGGCGGGGCACCATCGCGGCCGTGGCCGAGGCGCTGACCTTCACCGCGTCCGCCGTCTCCCAGCAGCTGGCCGCACTGGAACGGGAGGCGGGGGTGCCGCTGCTGGAGCGCAGCGGACGGCGGGTGGTCCTCACCCCCGCGGGACGGACCCTCGTCACGCACGCCGACGCCGTGCTGGAACGCCTCGAACTGGCGGTGGCCGAACTGGCCGGTGCCCGGGAGGGCATCGGCGGTCCGCTGCGCGTCGGGACCTTCCCCTCCGGCGGGCACACGATCCTGCCCGCCGCACTGGCCGAGCTGGCCCGGCGGCACCCGGCGCTGGAGCCGATGGTGCAGGAGATCGACTCGGCGCGCGTCTCCGACGGCCTGCGGGCCGGTGACCTGGACGCGGCGCTCGTGCACGACTACGACTTCGTCCCCGCGTCACCGGACACCACGGTGGATGAGGTGTCCCTGCTGGAGGAGCCGATGTACCTGGCCACCGGCACCGCCCTCGGTGGCGACATCTCCCCGGGAACCGCGGAGCGCCCCGGCACACTCGCGGAACTGCTCGGACCCTACGCCGACGCCCCGTGGATCACGGCGCGGGACGGCACGACCGGCCACGCGATGGTCGTGCGCGCCTGCCAGGCGGCCGGTTTCCAGCCGAGGATCCGCCACCAGGTCAACGACTTCCGCACGGTGCTGTCGCTGGCGGCCATCGGGCAGGGGGTCGGGTTCGTCCCGGAGATCGCCACCACCCCCGTCCCCGAGGGGGCGGTGCTGACCCGGCTTCCGGTCTTCCGGCGGTCGAAGGTCGCCTTCCGCGCAGGAGGCGGCGACCACCCGGCGGTCGCCGCCTTCGTGGCCGCGGCAAGGGCCGCTGTGGACGGGCGGCCCGGCACCGGCGGGTGAGCGCCGACGCCCCGGGAACGAGGGCACTCCGACCGCCAACGCATGCGGCACAGGGGGTGCCCCTTTGGGCAGCGTCGTCGGACGGCGGGCGTGCGCGCGGTCGCCGCGATCGGCAACGCTTGCCCAGGGAGCCGGCGGCGGATGGGCGGGGACGCCGACGGCCCCGGGGCTGCTCTTTCGCAGGCCCCGGGGCCGTTCGGTGCCAGAGGGGTGTCATCCGCTCCGGCCCCGAAGGATCGTCCGCGGGCGGGGTCGGGGACGGCCGCAGGTTCAGCCGCGGGTGATCAGGGAGCGGGCGAAGAACATCATGTTCGCCGGGCGCTCGGCCAGGCGGCGCATGAAGTAGCCGTACCACTCGTCGCCGTAGGGGACGTACACGCGCATGCGCTTGCCCTCGGCGGCCAGGCGGACCTGCTCGTTGTCGCGGATTCCGTAGAGCATCTGGTGCTCGTACTCCTCCTCGGAGCGGCCCGCGGTGGCGGCGAGCCTCTGGGCGATCGCCACCATGCGCGGGTCGTGCGAGGCCACCATCGGGTAGCCCTCCCCCGCCATGAGGATCTTCAGGCAGCGCACGTACGCCTTGTCGACTTCGGCCTTGTCCTGGTAGGCGACCGAGGCGGGCTCGTCGTAGGCGCCCTTGCAGATCCGCACCCGCGAGCCCGCGCCGCTCAGGTCGCGGCAGTCGGCCTCGGTGCGGTGCAGGTACGCCTGCAGCACCGCGCCCACCCAGGGGAAGTCCACCCGCAGGTCGCGCAGGATGGACAGGGTGGAGTCCACGGTGGTGTGGTCCTCCATGTCCAGGGTCACCGTGGTGCCCGCGGCCTCGGCCGCGCGGCAGATGTCCCGCGCGTTCTCCAGGGCGATCTTCTCGCCGTCGGCCGGAAGGAACTGGCCGACCGCCGAGAGTTTGACCGACACCTCGGCCCGCCCGGCCAGGCCCTGCTCGTCCAGGGCCGCCAGCAGCCGGGTGTAGGCCCCGACCGTGGCCTGGGCCTGCGCGGCGTCGGTGGTGTCCTCGCCCAGGTGGTCGAGGGTGACGTAGCGGTCCCTGGTGAGCTCGGCGACCTTGGGGAGCGCCTGCTCCTGGGTGGACCCGGCGACGAACCGGTCCACCAGGGACCGGGTCACGGGGGTGCGCTCGACGAGCCGTCGGCACGCGGTGGAGCGTGCCGCCGCCAGCAGTGGCGTACGAAGCATGGATGACCTCGCGTTTCCTCCGAGGGCCGCCCGTGCCGGACCCCGCTGGGGGCCCGGCACGGGCGGCTCCGCGGGACCGATGTTGACCGCCCCGGGCGCCGCCGCCCGGGGCCGGGGGGTGATCCCGGGCCGATCAGCCCTGGTGCGGGTGGGCGGAGGTCTTCGGCGGAACGAAGGTCTCCTTGATGGAGCGCGGGCTGGCCCAGCGGGCCAGGTTCTGCGCGGAGCCGGCCTTGTCGTTGGTCCCGGAGGCGCGGGCGCCGCCGAAGGGCTGCTGGCCCACGACCGAGCCGGTCGGCTTGTCGTTGATGTAGAAGTTCCCGGCGGTGAAGCGCAGGGCGTGCTGGGCCTTCTGCACGGCGGCGCGGTCGTCGGCGATGACGGCGCCGGTCAGGGCGTAGTCCGACCCCTGGTCCACGACCTCCAGGATACGGTCGTAGTCGCCGTCCTCGTAGACGTGCACCGCCACGACCGGGCCGAAGTACTCGGTGCGGAAGACGTCGTTGGAGGGGTCGGTGCCCTCGATGACGGTCGGGCGCACGAAGTAGCCCTCGGAGTCGTCGGCGGTGCCCCCGGCCAGCACGGTCAGGGTGGGGTCGCCCTTGACCCGCTCCAGCACCGCCGACAGGCGGTCGAAGGAGCGGCGGTCGATCACCGCGCCCATGAAGTTGCTCAGGTCGGTCACGTCGCCCATGGTCAGGGCCTCGGTCTCGGCGATCAGGTCGTCGCGCATGCGCTCCCAGACCGAGCGGGCGACGAAGGCGCGCGAGGCGGCCGAGCACTTCTGGCCCTGGAACTCGAAGGCGCCGCGGACGATGGCGGTGCGGACGGTGTCCGGGTTCGCCGAGTGGTGGGCGACGATGAAGTCCTTGCCGCCGGTCTCGCCGACGATGCGCGGGTAGGACCGGTAGTTCGCGATGTTCTCGCCGACCGACTTCCACAGGTGCTGGAAGGTGCGGGTGGAGCCGGTGAAGTGGATCCCGGCCAGCTCCGGGTCGGCCAGCGCGACGTCGGAGACGGCCAGGCCGTCGCCGGTGACCATGTTGATGACGCCGGGGGGCATGCCCGCCTCCTCCAGCAGCCGCATCGTCAGGTCGGCGGCGAACTGCTGGGTGGGCGAGGGCTTCCACACCACGGTGTTGCCCATCAGCGCGGGGGCGGTGGGCAGGTTGCCCGCGATGGCGGTGAAGTTGAAGGGCGTGATGGCGTAGACGAAGCCCTCCAGCGGCCGCTGCTCCATGCGGTTCCACTGCCCGGCCGGGCTGTAGGGCTGCTGCTCCATGAGCTGGCGGGCGTAGGCGACGTTGAACCGCCAGAAGTCGATCAGCTCGCAGGCGGCGTCGATCTCGGCCTGGATCGCGGTCTTGGACTGGCCGAGCATGGTGGCGGCGTTGAGCGTCTGGCGCCAGGGGCCCGCGAGCAGGTCGGCGGCGCGGAGGATGACCGCGGCGCGCTCGTCGAAGGGCAGGTCCCGCCACTGCTGCGCGGCGCCCTTGGCCGCGGCGACGGCGGCACGGGCGTCGTCGTGGGTGGCGTTGCCCATGGTGCCCAGGACGGCGGAGTGGCGGTGCGGCTGGACCGCGTCGATGCGCGACCCCCCGCCCATGCGGCGCTCGCCGTCGATGGTCATCGGCAGCTCGACCGGCTCTTTGCCGAGCTCGGCCAGTTTCGTCTCCAGCTCGGCCCGCTCCGGGCTGCCGGGGGCGTAGGTCAGCACGGGCTCGTTCGCCGGCACGGGGACGTTCGTCACCGCGTCCATGGGCACCTCCGTCGGGACAGCGTCGTCACTCCATCGAACCGGTCAAACGTAAGCGAACCCGACAGGGCGCGGCGTTGTGGACACGGCCACTCTTTGTCGCGGACACTTGGTCGATACGACAAACTGATAGGGCCATGGACTTCAGCGACCACGCAACACCACAGCAGCCACATCCGCCACACGGTCCCGATGAAACCGGAGAAAACCCTGGTGTTCCCCTCCGCCAGCTGCTATTGGCGGTCGGCGACCCGCTGGTCGACGTGCTCGCCGCCCCCGCCGGGCTGGATGTGCGAGTGGACAACGTCGTCATCGCCGACCCCGAGGACGAGGTGGACGCCTTCGCCGGGGACCTCGTCCTGCTCATCGGCGCCCGCGGCGCGGCCGCCCGGCAGCTCGTGCGCGCCGCCGCCGAGCGCGGCGCCGCCGCCGTCGCGGTGAAGGTGAACGCCGCCGCGCGGGCCCAGGCCGAGGAGCCCAGCTACCCGCCGCCGCAGGGCTGGGGCGCGCCCGCCCCGGCCCGCCCCTCCGGCGACGAGGTCGGGCTGCTGCGCAGCGCCGCCCGCGAGGCCGGGGTGGCGCTGCTGGCGGTCCGCCCGGACGTGCGCTGGGACCAGCTCCAGGCGCTGTGCCGCAGCGTGGTCGACGACGCCCGGCTCACCGGCGAGACCGACCTGGGCGAGTCGGCCGGGGACCTGTTCTCGCTGGCGCAGACCATCGCCTCGCTCACCGGCGGCCTGGTGGCGATCGAGGACTCCGCCAGCCGGGTGCTGGCCTACTCCAGCGGCGAGGAGGTCGACGAGCTGCGGCGGCTGTCGGTGCTCGGCCGCCAGGGCCCCGAGCAGTACCTGGCGCTGCTGCGCGAGTGGGGGGTGTTCTCCCGGCTGCGCGCCGGGCACGAGGTGGTGCACGTCGCCGAGCACCCCGAACTGGGCATCCGGCCCCGCATGGCGGTGGGGGTGCACGCCGGGGACCAGCCGCTGGGCACCATCTGGGTGCAGAAGGGGGCGGCGCCCTTCGCCGAGGGCGCCGAGGAGGCGCTGCTCGGGGCGGCGCGCATCACCGCCCTGCACATGCTGCGCCACCGCACCGAGGTGACGGCGGGGCTGCGGCTGCGCGAAGACCTGCTGGCCGGGCTGCTGGAGGGCCGGATCGAGGCCGCCGCGCTGGCGGACTCGGTCGAGGTGTCCCCGGAGCGGCCGGCCCTGGTGGCGGCGTTCTCGCTGGGGGTCGGGCGCGGCCCCGTGTCCCAGCGCAACCGTTCGGGCCTGGAGCTGCAGCGCCGCCGGATGGCCGACCTGATCGCGGTGCACACCGCCGCCTACCGTAAGAACGCCCTGGTGACCGTGCTCGGCGGGCGGATCTACGTGCTCGTGCCCGACCTGCGCTCCCCGGCGGCGGCCGCCGAGGCCTCGGTGCTGGCGCTGGCCCGCAAGACGGTGGAGGCCGCACGCGGTCTGATCGGCTCGGGGGTGCAGGCGGCGGTGGGCTCCCCGGTGGAGTCGCCGGACGACATCGCGCAGTCCCGGCAGGAGGCCGACCGGGTGCTCGACGCCATGGGGCGCGACCTGGAGGCGGACGTGGCCACGATCGGGGACGTGCGGGCGCGGGTGCTGGTCGGCGAGACGCTGGCGCACCTGCGCGCCACCCCGGGCCTGCGCGACCCGCGGGTGGAGGCGCTGCTGCGGCACGACGCGCAGAGCGACTCGGACCTGGTCCGCTCGCTGCTGGCCTACCTGGAGGCCTTCGGCGACGTGCGGGCGGCCGCCGAGCGGCTGCACATCCATCCGAACACGCTGCGGTACCGGGTGCGCCGGGCCGAGTCGGTCAGCGGCATCGACCTCGCCGAACCGGACCAGCGCCTCTTCACCCACCTGCAGCTCCTGATGGAGCGCGAGCGGTGAGCCGGAGGGAGGGCGAGTGCCCCCGGTCGGACTCGAACCGACACTCGTGACCCTTTTAGGGGGCCTGCCTCTTCCATTGGGCTACGAGGGCGCGACCATCATACCGGTGGAGGTCGAATCCGCAGGATTCCCACCGCTTTGCGGGCCCACACGGCCGAAAACGGCCCCCGCCCCCCCCCCCGNNGGCCCACGGATCCGGGTCAGCTCACCCGGCGCAGCAGGCGGCCGTTCTCGACCGGCTGCGGCTGGGCGGCCTCCTCGAAGGCCTGGCGCGGCTCGCCCATCTCGGGCAGGGCCGCGTAGTCGCGGCGCAGGAACAGGCCGAGCGTCCAGTCGGCCAGCACCCGCATCTTGCGGTTGAAGGTCGGCACCGCGAACAGGTGGTAGGCGCGGTGCGCGTACCAGGCCATCCGCCCGTTGAGCTTGATCCTGCCGAACAGCTGGGCCGCGCCCTTGTGCAGGCCGAGTCCGGCCACCGCGCCCAGGTTGTCGTGCCGGTAGGCGGTCATCTTCTTACCGCGCACCGCCGCGATGACGTTGTCGGCGAGCACCGGGGCCTGGCGGACCGCGTTCTGGGCGTTCGGCGGGTAGAAGCCGCCCTTGCCGTCGGGCACCTGGGCGTTGTCGCCGCCCGCGAAGGCGCCCTCCACGCCGTTGACGGTCAGGTACTCGCTGGTGTCGACGTGCCCCTTGGGGCCCAGCGGCAGGTCGCTCGCCGAGACCACCGGGTTGGGCTTGACCCCGGCGGTCCACACCAGGGTCCCGGCCTCGAACTCGGTGCCGTCGCTGAGCTTGATGACCTGCTTCTCGGCCGACTCCAGGAAGGTCTTCAGCCGCACGTCCACGCCGCGGCGCTTGAGCTGGTTGAGCGCCTTGGTGCCGACCTCGGGCCCGACCTCGGGCAGGATCTTGTCGGCCGCCTCGATCAGGTAGAAGCGCAGGTCGTCGACGCTGATCGAGGGGTAGATCCGGGTGGCGTCCCGGGCCAGGTCCTCCAGCTCGGCGATGGCCTCGGCACCGGCGAACCCGCCGCCGACGAACACGAAGTTGAGCGCCTTGCGGCGGATCGCCTCGTCGTCGGTGGAGTCGGCGATGTTGAGCTGCTCCAGCACGTGGTTGCGCAGGTAGGCCGCCTCTTCGACGGTCTTGATGCCGATGCCCCACTCGGCCAGGCCGGGGATGGGCAGGGTGCGCGAGACCGCGCCGGCCGCCATGACGAGGTAGTCGTAGGAGATCTCGCGGGGCTCGCCGACCTCGGGCTCGAAGCCGATCGTGCGCCCGGTGTGGTCGATGCTGACCACGTGGCCGGTGAGCACCTTCGTCCGCTTGAAGACCTTGCGCAGCGGCACCACCACGTTGCGCGGGTTGATGCTGCCCGCCGCGGCCTCGGGGAGGAAGGGCTGGTAGGTCATGTAGGAGTTGGGGTCGACCACCGTGATGCGCGCCTCGCCGGCGCCGAGCTTCTTCTCCAGCCGCAGCGCGGTGTACATGCCCAGGTAACCGCCGCCGACGATGAGGATGTGCGGGATCTCCGCCTCATCGCCGCCGCCGTGGACCAGCCGGTAGTTCCTGCTCTCGGTCATCGCATATCCGCCCTAAAGTCCCGTTCCCCGCCCCTGGCCAGGGGTGTGAAGATCGGTAAGTCTTCGTTGACTGGCATATCCCCGTCGTATTCCGACCGGAAAGTTCGCGTTCGTTGCCTCGGCGTGGAGCTCGCCCTCCTCGCCGCCTGCTTGTGCATTCTTTCACAAGCGGTTCCCGACAGGGAAGCGCCGATCGTGAAAGGTTTAGACCATCATAAAGCCGACGTCGGGCCCATCGTCCCTGCTCAGGCCGTATGTTACGGCTTTCACACAGGTCAGGCGGGTGACACGGCTCACCTGCCCGACCTGATGCGACGCCCCCCTCATCGACGCCACACGATGCCGCCGCGGATCACCCTCGTGTGTACACGAAACTGTGTACACCATCCTCATGGCTGAGAACACTGTGACCGTGCGGGAGGCCCGCGCGCATCTCGCGGACCACATCAACCAGGCCGAGG
This sequence comes from Nocardiopsis chromatogenes YIM 90109, assembly GCF_000341185.1. Classification (GTDB taxonomy): domain Bacteria; phylum Actinomycetota; class Actinomycetes; order Streptosporangiales; family Streptosporangiaceae; genus Nocardiopsis_A; species Nocardiopsis_A chromatogenes. The sequence goes on from NZ_ANBH01000283.1 coordinate 27,682, forward strand.
AAGGCACTCCGACGGTCATCACGCGCAACGGCGCACCGGTGGCGGCCGTGGTTCCGATCGCGGACTTCGAAGCACTGGAGGACGCGGCCGACGTGATGCTGGCGCGTGAAGCCGAAGGGGTCCTGGCCGAAGGCGGCCCCACCGTGACGATGGCGGAACTGCTGGCAGACCTGTTCACCGAGGGTGGCGGCGAGGCGGCGTGAAGTACGCCTTCCGGTTCACCACGGCCGCACAACGGCAGCTCCGATCCATCAGCCGGCACGATGCCATGCGCATCCTGACCGCACTGACCGCGATCGGCGACGACCCGTACCGCGAGGACGCCGACGTCGAGAAGCTCACCGGCCCATCGGGGCTCTACCGGCTCCGGGTCGGAAGCTACCGGGTCGCCTACCGGATCGATGACGGGGAACTCGTCATCCTCGTCGTCAAGGTGGGCGACCGGCGGGACGCCTACCGCAACCTGTAGCGCCCCGCCTCTCACTCCCCGGCGGCCCCGGAGGGGTCGGACAGGCCCAGGCACAGGCCCCACACGATGCCGTCGAGGATGTCGTGCTCGCCCGCGTAGAAGGAGTCGGCCCCGGTGCGCGCCAGGACCCGGTCCAGGATCAGTGCGCCCGCGCCGATCACGTCCACCCGGCCCGGGTGCATCACCCCCAGCTCCGCGCGGCGCTCGTGCGGCATGGACAGCAGCTCGCGGGCGATCTGCCCGGTCCGCTCGGCGGTGACCCGGGTCAGGTGGATCCGCTCGGAGTCGTACTCGGGCAGGTCCAGGGCGATCCCGGCCACGGTGGTCGCGGTCCCGGCCACGCACACCACGGTCGCCGCCTCCCCGATCGGCACCGCCTGGGCCGCCTCGTCCAGGGCCGCGTCGATGTCCGCGGTGGCGGCGGCCACCTGCCCGGCGGTGGGCGGGTCGGCGGACAGGTGGCGCTCGGTCATCCGCACGCAGCCGATGTCCACCGAACGGGCGGCCCGCACCACGCCCTCGGCCCCCTCCCCGTCCCGCGCGTGCCCCAGGACGAACTCGGTGGAGCCGCCGCCGATGTCGACGACCAGGTAGGGGCGGGGGTGGCCGCCGCCCTCCTCCTCGGCCTCCAGCTCGGCGGTGGCGCCGACGAAGGAGAGCCCGGCCTCCTCCTCGCCGCTGATCACCTCGGGCTCGACGCCGATGATCTCCCGCACCCCGGAGGTGAACTCCTCCCGGTTGGCGGCGTCGCGGGTGGCGCTGGTGGCGACCATGCGCACGTGCTCGGCGTCGAACGGCACCCCGTGCTCGCGCATCAGCTTGGCGTAGGTGCGCAGCGCCTCGAAGGTGCGCTCCAGGGCCTCGGGGGCGAAGGCGCCCGTGCGGTCCACGCCCTGGCCCAGGCGCACGATCTCCATCCGGCGCTCCAGGTCGAGCAGGCCGACCTCGTCGCCGTCGTGCACGGCGACGTCGCTGATGAGCAGGCGGATGGAGTTGGTTCCGCAGTCGATGGCGGCCACGGTGGTCACGGTCGGCCTCCCCCAGAGGTGTCCTCGCTGTCCGGGCCGGTGCACACGCACGGCCCCTTCTCCCACCAGTCCGGGAGGGCGTCCAGCGCCTCCCGGCCGATGGGGTTGGTCCCCGGCTCGGCCAGCTCGTGGGCGGCCAGGGCGTGCAGGCACTTGACGCGGTCGGGCATGCCCCCGGCGCTCTGCATGCCGCGCGGCAGCGGCTCCAGGCCGTCGGCGGCGGCCTGCTCGTCGCGCGCGGCGATGTAGGCCTCGTGCGCCGCCCGGTAGCCCTCGCTCAGCTCGGGCTCCTCCCCCAGGCGCTCCTGCATCCGCCGCATCGCGCCGCCGCCCTCCAGCGAGCCGATCGCCGAGTTCGCGCGCGGGCAGGTCAGGTAGTACAGCGTGGGGAAGGGCGAGCCGTCCTCCAGCCGGGGCGCGGTGCGCACCACGTCGGGCAGCCCGCACGGGCACCGGTGGGCGACGGCGCGCAGCCCCCGCGGGGCGCGGCCGAGCTGGCGTTCGACGGCCTGCACGTCCCGAGGGTGCACGGCCTGCGGGGAGACGGTCTCGGAAGAGGCGGCCGCAGGGGGCGCGTCCCCCTGCGCGGCGCGGCCGCCGGTGGTGTGGTCTGCGGAAGTCATGGCGGTCTCAGGTTAGCCGGTGCTCGGGTGCGGACCGTGCCGTGCGCCTGCGGGGGCCGCGGCTCAGCGGCCCGGCGGCTGCGCCTCGGGGATGCGCTCCCGGTCGGCGCCCGGATCGTCGGCGGCCTCCACCGACTTCCACAGCTTGGTGAACCAGGGGTCCTCGGGGGTCTGCGCGCCCTGCTCCCCGTACTCGGGGTCGTCGCCGGAGACGACGACATAGGCCTGCTCGCCGGGGTACTGGTAGTGCAGCCGGGTGCGGGCCTCGCGCTCGATGTGGTCGGGGTCCCTGAGCTGCTCCCTGCGCTCCTGGAGCTCCTCGACGCCCTCCTTGCGCTCGGCGAGCTCGTCGCGGAGCTGGGCGATCTCGGAGCGCTGCGCGACGTACTCGCGCAGCGGGTAGGCCAGGCTCAGCGCGATGGCGCACACCACCAAGGCGAGGATGGCGGCGCGGCTGGTGAGCGCGGGGCGCAGCCCCCGGCGCCCGCCCGACCCCTTTCCGGCGCCCTTGGCCGCACCCTTGGCGGCGCTCCCCGCCGGCGCGCTCTTCGCGGACGCCTTCTTGGGGGGCGCCTTCTTCGCGCCGTCCTTCTTGCCCTCGTCCTTCTTCGCCCCGTCCTTGGACGGAGCCTTGCCCGCGGACGGGCGGCCCGGCGCGTCGGCCGCCCGTCCGCGGGCACCGGAGGCCCGGGGCCCCGTCGTCGGGCCGCCGCGGGCGCGTGCGCCCCCGGCGGAACGGGGCCCCGGGCCGTCCCCCGCGCGCCGCGGCCCGCCGCCGCGCGAAGAGGACGGCCGTTTCGGCTTCTCCGGCTCCTTGGGCATGGGCAGGCAGCCTAGCCCTGGGCCTTGAAGCGCGGGAAGGCCGACGCGCCCGCGTAGATGGCGGCCTCGTCCAGCTCCTCCTCGATGCGCAGCAGCTGGTTGTACTTGGCCACGCGCTCGCTGCGGGCCATGGCGCCGGTCTTGATCTGGCCGGCGTTGGTGGCCACCGCGATGTCGGCGATGGTGGTGTCCTCGGTCTCGCCGGAGCGGTGCGAGATCATCGCCGTGTAGCCGTTGCGCTGGGCCAGCGCGACCGCGTCCAGGGCCTCGGAGAGCGTGCCGATCTGGTTGACCTTGACCAGCAGCGAGTTGCCCGCGCCCTCGTCGATGCCGCGCTGCAGCCGCTCGGGGTTGGTGACGAACAGGTCGTCGCCGACGAGCTGCACCTTGGCGCCGACGGAGGCGGTGAGGGCGGCCCAGCCCTTCCAGTCCTCCTCGTCCAGCGGGTCCTCGATGGAGACCAGCGGGTAGGCGTCGACCAGCTCGGCGTAGTAGGCGTTCATCTCCTCGGCCGAGCGCTCGGAGCCCTCGAAGCGGTAGACGCCGTCCTCGTAGAACTCCGAGGCCGCCGCGTCCAGGGCCAGCGCGATGTCGGTGCCGGGGGTGTACCCGGCCTTGCGGATGGCCTCGACGATCAGGTCCAGCGCGGCCCGGTTGCTGTCCAGGTCCGGGGCGAAGCCGCCCTCGTCGCCGACGCCGGTGGACAGGCCGTGGCTCTTGAGCACCGACTTGAGGGCGTGGTAGACCTCGGCGCCCCAGCGCACGGCCTCGCGGAAGCTCGGCGCGCCGATCGGCGCGATCATGAACTCCTGGATGTCGACGTTGTTGTCGGCGTGCTCCCCGCCGTTGAGGATGTTCATCATCGGCACCGGGAGCACGTGCGCGTTGGGGCCGCCCAGGTAGCGGAAGAGCGGCAGGCCCGCGGCCTCGGCGGCGGCGTGCGCGACGGCCAGCGAGGCGCCGAGGATGGCGTTGGCCCCGATCCGGGACTTGTTCGGGGTGCCGTCCAGGTCGATCAGCGCCCGGTCGATCATCCGCTGCTCCTCGGGGGCGAACCCGAGCAGCTCGTCGGCCACCTCGTCGTTGACGGCCGTGACGGCCTTCTCCACGCCCTTGCCGCCGTAGCGCTCGCCCCCGTCGCGCAGCTCCACGGCCTCGAACCGCCCGGTGGAGGCACCGCTGGGCACCGCGGCGCGGGCGGTCGTCCCGTCGTCGAGCAGGACCTCGACCTCGACCGTCGGATTCCCGCGGGAGTCAAGGATCTCTCGCGCCTGTACTGCCTCGATCGACGACACCGTCGTCCTCCTTCTTCGTTCACTGGCGGACCGCCCCCGAGCCTAGCGACCCGCGCACCCCCCGGGCGCGGGGGCGGCCCGGAAATCCCCGGCGCCACCTGGGGCGTGTTCCGGTGTCCGGCGTGTCGCCCCTTGCCCCGCCCCGCCCACTGTGCCTACTATTCCCACTAACTAAGTAGGAGAAAGAGGCTGCGGCGGACCGCGGCGGCCCCGTCCCGGACACCGTCACCGAAGGCGCGCGATGCAGACCTTGATCCTCCTCGGGCTCGTCGGACTGGCCGCCCAGCTCATCAACGGCAGCCTGGGCATGGGCTACGGCGTCACCTCCACCACCCTGCTGCTCATGGTCGGCACCAGCCCCGCCGTCGCCTCGGCCACCGTCAACCTCTCCCAGGTCGGCTCGCAGCTCGCCTCGGGGTTCGCGCACTGGCGGTTCGGCAACGTCGACCGGCACGTGGTGCTGCGCATCGCCGCGCCCGGAGCCGTCGGGGCGTTCGCCGGGGCGCTGCTGCTCAGCCGCCTGTCCGCCGACGCGGCGGGCCCGCTGATGTCCACCATCCTGCTCGCGCTGGGGCTGTACCTGCTGCTCCGGTTCACCCTGCGGGACCTGCCGCGCCCCACCGGCGCGCGCCCGCTGAGCACCGCCTTCCTGGCCCCGCTCGGGCTGGTGGCCGGGTTCATGAACTCCACCGGCGGCGGGGGCTGGGGGCCGGTCGGCACGACCGCGCTGCTGGCCACCGGCCGCCTGGAGCCGCGCAAGGTGATCGGGTCGATCAGCGTGGGCGAGTTCGCCGTGGTGCTGGCGGGCAGCCTCGGCTTCGCGGTCGGCCTGGGCCTGGGCGGGATCGACTTCGCGTGGGTGGGGGTCATGCTGCTGGGCGGGCTGCTGGCCGCGCCCGTGGCCGCGTGGCTGGCCCGCTCGGTGCCCGCACGGCCGCTGGGGGCCATGGTCGGCGGGCTCATCGTGCTCACCAACACCGGCGTGGTGCTCGGCGCCGACTGGGCGCAGCTGCCCCCGGTGCCCACCTACGCGCTCTACGCCGGGATCCTGCTGGCGTGGGCGGCGGCGGTCGCGCACTGCTGGCGGCTGCACTTCGCCGAGCGCCGGGAGGCCGGGGCGCGCGCGGAGGAGCCCGCGGCGGCGGGGTGAACGCTCCCGCCCGCCGCCGGGAAGGCGGTCAGGACGCCGGGAGGTCGAGGGCGCGGAGGGCGCCCTCGACGACGATGGAGCGCAGGTCGGCGCCCTCGCCCGCCGTGTCCGGCCCTTCGGCGTCCCCGGCCATGATCGCCGCGTCCTGCAGACCGCCGATGGCCAGCACCGCCAGCGCGCGCTGCCGGTGCGTGGGATCGGCCCCGAAGATCAGGCGGAGCAGGCGCTCCCGCCAGTCGAAGAGCCTGGGGACCACGTCGCCCAGGTCGGCCAGGGCGGCGGTGTCGGCGATGACCGCCTGGAACAGCGTCCCGTGGCGGCGCGCGGTGTCGTAGAACGCCTCCAAGGCGTGCCGCGGGGTGACGCCGGGCTGTTCCTCCAGCTCGCGGACGGTGCGGTCCCCGTCGTCGAGCATGGGCGCGACCATGTCGGCCAGCAGGTCCTGCTTGGACCGGAAGTGGTAGTAGAGCGCCGCCTTGGTGATGCCCAGCCCTTCGGCGATCTCCCGCAGGCTGGTCCCGGTGTAGCCCTTCTGCGCGAACAGCTCCAGCGCCGTCTCACGGATCTCGGCCCGGGTGTCGGTCCGCTGTCTGGGCACGCGCGCCCCTCCCCTGCTCTGTTCCGGTCGCTTCGAGGGCGATCCTATCCGCCTGCCGGTCGGTAAGTAGCCTGTCGCCCGGTAAGTTACTTGCCGCCCGGCTAGTTGACCGGATAGCGTCGCCCGTACCGGGCCGCGGCGTGCGGCCCCGATGCGAAAGGAGTGCGTCATGGCACGCACCGTCTGCATCTCCGGCGCGGGCATCGCCGGACCCGCCCTCGCCTACTGGCTCCGGGGGATGGGCATGCGCCCCACCGTCATCGAACGCGCGCCGCAGCTGCGCACCGGCGGCTGGGCGGTCGACGTGCGCGGCGCCGCCATCACCGTCGCCGAGCGCATGGGCCTGGCCGAGGCGTTCCGCGCCGCCTCCGACAACCTGCGCGGTCTGGACCTGGTCGACGCGCGCGGGCGCACCCGCGCCGCCGCCGGGACCGAGCTGACCTCCTCCAGCCCGGACGACCTGGAGATCCGGCGCACCGCCCTGAGCCGGACCGTCTTCGACGCCGCCCAGGACGGGGTCGAGTACGTCTTCGGGGACTCCGTCACCGCCGTCGGCGACGACGGCGACCGCGTCCGGGTGTCCTTCGCCGAGTCGGCGCCGCGCGACTTCGACCTGCTGGTGGCCGCCGACGGGCTGCACTCCAACGTGCGCCGCCTGGTGTTCGGCCCCGAGGAGCGGTACCTGCGCTTCCTCAAGGCGCACGTGTCCATCTTCGACCTGCCCAACCGGTTCGGCCTGGACCACAAGGCCGTCCTGCACAGCGACCCCGGCCGCACGATCGGCCTGTACGCCGGGGACCCGAACGGCCCCGCACAGGCGTTCCTGGGCTTCCGGTCGCGTGCCGAGGCCGCCTCACGGCTGCCCGACGCCGCCTCCCGCATCCGGTACCTGCGTGCCCGCTACTCCGGCATGGGATGGAGGGCCCCGGAGATCCTGGACGCCCTCGACGGCACCGACGACCTCTACTTCGACTCCATCGCCCAGGTACGCATGGAGGGCTGGTCGAAGGGGCGCACGGTACTGCTCGGCGACGCCGCCCACTGCCCCTCCCCGCTCTCCGGGCAGGGGTCGAGCCTGGCGCTGGTCGGGGCCTACGTGCTGGCCGGGGAGCTGGCCGCCGCCGGGGGCGACCACCGCCGCGCCTTCCCCGCCTACGAGGAGGCCATGCGCGGCTTCGTCCGGCGCAACCAGGCGATCGCCACCAACGGAATGCCGTTCCTGGTCCCCCGCGACCGCGTGCAGATCCTCCTGCGCGACGCCGCGGTCCGGCTCGGGCCGCGCCTGCCCGCCCTGAACCGGCTCAGCGGGGGCATCCGCAAGGCGGCCAACGCGATCGGTCTCAAGGACTATCCGCTCACCGCATCCGCCGCCGCATCCGGGCGCTGAGGCCCCGATCCTCCCGTTTTCGGCCGCGCCTGCGGGGAACACCATGACCGCCTGCCTATAGTTCGATACCGTCCGGCTCCCCTCGCCGGAAGTACGAGAGTCCGGACCCCAGCGAGGCGGTATGGCCAGACCCGGAGCAGCGGCCGGATCAGGAGCGGCGGCACCGCGGCCGCGCCGTACCGAGGCATGGCTGCTCGCCGCCGCCTTCGGCGTGTACGTGCTCGGCATGTGCACCGCCGGGTGGCAGACCACCGGCGCGGTGCCCGACCGCCTCCCGCTGCAGGCCGCCCTGTTCGGCGCCTCGGTCCTGGCCGCGCACCTGGCGGTGCGCTTCCTGGCCCCCTGCGCCGACCCGCTGCTGCTGCCGCTGGCCGCCGTGCTCACCGGCACGGGGCTGACCATGATCTGGGCGCTGGACGGCTCCGAGGGCCACGGCGAGGCCTGGCGCCAGCTCATGTGGGCGGTCATCGGGACGGCCGGGTGCCTGGCCGTGGTGCTGGCGGTGGCCCGCCCCCGGCGGCTGCAGCGCTACCCCTACCTGCTGGCGGTCGGCGGGCTGGTCCTGCTCCTGCTGCCGATGGTGCCCGGCCTGGGCACCGAGCTGTACGGGGCGCGGCGCTGGGTCGCGGTGTCCGGGTACACCGTGCAGCCCTCGGAGTTCGCCAAGCTGCCGCTGATCGTGTTCCTCGCCGCCTACCTGGGGCAGAAGCGCGAGGTGCTGGCGGCGGCCGGGCGCCAGATCACCGTCCGCGGCGTCAAGGTGTTCAGCCTGCCGCGCATGCGCCACCTGGGGCCTATGACCGTGGCCTGGGGGTTCGCGATCCTGGTGCTGGTGGGCACCAAGGACCTGGGCACCTCGCTGCTGCTGTACCTGGTCTTCCTGGCCATGCTCTACGCCGCCACCGGGCGCAAGTCCTGGGTGGGCATCGGGCTGGTGATGTTCGCCGCCGGGGCGACCGCGGCCTGGTGGCTCTTCCCGCACGTGCGCCAGCGGGTCGACATCTGGCTCAACGGCTTCGACCCGGAGGTGTACAACGCCCCGGCGGGCGGCAGCTACCAGCTCGTGCAGGGCCTGTTCGCGCTGGCCGCCGGCGGGCTGACCGGCACCGGCCTGGGCGCCGGGCGGGCCGGGGAGATCTTCGCCGCCGACAGCGACCTGATCCTGGTCAGCATCGGCGAGAAGCTGGGCCTGACCGGGCTGATGGCGGTGCTGGTGCTGCTGGCCCTGCTGGTCGAGCGGGCGGCGCGGACCGCGCTGGCGGCCCGGGAGGTGTTCACCAAGCTGCTGGTGACCGGGTTCGCGATGCTCTTCGCGTTCCAGGTGTTCGTGGTGGCCGGGGGCGTCACCCGTCTCATCCCGCTCACCGGGATGACTACGCCCTTCCTGGCCGCGGGCGGCTCGTCGCTGGTGTCGAGCTGGCTGGTGATCGGGCTCTGGCTGCGGGTGAGCGACGCCTGCCGGCGGCCCCCGCCCGACCCGGGGCCCGGGCCGGAGCAGGAGGCCACCGAGCTGATCGCGCTGCCCGCCCGGGCCGACGGGGTCAGTCCCAGTACCGGCGCCACTCCTCGGCGCTGAGCCCGCGGGGGTCCCGGCCGTCGGCGCGGGCGCGGGCCTCGGCCGCGCGGACCCGGGCGTCGAAGCGGCGGGCGGCGGTCCGCAGGTCCATCTCCGGGTCGCCCCCGGCGCGGCGGTCGGCGTCCACGGCGGCGAACAGCTCCCCGCCGGGCCCCTCCCCCGCGTCCACCAGGTCCCCGGGCAGCCCGTTGCGCACGGCCCGCTTCTGCAGCTCGTAGGCGAGCAGCGCGGCGGGCTGGGCGAAGGGCACGCCCTCCAGCACCGAGGCGTCGTGCTCGCCCTTCCCGGCCCGCTCCGCGGCCTTGATGCGCTCCCAGTTGCCGCGCACCTCCTCCGCGCCGTCGACCCGGGTGCCCGCGAAGACGTGCGGGTGGCGGCGGACCAGCTTGTCGACGATGCCGTCGGCGACGTCGTCGAGCGTGAAGCCCTCGGCGCCGCGCTCCTCGGCGATGCGGGCGTGGAAGACCACCTGGAGCAGCACGTCGCCCAGCTCCTCGCGGAGGGTGGCGTACTCGCCGCGCTCGATGGTCTCCAGCGTCTCGTAGGCCTCCTCGATGAGGTACTTGGCCAGCGACTCGTGCGTCTGCTCGGCATCCCAGGGACAGCGCCGCCGCAGCTCGTCCATGGTCGCGACGAGCGCCTGCACCCGGTGGCCCGGCGCCACTCCCGGCTCGGGGGACGACGCCTCGGAACCGGCTTCGGGGGACTCGGTGCCCATATGCTCCTCTCAGTCGCGCTCGGCGCCGTCCGGCCCACCCGGCAGCCAGCCCCCGGCGCGCAGCGCCGTGAGCACCTCGGCCGCCGAGTCGGCGGGGTCCTGCCCGGTGGTGTCCAGTACCAGGTCGGCGTCGGCGGGCTCCTCATAGGGGTCGGAGATCCCGGTGAAGGCGGGGATCTCGCCTGCTCTGGCCTTGGCGTACAGGCCCTTGCGGTCGCGCCGCTCGCACTCGTGGAGCGGGGTGGCCACATGGACGAGGAAGAAGTCGCCGTTCTCCTCGACCATGGCGCGCACCTCGGCCCGGGTGGCGGCGTACGGCGCGATCGGGGCGCACACGGCCACGCCGCCGTGGCGGGTGATCTCCGAGGCGACGTATCCGATCCGGCGCACGTTCATGTCGCGGTCCTCCCGCGAGAAGGTGAGGCCCTTGGAGAGCATGCGCCGCACCACGTCCCCGTCCAGCAGCGTCAGCGTCCGGCCGGAGCGGCGGATCCCTTCGGCGACCGCGCGCGCGACGGTGGACTTGCCCGACCCGGACAGGCCGGTGAACAGCACGGTCAGCCCGCGGCGGGTGCGGGCCGGGCGCAGCCGCGCCAGCTCGGCCGCCACCCGCGCGGGGGTGAACCACGCGGGCAGGGTGCGGCCCCGCGCCAGCATCTCCTCCACCTCCCGGGCGGAGGGCTCGTCGGCGGCGTCGCCCTCCTCGACCTCGTCGGCGGGGCGCCAGGCCCCCTTGGCGGTGTCGTAGCGCCACGGCCCCGGGTCGACCACCGGCAGCGGGGAGGCGCCGTCCACTCCGCCGTCGCCGTCGCCGAACAGGTGGGTGGCGCCGAAGGCGCGGGCGACGTAGGGCGCCACCCGGTCGCCGTCGGCGCCGGACGGCAGGGTCAGCGCAGCGGTCCAGGTGCGCGGCGGCAGCAGCGGCTCGGCGGCCAGCACCGCCGGGGCCCGCCCCTGGGACTCCAGCGGCACGTCCACCAGCAGCAGCACCTCGGCCGGGGCGCCGTCGCCGATCCGGTCGGCGGCGGCGCGGATGCGGGCGAGCGCCCGGTGGTGCAGCGGCCCCCGGGCCACCACGGCCAGCAGCGGGCCGGCCGGGCCCTGGGCCTCGCGGCGGGGCCCCCGC
>NZ_ANBH01000284.1 GCF_000341185.1 Nocardiopsis chromatogenes YIM 90109
CGGGCGGCCCGGCCAGCCGCACCTCCCCGGCCAGGCGGTGGCCGGGCCCCAGGCCGTCGGGCGCGTCGGGCCCGGCCTCCCACGCCCCGTGCACACGCAGGTCGGCCAGCGGCGCCCCCTCCGGGTCGGCCAGGACCACCCGCTCGGCGCCGGCCAGATCGGCCGGAACCGGCAGGGTGACCGGGATCGGCCACGGGGTGCCGTCCGGCAGCGCGCCGCCCGCCGCCGCCTGCGCCTCGGCCTCACCCATGAAGCCGGGGAGCGGGTACGCCCCGCTCAGGATCAGCTCCAGGTGGGCGAGGGCGGCGTGGTCCGGCGTGTGGACCGGCGCCCCGTTCCCGTTCTCGGTGCCCGTGTGCACTGCGACCTCCGCTCGCCCGCGCCCGAGGGGCGCCTGGGTGTCCCGTCGCAGCACAGCGTAGGGGGCGCGGCCCCCGGGCCGGGAACACAGGGGGCCGCCCAGGTGTTGACCGGCATGTGCGGACCGCGCCGCGCCCGCCCCCGGCGGGACCTCGTGGGCCGCCTCCTTCCGTCCCAGGGCGGCAGTAGTCTTGGCACGGGGGAGCCCGCTGAATCGCCCGACGGCGCCCCGCGGCCGCGGACCGGCACGGCCGCCCGGCCTCCACCGCACCCGCGCGGAGCGCCGCGCGCCCGCCAGCGCGACCGGACCTGTCGTCACACGCCCCTGATTGGTGCCATGAGCCTCTCTGGACTTCTCGCCACCGTCGCCGGCGACCCGGCGCTCACCCGGGCCGTCGAGACCGCCCGTACCGGCGCCGGTCCCGGCCTGGACCTGGTCGCGCCCGGCTCGCTGCGCCCCTTCCTGGTCGGCGCGCTGGCCGCCGACGCCCCCGCCGGGGCCGGGCGCCCGGTGCTGGCGGTGACCGCGACCGAGCGCGAGGCCTCCGACCTGTCCGAGGCGCTGGGCTCGCTGCTGCCGCCCGAGTCCGTGGCGCTGTTCCCGGCCTGGGAGACGCTGCCGCACGAGCGGCTCTCCCCCCGCTCCGACACGGTCGGCCAACGGCTGGCGGTGCTGCGCCGCCTGGCCCACCCCGACCCGTCCGACCCGCTGGCCGCGCCGCTGAAGGTGGTCGTGGCGCCGGTGCGCAGCGTGCTGCAGCCGCTGGTGGCCGGGCTCGGCGAGCTGGTTCCGGTGCGGGTGCGCCGCGGCGACGAGGCGGACCTGGAGGAGGTCGTCTCCGGGCTGGTCGACGCCGGGTACGCGCGGGTGGACCTGGTGGAGAAGCGCGGCGATGTGGCGGTGCGCGGCGGCATCGTGGACGTGTTCCCGCCCACCGAGGAGCACCCGCTGCGCCTGGAGTTCTGGGGCGACCAGGTGGAGGAGGTCCGCTACTTCCAGGTGGCCGACCAGCGGTCGCTGCCCGAGGGCACCGACGGCCGGGCCGCCGAGGGGCTGTTCGCGCCGCCGTGCCGGGAGCTGCTGCTCACCCCCGAGGTGCGCGAGCGCGCCGCGGCGCTGGCCGCCGAGCACCCCCAGCTCGCCGACGTGCTCGACAAGCTCGCCGAGGGCGTGTCCGTGGAGGGCATGGAGGCCTTCGCCCCGGTGCTGGCCGAGCGGATGCACCCGCTCCTCGACTACCTGCCCGCGGGCGCGCAGATCGTGGCCTGCGACCCCGAGCGCATCCGCACGCGCGCCCTGGAGCTGGAGGCCACCAGCCAGGAGTTCCTGCAGGCCTCCTGGATCAACGCCGCCTCGGGCGGGGAGGCCCCCATCGACCTGGGCGCCTCGGCCTACATGTCCATCTCCGACGTGCGCTCGCAGGCCGCCGAGCTGGGCCAGCCCTGGTGGACGCTGTCGCCGTTCGAGTCCGGCGACGAGGACGACGCCCAGACCACGCTGACGCTGGGCGCCTCCGACGCCGACGCCTACCGGGGCGACACCGAGCGCGCCCTGGCCGACGTCAAGGGGTGGCTGCACGACGGCTGGCGGGTCGTCATGGTCACCCAGGGGCACGGCCCGGCCGAGCGGCTGGCCGACATGCTGCGCGGCGCCGGGCTGGGCACCCGCCTCAGCGCCGACCTGCCCGAGCCGCCGGAGCCCGCGCTGGCCACCGTCGCCACCGGGCTGCTGCAGCAGGGGTTCGTGTGGCGGTCGGTACAGACCGTGGTGCTCACCGAGACCGACCTGGCCGGGCAGCGCGCCTCCACCCGGGACATGCGCAAGATGCCCAGCCGCCGCCGCGGCGCGGTGGACCCGCTGCAGCTCAAGTCCGGCGACTACGTGGTGCACGAGCAGCACGGCGTTGGCCGCTACATCGAGATGGTCAGCCGCAACATCCAGGGCGCCACCCGGGACTACCTGGTCATCGAGTACGCGCCGTCCAAGCGCGGGCAGCCCGGCGACCGCCTGTTCGTCCCCACCGACCAGCTGGAGGAGGTCACCCGCTACGTCGGCGGGGAGGCGCCCACGCTGTCGAAGATGGGCGGGTCCGACTGGGCCAAGACCAAGAGCAAGGCGCGCAAGGTCGTCCGGGAGATCGCCGGGGACCTGATCCGGCTGTACTCGGCGCGGCAGGCCTCGCCCGGGCACGCGTTCGGCGCGGACACCCCCTGGCAGCGCGAGCTGGAGGACGCCTTCCCCTACGCCGAGACCCCCGACCAGCTCGCCGCGATCGAGGAGGTCAAGCAGGACATGGAGAAGTCGGTCCCGATGGACCGGCTGATCTGCGGCGACGTGGGGTACGGCAAGACCGAGGTGGCGGTGCGCGCCGCGTTCAAGGCGGTGCAGGACGGCAAGCAGGTGGCGGTGCTGGTGCCCACCACGCTGCTGGTGCAGCAGCACCTGTCGACCTTCACCGAGCGCTACGCCTCGTTCCCGATCACGGTCAAGCCCCTGTCGCGGTTCCAGACCGACGCCGATGTGGAGGCCGCCCGGGAGGGGCTGCGCACCGGCGAGATCGACATCGTCATCGGCACCCACCGGCTGCTGTCCGGCGAGAACCGGTTCAAGAACCTGGGGCTGGTGATCATCGACGAGGAGCAGCGCTTCGGGGTCGAGCACAAGGAGGCGCTGAAGAAGCTGCGCACCCAGGTGGACGTGCTGGCCATGTCGGCCACCCCGATCCCGCGCACCCTGGAGATGGGGCTGACCGGCATCCGGGAGATGACCACCATCCTCACCCCGCCGGAGGAGCGCCACCCGGTGCTCACCTTCGTCGGGCCCTACGAGGAGAAGCAGATCGCCGCGGCGGTCCGGCGCGAGCTGTTGCGCGAAGGGCAGGTGTTCTTCGTGCACAACCGGGTGGCGTCGATCGAGAAGGTGGCGGCGACGCTGAGCCGCCTGGTGCCCGAGGCGCGGGTGGCCTACGCGCACGGGCAGATGAACGAGCAGCAGCTCGAACGCGTCATGGTGGACTTCTGGGAGAAGAACTTCGACGTGCTGGTGTCGACCACCATCGTCGAGTCGGGCCTGGACGTGCCCAACGCCAACACGCTGATCGTGGACCGGGCCGACACCTACGGGCTGTCCCAGCTGCACCAGCTGCGCGGCCGGGTGGGCCGGGGCCGGGAGCGGGCCTACGCCTACTTCCTGTACCCGCCGGAGCGGCCGCTGACCGAGACGGCCTACGAGCGTCTGTCGACGGTGGCCCAGCACACCGAGACCGGCGCCGGGATGTACGTGGCCATGAAGGACCTGGAGATCCGCGGGGCCGGGAACATCCTGGGGGCCGAGCAGTCCGGCAGCATCGCCGGGGTCGGCTTCGACCTGTACGTGCGCATGGTGGGCGAGGCGGTGCGCGAGCTGCGCGGCGACGGTGCGGCCGAGGAGGTCGAGACCAAGGTCGAGCTGCCGGTCAACGCGCACATCCCGCACGACTACATCCCCGGCGAGCGGCTGCGGCTGCAGGCCTACAAGCGGATCGCCGGGGTCGCGGGCGAGGAGGACATCGCCGCCGCCCGCGAGGAGCTGGTGGACCGGTACGGCGCGCCGCCGGAGCCGGTGGAGAACCTGCTCCAGGTGGCGCGGTTCCGGGTGCTGGCCAAGTCGGCGGGGCTGACCGACGTGGTGCTGCAGGGCTCCCAGATCCGGTTCGCGCCCGCGCGGATGCGCGAGTCGCAGATGCTGCGGATGCGCCGCCTGCACCCCAAGGCGGTGTTCAAGGAGACCACCGACACCCTGCTGGTCCCGGTCCCCAAGTCCGGCGGGCTGGGCGGCCGCCCGCTGAAGGACCTGGAGCTGCTGGAGTGGTGCGCGGACCTGGTCTCGGCGCTGTTCCAGCCGGCCGCTGCCAAGGAGCCGACGGGCTGACCGCACGGAAGGGCCGCCGGGCCGGTGCTCTAGAGCGTTTCCCGGGTCAGGTCCGTAGACGCCACCGGCGGCGTCATGCGGCCGGGGGAAGAGCCGGTCAGCGGGCCGACGACCGATGAGAGCGCAGCGAGGGCCGTGCCTGGGCGCCGCGCGGTAGGGCCTGATCCGAGAAGCACGCCCTTGGGCCGCCGCGGACGTCCGCGGCGGCCCTTTCGCGTTCTGCGGCCGGGTCCGGGACACGCCATGAGGGCCGCCGGTTTCGGTTGTCCTCGAATCACGCGCGGAGCTCCCCTCCCCAGAGCCCGAAAACGACTACTCTAGGTATTCGAAAATTCACCACTAGTGGTAGTCAAGGAAGGACCAGGGCCGCATGGAGACCTCCGCCGCCGGACCGGACCTGAGGGACTGCGCCCAGACGCTGCGCCGACGCTGGAAGACGGTGGCCGCCGCCACCGCCGCCGGGCTGGCGATCGCGGGGGCCGGGCTGGCCCTGGCACCCCGCACCTACACCGCGACCACGGCGGTTCAGGTGCGCCCGACCGGGGTCGCCGAACTCACCGGCGAGCTGTCCGGGCGCACCAACGGGGAGGTCAACCTGGACACCGAGGCCCAGGTGGCGACCTCGGCCCGGGTCGCCTCGGCCGCGAACCGGCAGCTCGGCGGGGAGGACCCGGCCGAGATGCGCGAGCGGGTGGAGGTGGAGGTCCCGCCCAACAGCAGCGTGCTGGAGATCTCCTACAGCGCGTCGTCCCCGGAGGCCGCGCGCGACGGCGCCACCGCCTTCTCCGACGCCTACCTGGCCGACCGGAGCGCCCGGGTGGGCGAGCTGATCGACGCCCGCATCGGCGCCCTGGACGAGCAGACCGAGGCCCGCACCGAGGAGATGGAGGAGCTGGCCGAGGCCGCCGCCAAGGGCGGCGCGGCCAAGCGCGCGCGGGCCGAGGCGCGGCTGGAGGCGGTGCAGAGCGAGATCTCCGACCTCAACGCCGAGACCGGCCCGCTGACCGCGGCCAAGGCGTCGCTGATCCCGGGGCAGGTGCTCACCCCGGCCGCGCTGCCGGACGCCCCGTCGTCGCCGCAGCCGGTGCTGTGGCTGGCGGGCGGCGGCATGCTGGGGCTGGCCGTCGGCGCGGGCGCGGCGTTCGCGCTGGAGCGCCGGACGCGTGCGCGGGCCGGGACGGCCGCGGCCGCGCAGGAGCCCCAGGAGGCGAAGGGGGCGCAGGGGGCGCAGGAGACGCAGGACGCGGACGCGCAGGAGGCCGCCGTGGAGGAGGCCCGGCCGGTCCCGCCCGCCGCCGGACGGGACCGTGCTCCGGAAGAGGCGGACGCCGACCAGGGGTCGGCGGACCGGGCCCACGAGGAGGAGCCCGCCGAGGCCGGGGCGCACCGCTGATGGGGGCCTCGACCCGGGCGGGGGCCGGGCCGCCCGGAGGAGGGGCGGCGGCCCGCCCGGCCCCCGGTCCGCTCGCCTCCCGGCTCTTCGCACCGGGGTGGCCGGTCGTCTGGCTGTTCGCCGGGTACCCGCTCTGGTGGGCGCTGGGGCTGGGCCCCTTCGCCTTCTGGGTGTTCGCCGTGCCCATGGCCGCCGGGCTCGTCCGCCGCCACCGCGAGCGCGGGATCCGGCTGCCTCCGGGCTTCGGCCTGTGGGCGCTGTTCCTGCTGTGGGCGGCCGCCGGGATGGCGATGATCGGGATGGTGCCCGACGGCACCCTGCCCGGGTCGGGCGGCGTGCTCGGGGCGCTGGTGCGGCTCGGCCACTACCTGGCGCTGACGGTGCTGCTGCTCTTCATCGGGAACACCGGCCGCGACGAGCTGCCGGACGCGCGGATCGCCCGCGCGCTCGGGTGGCTGTTCCTCGCGACGACGGCCGGGGGCCTCCTCGGCATGGCCGCCCCGCACTTCGGGTTCACTTCGCCGCTGGAGGCGCTGCTTCCCGGCGGCATCGCCTCCGACTCCTACGTCCAGGCCCTCATCCACCCGTCGTCGTCGCAGATCATGGACGACGTCCTGGGGTACGAGACGGCGCGGCCCAAGGCGCCGTGGCCCTACACCAACACCTGGGGCAACATGCTGTCGCTGCTGCTGCCCTGGCTGGCGGCGGGGTGGATCCTCACCGGCCGCGGGTGGGGCGGGTGGCGCCGCTGGGCCGGCCTGGCGGCGGTGGCGGTGTCCTTCCTGCCCGTCGTCCACTCGCTCAACCGGGCCCTGTGGGTGGGGCTGGCGCTGACCGCGGTGTTCGCCCTGGTGCAGCTGGTGCGGTCGGGCCGGGCCGCCGCCGCGCTCGCCGGGGTGCTGGCGGTCGCGGGCCTGTGCGCCGCGCTGGCCGCCTCCCCGCTGATGGGCGTGGTATCCGAGCGCATCGCCAACCCGCACAGCGACGACGGGCGGGCCGCCACCAGCAGGGCCGCCCTCGACGCCGCCGCCCAGTCGCCGGTGCTGGGCTGGGGCACCACCCGCGACATGCTCGGCAGCTCCGATTCGATCGCGATCGGCGCCTCCCCCGAGTGCCCCGGCTGCGGCAACCACACCATCGGCAACAACGGCCAGTTCTGGCTGACGCTCATCTCCAACGGGTGGGTGGGCACCGGGCTGTTCCTCGGCTTCTTCGCCGCGGCCGCCTGGCGCCACCGGGGAGAACGGGGCGCGGTCGGGTCCGCCGCCCTTCTATCGATTCTCCTGCTCTTCTGGTACATGTTCTTCTATGTCGCGCTAACGGCACCGCTGGCGGTCACGATGACCGGCATCGCACTGCTCTGGCGGCGGGCCCCCGGTGCCGTACCCGCGACGGCGGCGGGGGGTGTCGCGCGGTGAACGGGGAGACCACCTATCTGACGGACCTGGCCGAGGTGCTCTGGCCCTGCGGCGGGCTCTTGGGGCGCGGCGCCGAATGCGCGGAGAGACGCGTCCCCGCGCCCGAGCACCCCGCCGCACACGTGCGCGAGTACCTCCCGGTGCCGTCCGCGCACAATCCTCGGGTGATCCTGCCTGTCACCAACCGGTACGCGGCGGCGCGCGGCATCGCCGCCTTCGCCCAGCGCCACTCCTTCCGCGAGCGGGTCCGGGCCGCCCTGCTCACCACCGCCTTCGCCAGCGGGGTGGCGCCGCTGCTGCTGCGCGACCGGCTGCACGTGGGCACCGGCCACACCATCGAGCACGCCCTGGGCGCCGCCCTGGACCGGGACGTGGTCATCGCCATCCACGTGGGGCCGCCGCGCGCCAACCGCAAGCCGGTGCTGCTCCTGCTCACCCCCGCCGGGCGGGCGGTGGGCTACGCCAAGGTGGGCGTCAACGACCTCACCTCGCGCCTGGTGCGGGCCGAGACCCGGGCGCTGAGACGGCTGGCCGAGGCCCGCCTGCCGGACGTCACCGTGCCGCGGCTGATGTACGAGGGCGAGTGGAACGGGCGGCCCCTGCTGGTGCAGGAGGCGCTGCCGGTCGGCGACCAGACCGACCGGCCCACCCGGCGCCAGCTGCTGCGGTGCGTGCTGCAGATCGCCGCCATGGACGGCATCGCCGAGGGGGACCTGCGCACCGGCCCCTACCGGGCCCACCTGGAGCGGCGCATCGACGCGCTGGCCGGGAGGCCGGAGGCGCCGCGGCTGCGCAAGGCCCTGGAGGCGCTGCCGGACGTGCGGCTCCCGTTCGGCGCCTGGCACGGCGACCTGACCCGGTGGAACATCGCCGGGACGCCGCGCCGCGCGTTCGTGTGGGACTGGGAGCGCCTGGAGCCGGGGGTCCCACTGGGCATGGACGCGCTGCACTACGAGCTCAACGAGTGCGTGCAGGGCGGCGTGCAGGCGGGGGTGCAGCGGTGGCTGGACAGCGGCTCGCGGCTGCTGTGCGACCCGCTGGTGGCCGAGGCGGGGCTGCGCCCGCACGCGGTCCCGGTGGTGATGGCGCTGTACCTGGTCGACCTGGCCACCCGGTACCTGCAGGACCGCCAGGACGAGGCCGGGAGCCCGCTCGCGGCCGTCGACGACTGGCTCCTGCCCGCCCTGGACGGGCTCGGCGAGCGCGCGGCGCACGAGGCCGGACCCCGCAGATGACCGCCGGACGGCGCCGCCCCGGGGCGCCGTCGGCCCCGCGCCCGCACCGGACCGCCCGCTCCGGCCGCACGACCCCGCACCCACCCGGGGCACCATCCCGACCACGTGAGGACTTCCATGCGCTTGCCTACGGCCGGACGGTCCGTTCCGACCCCCCTGAAGAACGCCGCGCTCACCGCCTCCGACCTGGTCGGCCATGTCGGCCGCCGCTCCCGTGCCCTCCCCGACTTCCTGATCGCCGGCGCCCAGCGCTGCGGCACCACCACCCTGTACAAGGCGCTCGTCCAGCACCCGCAGGTGCTCGGCCCCAGACTGCGCAAGGGGGTGCACTTCTTCGACACCGCCTACGGGCGCGGCACCGAGTGGTACCGGAGCCGGTTCCCGCTGCGCCGCACCGTGCGGGCGGCCGCCGGGGGCGCGGGGGGTGTGGTGGGCGAGTCCAGCCCCTACTACCTGTTCCACCCGCTGTGCGCGGAGCGGATCGCCGCGGACCTGCCCGAGGCGAAGGTGGTGGTGATGCTGCGGGACCCGGTGGAGCGGGCGTACTCGGCGCACAGCCACGAGAGCGCGCGGGGGTTCGAGACCGAGCCGTTCGAGCGCGCCTTGGACCTGGAGGACGAGCGCCTCGCGGGCGAGGAGGAGCGGCTGGGCGCCGCTCCCCCNCACCACCACCAGCACCACGCCTACGTGGCGCGCGGCCGCTACGTCGACCAGCTGCTGCGGCTGGAGCGGCACGTGGGCCGCGAGCGCATGTTCGTGGTGGACGCCGAACGCTTCTTCGCCGACCCCGACCGGCACTTCCCGGAGCTGGAAGAGTTCTTGGGGGTGCGGCACTGCCCGGGGGTGGTGTTCGGCCACCACAACGCCCGGCCGCGCACGGAGCTGCCCGAGCGGCTGCGCAGGCGGCTGGAGGACGCCTTCGCCGAATCCGACGAGCGCCTGGCCGAGTGGTGGGGGCGGACCCCGTCGTGGCGCGATCCGGGCGGCGGGGGCCGGAGCGCCCTGAGCGGACGCCACCAGGCACAGGAGGACGGCGGGGAGGCCGACAACGGAGAGGTCGGCGAAGACGGTGCGGCCCCCGGCACCGCGCCCGGACCGGCTCCCGGCGGGAACGGCACGGGCACCTCCGCCGACGCCCACCGGTACACCTCCGACCGGCACTGACCGGCACCCACCGCCACTGACCGGTACTCCCCCCGACACCGACGACCGAGCGGAGCACGATGGCCACCGAGAGCCCCACCCCCACCCGCGGCGGCGAGGACCGGGGCGGAGCCGAGGCCGTCGCCCGCACCGCCCGGGGCGGCGCGCTCAACATGGCGGCCGCCGTCGCCGGGGCCGGGCTCAACCTGGCCCTGGTGGTGGCGGTGGCGCGCGGGTTCTCCCAGGACACGGCGGGGCTGCTGTTCGCGGCGACGTCGGTGTTCCTGATCGCCTCGGCAGTGGCGCAGCTGGGCACCGCCAACGGGCTGGTGTACTTCCTGGCCCGGACCCGGGCGCTGGGCTCCGCGGGGCAGACCCGGCGCCTGCTGTGCACGGCGCTGGTCCCGGTGGCGGCGGCTTCGCTCGCGCTCGGCGCCGCGATGGCGGTGTTCGCCGGGCCGGTGGCGGAGCTGGCGGGCGAGCCGGGGGCGGCGGTGTACCTCAGGCTGCTGGCCGCCTTCCTGCCGTTCGCGGCGGTGACCGAGGCGCTGCTGGCGGCCACCCGGGCCCACCACGACATGGCGGCGACGGCCGCGGTGGAGAAGGTCGGCCGCCCGCTGGGGCAGGTGCTGCTGGTCCTCGGGGCGGCGGCGGCCGGCTCGGCGGGGCTGCTGGCGGTGGCGTGGGCGGGCCCGTACCTGCCCGCGGCGGTGGTGGCGGCACTGTGGCTGCGCCGGGTGGTGCGCAAGGCGGCGGCGCCGGAGGCGGCCCCGCCGACATCGCCGAAGGAGCCGAGGGAACCACCCCCCGCCCCCGTCACTCCGCACGAGTTCTGGGGGTTCACGCTGCCGCGCTCGGTGGCGCAGGTGGCGCAGATCGGGAACCAGCGCGCCGGGATCGTCCTGGTGGCGGCGGTGCAGGGGGCGGCCGCGGCGGCGGTGTTCACCGCCGGGACGCGGCTGCTGGTGGCAGGTCAGTTCGCGACGCAGGCGGTGCAGTTCGCGGCTGGGCCCCGGCTGGCCGAGATGCTCGCCGTGGACGACCGGGCGGGCACGGCGCGGCTGTACCGGTCGGCGACGGCGTGGCTGATCTGCCTGACCTGGCCGCTGTTCCTCCCGGCGGTGGTGTACGCCCCGCTGGTGATGGGGCTGTTCGGGCCGGGGTACGCGGGGGCGGCCGGTGCGGGGGTTCTGGTGGTGGTCGCGGTGGCGCAGATGGCCTCGGCGTCGCTGGGCATGGGCGACCTGCTGCTCACCATGGCGGGCCGGACCGGCTGGAACCTCGCGAACAACCTGCTGTCGCTGGCGGCCAACCTGGTCCTGTGCGCAGTGCTCATCCCGCCGCTGGGCGCCGTGGGGGCGGCCCTGGCGTGGGCGGCGGCGATCGGGGTGCGCAACCTGCTGCCGCTGGTCCAGCTGCACCGGATGATCGGGGTGCACCCGTTCAGCGCCCGCTGGGCGGCGGCCGCGGGCGCGGCACTGGTGTGGTTCGGCGCGGTGCCCGCCCTGTGCGCGGCCGCGCTGGGCGCGACCGGCCCGTCGCTGGTGCTGGCCCTGATGGTCGGCGGGGGCGGCTGGGCGGCCACGGTGTGGCGGATGCGTACCCTGCTCGACCTGGACGGCCTCCTCCCGAAACGATGGAGAAGGCCCACCCCGGAGCCCGCCGCCACCCCCTGACCGGATCCACCGGAAATCGCGGTCCCCCCTCACCGCCCCCACCCTCCACCAGTCCACCGGAGCACCGGTCCAAGGTCGACGAGGACAGGCCATCGGCCCATCCGGCAGCGCTGTCGGCCACCAGGCGTGTGCGTGGTCACCGTGCTGGGCGGCGACAGCCAGAGCCAGGCGCTTCCCTGGCCCTGCTGCCGGGCGGCGGGTCGCTCGCGGTC
>NZ_ANBH01000285.1 GCF_000341185.1 Nocardiopsis chromatogenes YIM 90109
GCAGTAGGTCATGATCCAATCAACACGCCCTAGCGCCAGTCCAGCCGCTCCGGGGGCGGCCCCACGTTCGCAGGCGGCTCATCGTCCTCCGGCCGGGGCGGCCCCGCCCCGTCCCCGATCACCACGGCTCCGCCGTGGGGCCGGTCCTCGACCGTGGCCAGGGTGGCGGTCGCCAGGGTCATGATGCCCGGGTTGGCGTCGGCCAGCACCGCTCCGCCCTCCCCCGGGACCAGCATCGCCGTCGGCGGGAGCGAACGCAGGCCGTGCACGTCGGCGCGGAGCGCCCGCGGGCCGCCGTCGCCGTCCACCGGCGCCGCCTGGGCGGTGGCCCTGCCCCACACCGATGCGGCGCGCAGGTGGCGCACCAGGTCCAGCGGGGCCACCGAGGCCGGGGCGCGCACGGCCGTGGGCACGGTGGCCGCCTGGGCCGGGTCCTCCGTGTCGGCGTACCCGTCGGCGACACTGCCGCTCAGCGCCTCCCCGACCACCTCGGAGAGCCGGTGCAGCCGCACCTCGGGCACCTCGCCGAACCACTCCGCCAGGCGCGCGGCCGGGCGGGGGCCGGGCTGGCGCATGACCACCGGCATCCGTCCGGGCCCGTCCACCCGCGCCATCGCCTCGTCCCCGGCCTCCGGGAAGACGAGCACCAGCCCCGCTCCGGCGCGGGCGGCGGCCTCCTCCAGGCGGTCCAGCTCGGCGGCGGGCACCGCGTCGGCGCCGCACACCGCCACCGCCCCGGTCCACGGGGCGCCGTCCTCCCCCCGCTCCAGCAGGCGGCACAGCCCCGCCACGGCGTAGGCCCCGTAGGCGCGGGCCGCCACCTCCCCGGCGGCCCGGTCGGTGGCCACCACGCTCACCTGTGCCGGGGGCTCGTCCTCGGCGCGCGAGCCGACCCCCTCGAAGGGCGCCAGGTGCCGCTCCAGCTCCCAGGCGCGGTCGGCGGTGGCCCGGTCGGTGCCGCAGGCCGCGCGGACGGCCGCGCGCCGCTCGGCGTCCAGCAGCCCCAGCGACGGATCGTCGTGCACCCCGTCGTCGGGGGCGGCCACCGCGCGCAGCGCGGCCAGCACTGCGTCGGTCCCGGCATCGGCGCCGAGCGCCCCGAGCACCCGCTCCAGCAGGCCGCGGTCGCGCCCGGTGTCGGACTTGGGGTCGGCGGCCGCGGCCACGGCGGCCAGGGTGCGCGCCCGGTCCCCGGCCTCCAGGCCGGTGCCCAGGGTGAGCCGCGGCAGGTCGGCGGGGAGCACCCGCACCCGCGACCGCGCGCCGCAGTGCCGGGCCAGCGCCACCAGGTCCCCGGCCACGGCGCGGCCGGACAGGTCGACCACGGACAGGTCCGCGCCGTCGGCCAGGCGGGCCGCGCCCAGCCCGGTGAGCAGCGCCGACCACCCGGCCTCGGTGCCGCCGACCACGACGACGGTGCGCACGCCCGCGGGCGGCTCGAAGGCGTACCAGCGCGGCTGCGCCTCGAAGGCGCGGTGGCGGACCCGCCACCGGCGGTACTCCTCGGCGTGCTCCTCCTGGCGGCGGCGCAGGTCCTCCTCCTCGGCGCGGCGCCGCTCGGCCAGCCGCTCCCGCTCGCGCGCGGCCCGCTCGGCCGCCACGGCGCGGCTCTGCATCAGCGCCACCGCGATCGGGACGGCGACGGCCAGGCAGGCCAGCAGGGCGGCGAAGACCATCAGCCCCGGCAGCACCCGCAGCGGCCACAGCGCCAGGGCCAGGGCGGCCACGGCCCCCAGCCCGCACAGCGCCGCCTTCAGCGGCCGGTCGCCGGAGGCCTCGGGGCCGCGCCGGGCGGCCGTGCGGCCGGGGTCGGCGCGGTCGGCGGGGGCGGGCCTGCGGGGAGGCGGGCCGGGGTCGGGAACCGGCACCTCGTGCCGCCAGCCGATGCGCACCGTCCGCTGCCGGGGGGATCGGACCGCCACCGCCGCACCTCCTGGGGGATCACAGCGCGTGTGAGGAAATGCTGTCAGGACGGGGACGAGTTGTCACGACCTTGCCGGATCTCGCCGGAAATGCCGCCCGGAGCGGCCGCCGGAGCGGGGCCGCCTCCCGGGAGGCGTCACAGGTTGAGCAGGGCGATGCCGACGGCGACGACCGCCGCCGAGACGACCTTCACCCGGCCCATCCCCTCCCGGAAGACCAGTGCGGCGATCACCGCGCCGAAGATGATGCTCGTCTCGCGCAGCGCCGCCACCGCCGCGAGGTCGCCCATCGTCTGGGCCCACAGCACCAGGCCGTAGGCGGCCATGGACATCACGCCGCCCACCGTGCCGGTCCGCCACACCGGGCGCAGCTGGGCGGGCAGGGCGCCGCGGCGCAGCACGGCGGCGGCGATGAGGAACCACGGGCCCTCCAGCACCATCAGCCACGCCAGGTAGGCGAGCGGGTCGCCGGAGGCCCGCACCCCGATGCCGTCCACCACCGTGTATCCGGCGATCATGACGCCGGTGAGCAGGGCGGCGCCGAGCGCGGGCAGCTGGGCGCGGCCGGGCACCCCGGCCGCGAACACCAGCGCGGTCAGCCCCGCCGAGACCACCAGCACCCCGGCCAGGTGCACGGGGGTGAGGGTCTCGCCGACGAGCACGGCGGCGCCGATGGCCCCCAGCCACGGGGAGGTGCCCCGGGCCAGGGGGT
>NZ_ANBH01000286.1 GCF_000341185.1 Nocardiopsis chromatogenes YIM 90109
GGTGCACGGGGGTGAGGGTCTCGCCGACGAGCACGGCGGCGCCGATGGCCACCAGCCACGGGGAGGTGCCCCGGGCCAGGGGGTAGACCTGCCCGAAGTCGCCCAGGCGGTAGGAGAGCATGAGGAAGCCCATGTAGCCCACGTGCAGCAGCGCCGACAGGCCCAGGGCGGGCCAGGAGGCGGGGTCGGGGACCCCGGCGAAGGCGGCGGTGGCCGCCCCGGCGACGGTTCCGGCGGCGCCGATGAGCGCGAAGCCGATGAGGCGGTCGGTGACGGCGTGGGCGATGGCGTTCCAGGCCGCGTGGAGGAGGGCCGCGGCCAGGACGGCGACGAAGGCGGTGCTGGTCATGGGATCGGGGCCACCCTAGCGCCCCGGCATACGATCCCATGATCCGGCCCGAGGGCGGGTGCATCGGCCCCCGATACGCCGGGAGGCGGGGCACCGTCCGGTGCCCCGCCTCCTCTCGACTCTGGCGGCCTCAGGCCTCCACGCGCAGCTCCACGCGCTTGCCGACCTGCGCCTCGACGGCGTATTCGGCCGAGAAGCCCTGGGAGGCCAGGACCTTCACCTTCCAGTCGCCGTCGGCGGCGAAGAAGCGGAAGGTCCCCTCCTCGCCGGTGGCCACCTCGCCCACGAAGTCGCCGTCACCGCTGAGCAGCCGCGCGTAGGCGCCGCTGAGCGGGGCCCCGCCGCGCGTCACCACGCCCTCGATGACCGCCTGGTCCTTCGCCTCGCCGTCGGCGATGGCGACCCCGCCGACCGGGGCGCCGCATCCGTCCGCGCTCACTTGGCCTCCCCCAGCTCCACCGGGACGCCCACCAGGGAGCCGTACTCGGTCCAGGAGCCGTCGTAGTTCTTCACGTTGTCCAGGCCCAGCAGCTCGTGCAGGGCGAACCAGGTGTGCGAGGAGCGCTCGCCGATCCGGCAGTAGGCGATGATGTCGGAGCCCAGGTCCACCCCGGCCTCCGTGTACAGCTCGCGCAGCTCCTCGTCGGACTTGAAGGTGCCGTCCTCGTTGGCGGTCTTGGCCCAGGGGATGTTGCGGGCGGTGGGGATGTGCCCCGGGCGCTGCGAGGTCTCCTGCGGCAGGTGCGCGGGGGCCAGCAGCTTGCCGGTGAACTCGTCGGGCGAGCGCACGTCCACCAGCGCCTTGGTGCCGATGGCCTCGACGACCTCGTCGCGGAACGCGCGGATGGAGGCGTCCTGCTCCGCGGCGGTGTAGTCGGTCGCCGGGCGCTCGGGCACCTCCTCCACCAGCTCGCGGGACTCCAGCTCCCACTTCTTGCGGCCGCCGTCGAGCAGCTTGGTGCTCTGGTGGCCGTAGAGGCGGAAGTACCAGTAGGCGTAGGGGGCGAACCAGTTGTTGTT
>NZ_ANBH01000287.1 GCF_000341185.1 Nocardiopsis chromatogenes YIM 90109
CGCCGTCGAGCAGCTTGGTGCTCTGGTGGCCGTAGAGGCGGAAGTACCAGTAGGCGTAGGCGGCGAACCAGTTGTTGTTGCCGCCGTAGAGCACCACGGTGTCGTCGTTGGCGATGCCGCGCTCGGACAGCAGCCTCTCGAAGCCGGTCCGGTCCACGAAGTCCCGGCGGACCGGGTCCTGGAGGTCCTTCTTCCAGTCGATCTTGATCGCGTTGCGGATGTGGCCCTTGTCGTAGGCCGAGGTGTCCTCGTCGACCTCGACGAGGACCACCTTCGGGTCGTCCAGGTGAGCCTCCACCCAGTCGGCGTCCACCAGGACGTCGGAGCGGCTCATGGGGAACCTCCATAAATCGGAATCGTGCAGCGGCGGTGAGAGGGGTGCGCGCACGGCTCCGCGGCCGACCGGTGCCGGTCGGCTGTCGGGGTCGCGGGTTCTGCGGGGGACGGCTGCGGCCGTCGCCGTCCGTCCCTGCCGTGGAGCCGCATGGGTGATGCTCCCTGTCGCGTTGGCGGCGCCGGAGGGCCTGGCGGGTCGTACGCGCGGCATCGGCGGCGTCGGGCGCCCGGGCCGGCGGACGGGCCGGGGCGCGGAGGACCGCTCTACAGGGAAGGCAGACAGAGCGCGGCGGCGACGTGGCAGTAGTCCACCGCCCGCCGCTTCGTCAGAAACGCGCCTGCCAAAGATTCCACGGCACCGATCGTACGGGCCGCCCACCGGCTTGTCACGCGTGGCCGGTGTCACAGTGCCCGCTTCCGGGCCGCTCAGGCCCCCTCGCCGTCGAGCAGGACCGCGCCCAGGGCGGCGATGACGTCGGCCTTGCGGGGCATGCCCGAGGCCCGTCGGCGCACCCGCCCCTGTGCGTCGAGCACCAGCACGGCGGGGGTGGAGGTGACCTCCAGGCGGCGCACCAGCTCCAGGTGGGACTCGGCGTCCACGTCCACCGCCGCCACCCCGGGGACCATCGCGGCCACCTCGGCCAGGACGCGGCGGGTCGCCACGCAGGGTCGGCAGAACGCCGAGGAGAACTGGAGCAGGGTGGCCCGCTCGCCGGGGGACCGCCCCAGCGCGGCCAGGTCCACCCGCTCCGGACCGGGGCCGCGCACGGCTACCCCTGTCCGCCGACCAGCTGCACGTCCTCGGCCTCGGCCGAGACCTGGACCCCGTTGGGCAGCGCCTCGATGCCGGTGATCCTCAGGTCGAACGGCAGCCGCGGGATCTGGAAGGAGACGGTGAGCCGCTGGGCGACCTGCGCGCCCAGGTCCGTGCCGGTGTCGCCGACCCGCACGTCGGTCGGGGTGACCGTCACCGTGTCGCCCTCGGCGGTGATCTCCAGCGCCGCCGAGACCGGGCGGCTGAACCCGCCCATCGACAGGTCGCCGGACATGCGCGGCTCGCCGTCCTCGGTCTCGATGACGATGCCCTCGGGGAGGCGCTGCTGCAGCTCGCTGTAGGGCAGCATCACCCGGGCGTCGGCGCTCTCGGCCACCGCGCTGGGCTCGCTCATCAGCGCCGACAGCGGCGCGTGCACGTCGCGCGCGGTCACGTCCACCCGCTCCAGCTGCACATCGTTGGCGACCATCGCGCCGGTGACGATGGAGATCTCCGAGTAGGTCCCGCCGACCGCCTGGGTCAGGAACGGGAACCCGCCGATGGACACCTCCGGTTCGGAGGACGTCTCGTACTGGGCACCGACCCGCTTGGCGATCTCGCTCTGGGCGGCGTAGTGCAGCCCGCGGTCCGCCACGGCGAGCACGATCAACAGGAAGACGAGGAAGACGAGGAATTTGCGCATCGGGGGCTTCCAGCACGCTCCGTAGGTTTCGGCGTCGCCGCGGGCCGGAGGGTCCGGCGGGCGGCGGGCCCGCGCCGGCGCCGCGGACCGTATACCGCAAGGAAGGGTACTTCACGCCCCGGGCGCCCGCCCCCGCGGCCTCACCTCGGCATCAGCATGGCGGCCAGGTGGTCCGAGGCCGAGGCGCCCGCCAGGGAGAGCTCGATGACGTTGGTCGCGGTGACGCTGTGCGCCACCCGCCGGGCGAACTCGCGCACGTGCGGCTGCTGCTCGTGCTCCTCCAGCGCCAGGTCGTCCCGGTAGATGGCGTAGACGATGCGCTGCAGCGGCGCGCTGGGCACGGTGTGGCAGGCGAAGAGCAGGGTGTCCGGCTCGCGCCGGGCCACCTCGTCCACGACCAGGTCGGCCACGTCGTCGAAGTCGTCGGCGCGCCCCTCGGCCAGGGCGTAGATGGTGATCACGCCGCGCATCCGGGAGGGGCGGGCGCCGCCCGCGGGGGCACGGCCCTCGTCCGCGGCGCCGTAAGGGTCGCCGTAGCCGTCGTGATCGTCGTCATAGCCGTAGTCGTCCTCCGGCTCGGCCTTGCGGCGCCTTCCGAACACGGCCTCGTCCTCCCCGTCGTCTGCCTCGTCGTCCAGAGCGTCGTCTCCGCGCCGTCCGCGGCCGCCGCGGCGGCGGCCGCCCCCGCNCTGCGGCGCCCCTGCGGCTCCTCAGGCGGGTTCTGCGCCCGCATGAACGCCGCCCAGAGCGCCGCCAGCGCACCCAGCATCAGCACCTGCCCGAAGACGCCCAGCCCGAGGCGGGCCACGGCGACCTCCAGCAGCACGGCGAGCGCGAGCAGCCCCACCACCGACGCCCGGTGGCCGGGCGCGCGCCCGCGCAGCGCCGCCACCGCGGCCCCGGCCAGCGCCAGCACCGCGAACCCGTGCACCGCCGCCAGGGCGACGCCGGGGATGACGTCGTAGTGCTCCCCCTGCGGGGGGTACCCGCTGCCGAAGTCGGACCGCACCGGGTCCAGGGCCAGCACCACCGCGGGCACCACGGCCAGCGTGGTGACCGCCAGGCGGGCGCCGAAGCGGACCCGCGGCGAGGCCACCGCGTACTCCAGCGCGCCCCAGGCGGCCAG
Organism: Nocardiopsis chromatogenes YIM 90109; assembly: GCF_000341185.1. Taxonomy (GTDB): domain Bacteria; phylum Actinomycetota; class Actinomycetes; order Streptosporangiales; family Streptosporangiaceae; genus Nocardiopsis_A; species Nocardiopsis_A chromatogenes. The sequence goes on from NZ_ANBH01000287.1 coordinate 2,920, forward strand.
CAGCGGGCCGAACAGCCCCGCGCCGATCTGCCAGAGGCGGAAGGTGAGCCCGGAGAAACCGAGCAGCGCACCGGGGAACGCGGCGCTGAGCGCGACCGCCAGCGCGACCGCGGACCCCGCGAGCACCTTCGCGTGGGTCCCCCCGTCGCGCTGCCCGCGCGCGATCAGCGCCGCGGTGACGCTCCAGGCCACCAGTGCGCAGACGAATGCCAGTCCTACCTCGACCATCCCGCCAATGATGCTGCACGATCGGGACCGAACGGGAATCGGACCGTTCCCGGCCTGGTCGGAGCGGCGGCCGAAGGCCCGGTCCGCGCGGGGGCGGGGTCCCCCGCACCCGCGCCGACTGTGAGTTACCTCACGGCGGGCGCGGCCGGGGCCGGGGCGCCCCGGGGCCCGGTCACCGGGCCATAGGCTCGACGCCATGAGCGGCCGAGACCAGGGGCGGCGCCGCGCGGCCTTCTTCGACGTGGACAACACCGTCATGCGCGGCGCGTCCATCTACCACTTCGCGCGCGGCCTGGCCGCCCGCGACCTGTTCACCACCCGCGACCTGCTGCGGTTCGCGTGGGGGCAGACGGTCTTCCGCGTCGGCGGCAGCGAGCGGCCCGAGCACATCAACGCCGCGCGCGAGGCCGCGCTCGCGTTCGTCGCCGGGCACCGCGTGGACGACCTCGTGGAGCTGTGCGAGGAGATCTACGACGAGTCGATGGCCTCACGGGTATGGGAGGGGGCGGTGCGGCTGGTCCGCCGCCACCTGGAGGCGGGCGAGCGGGTGTGGCTGGTCACCGCCACCCCGGTGGAGCTGGCCGCGATCCTCGCCCGGCGCCTGGGCCTGGACGGCGCCCTGGGCACCGTCGCCGAGACGGTGGACGGGGTCTACACCGGACGGCTGATCGGGGACCTGATGCACGGCCCGGCCAAGGCCGATGCGGTGCGCGCCCTCGCCGAGCGCGAGGACCTGGACCTGGCCGAGTGCTCGGCCTACAGCGACTCCTGCAACGACCTGCCGCTGCTGACGGCGGTGGGCCGCCCCAACGCGGTCAACCCCGACGACGCCCTGCGCCGCCGGGCGCTGGCGCGCGGGTGGCCGGTGCACGAGTTCCGCCGCCACCGCGCGGCGCTGCGCGTGGGCGTCCCCGCCGCCGCGGCGGGCGCCCTGGCCGGAGGGCTCGCGGTGGGGGCGCTGCGGCGCACCCGGCGCTCCTAGGAGCGCCCCGGAGGCGCCTAGGCGGCGTCCAGGAAGCTCTCGAAGGCCTCCTGGGAGGTGTAGGAGGGGCTCCAGCCGATGGCCCGCTCCAGTTCGGTGGGGTCCAGGACGCGGTCGCAGCACAGCTGCCGGAGCCGCTCGGGCGAGTAGTCCACCTCGCCGCGGCGGGCCAGCCCCCGCAGCACCTTCAGGCCGCGCTCGGGGAGCGCGAAGCGGTGCCGCCCCACGCGGCGCACGCAGTGCGAGAGCGGCAGCGACCCGGGGGCGGCGACGTCGAACACCCCGTCGGGGGCGCTCCCGCCGCCGTCGTCGGCGAGCGCCATCCGGCGCACCGCCTCCACCCCGTCGTCCTGGTGGATGAACTGCATGCGGGGGTCGTAGCCGCGCACGGTGGGCACCACCCGCAGCCCGAGGTAGCGGGTCAGCGGGGACTCCACCGAGGGGCCGATGATGCCGGCGAACCGCAGCACCGCCACCGACAGGTCGGGGCGGCGGCGGGACAGCGCGGCGGTGTGCCGCTCGATGCGGGCGGCCTCCGAGGGGCCCACCCTCCCAGCGCCCCCGGCACCGGGGCCGGTGCCGACGGCGGCGCTGGAGCGGACCACCAGCCGCCGCACGGCCTCCGACCGCTGGCAGGCGTCCAGGAGCTGGAGCGTTCCCAGCACGTCGCGGCCGGGGGCCCTGCGGCGCCCGGCGGCGGGGTCCTCGGCGAAGCCCAGGTGCACCACCGTGTCGGCGCCGGTCTCGCGGACCACGTCGCCGACGCTCTGGTCGTGCAGGCGCACGGGCACGAACTCGGCCGCGCCGAGGCCGCGCCCCGGCGGCGCCGAGTCCATGGCGACCACCCGGCCGACGCCGGGGTCGGCGCTCAGGGCCTCGGCGGCCCGGGCTCCCACATACCGGGAGGCCCCGGTAACGATCACGACGCGGCTCATCGAGGCACGCCTCCACACATCGGGATCACAGGTGTCCTCCACTTGCGCCCCGGCCGCGGCCGAGGCGAGGGACGCGGCGTGCCTACTTCTTGTTGCGGCGCGCGACACGCGTGCGCTTGAGCAGCTTGCGGTGCTTCTTCTTCGCCATCCGCTTGCGGCGCTTCTTGATGACGGAACCCATGCGATCACCTTCTCGCAGAAGACATCGGGACACGACGGGACCGGGACCACGCCGAAGAACGGCGCGCGGGCCCATCGGGAGAGTGCGGCGGCGCACGCCGCGCCACGGCGGCGGTGCCGCACCCGGTGAGCCAGCCTACCCGGTCCGGTTCCGCCGCACGCACACGCACCAGGTCAGGCGCCCGGCACCTGCGGCCCCGCGCCGTAGAGCTCGGCCGCCGGCTCGGTGTAGCCCACGCTCACCAGCCGCTGGTCCTCGAAGGTCAGCGAGGTCACACTGGCCAGGTTGCACTGGCGGCGGTCGGGGCGGTGCCACAGCCGCCGCCGCTCGGCCGCGCGCCGGGCGGTCCAGATCGGCAGCTGGTGGCTCACGCACACCGCCTCGCGCCCCCAGGCCTCCTTGCGCACCGCCTTGACCACCGCGACCATGCGCGCGGCGATCTCCTGGTAGGGCTCGCCCCAGGAGGGCGTCAGCGGGTTGTACAGGTGCCGCAGCAGCGTCGGGTCGGTCCGCAGCGACCGCCCGGTGACCCGCCGCCCCTCCAGCTTGTTGGCGGACTCGATCAGCCGCGCGTCCAGGCGCACCTCCAGGCCGGTCCGCTCGGCCAGCGGTGCGGCGGTCTCCTGGGCCCGCTCCAGCGGGGAGGAGTACAGCGCCGCGATGTCGCGGCCGTCGAACCACCCGGCGGCGAGTTCGGCCATGCGCGCACCGGCGTCGCTGAGGTGGAAGTCGGGCAGGCGGCCGTAGAGGATCCGGTCGGGGTTGTCCACCTCACCGTGCCTGAGCAGGTGGACGACGGTCGTCGCGGTCATCGGGTGTGTCTTTCCGTTCGGGTTCGGCTCCGGCGGCGGGGCGGGCGGGGGCGCCGCTGCGAACAGCGTAGACGCCCCCCGCCCGGTCGGTTCCGCCGCGCCTAGGCGCGGGCCGCGGCCCGCGCCGCCTCGGGCAGGGCGGCCAGCACGCGCTCCACGGCCTCGTCGTCGTGGGCGGCCGAGAAGAACCACGCCTCGAACGCCGCCGGGGGCAGGTACACGCCCTGCTCCAGCATGGCGTGGAAGAACCGGGCGAAGGCCGCGGTGTCCTGCGTCCGCGCACCGTCGAAGTCGGTGACCTCCCGGTCGGTGAAGAAGACCGTGAACAGGCTGCCGCCGCGCTGCACCCGGTGCGGCACCCCGGCCTCGGCCAGCTCCTGCTCGGCCGCGTCGGCGACCTGCGCGCTCACCCGGTCGATGCGGGCGTAGACCTCGTCGGTGGCGTTGCGCAGGGTGGCCAGCCCCGCGGCGGTGGCCAGCGGGTTCCCCGACAGGGTGCCCGCCTGGTAGACGGGGCCGGAGGGGGCGAGCTGCTCCATGACGTCCGCGCGGCCGCCGAAGGCCGCCGCGGGCAGGCCGCCGCCCATGACCTTGCCGAAGGTCATCAGGTCGGGGCGCACGCCCTCCAGGCCGTACCAGCCCGAGGCCGAGACCCGGAAGCCGGTGAGCACCTCGTCGAGTACCAGCAGCGCTCCGTGCCGCTCGGTGATCTCGCGCAGCCGGGCGTTGAACCCGTCCTTGGGCGGCACCACGCCCATGTTGGCCGGGCAGGCCTCGGCGATGACGCAGGCGATCTCCTCGCCCGACTCGGCGAAGACCCGCTCCACCGCCTCGGGGTCGTTGTAGGGCAGCACGATGGTGTCGGCGGCGCTCGCGCCGGTCACCCCGGGCGAGTCGGGCAGCCCGAAGGTCGCCACCCCGGACCCGGCGGAGGCCAGCAGGGCGTCGACGTGCCCGTGGTAGTTCCCGGCGAACTTGACCACCTTGCCGCGGCCGGTGGCGCCGCGGGCCAGGCGGATCGCCGACATGGTGGCCTCGGTCCCGGAGTTGACCAGCCGGACCCGGTCCACGGGCGCGCGGGCGGCGATCTCCTCGGCCAGCTCCACCTCGCCCTCGCTGGGCGCGCCGAAGGAGGTGCCCTTGGCGGCGGCCCCGTGCAGCGCCTCGACCACGGCCGGGTGGGTGTGCCCGAGGAGCAGCGGCCCCCAGGAGCAGATGAGGTCGACGTAGGAGTTGCCGTCCACGTCGGTCAGGTACGGGCCCCGCCCGGAGGCCATGAAGGGCGGGGTGCCGCCCACGGCGCCGAAGGCGCGCACGGGCGAGTTCACCGCGCCGGGCACCACGGCGGCGGCGCGTCGGAACAGCTCAGCGGATGTCTCATGTGTAGCCACAGCCCAAGTGTGGCACCGGCGTGCCGGGGCCGTGCCCCGGCCCGCGCCCCGGCGTGGGCTCCCCCGCCCGGCACGGATACCTTTCTCCCGACGCCATGACGTAAGGAAGCGAGGGGACGATGACCGAGGTGTACGCCACCGCCGACCTGATCGACGCGCACGGGGACGCCCTGCAGAGCTGCGAGACCCAGTTCCGCTCCTACGGCGGGCGCGCGGCCTTCCACGGGCCGATCGCCACCATCAAGTGCCACGAGGACAACGCCCTGGTCAAGGAGCAGCTCAACCAGCCCGGGGAGGGGTGGGTGCTGGTCGTGGACGGCGGGGGATCGCTGCGCACGGCCCTGATGGGGGACATGATCGCGCGCGCCGCCGCGGAGAACGGCTGGGCGGGCGTGGTGGTCTTCGGCGCGGTGCGCGACACCGCCGAGCTGGCCGGCCTGGACCTGGGGGTCAAGGCGCTGGGCTCCAACCCGCGCAAGTCGGCCAAGACCGGGGCGGGGCGGCTGGACGTGCCGGTGGCCTTCGGCAACACGGTGTTCAGCCCGGAGGCCTGGCTCTACAGCGACGCGGACGGCATCGTCGTCGCCGAGGAGCGCGTCGAGGCCTGAACAGGGCCCTGAGCGGCGCGCCGCGCTAGGAGAACTCCTCGCAGGCGTCCGCGAGGACGTCCAGGACGGCGATCGGGTCCGGCAGCGGGTGGCCGTCCTGCGGGGAGCGGATCCAGGCCACCCGGTCGCCCCCGGGCATCAGCGACGGTGCGGCCGTCACATAGCTGTTGCGGCAGTGCCAGCGCAGGCCCGGGGTGTCCTCCAGGGTCTCGGGGACGCAGTCGAGGTGGCACGACCACCACTCGTCCTCGTCCGCGGGCGAGCGGGTGGCCACGAAGAACAGGTACCGGCGGGCGTCCACCGCGGCGACCGGGCCCGGGTTCAGCCCGCCGCGGTCCATCCGGGCCATCGCCATCACCCCGGCCCCGGCGGGCACGTCGAACACGTCGAAGACCCGGCCGGTGGGCAGGATGACGTTGGCCTCGGGCTGGGCGCCCCACCAGCGGTCGACGGTGTCGGGGTCGGTGGTGGCCTCCACCGCCCAGGCGGCCGAGAGGGGGTGCGCGGCCGGGTCGGGGCAGCCGATGCGGTCGCACCCGCAGGCCCGCCCGCCCAGGGTGGAGGGGGCCGCGCCGCGGACCACCGGCCACCCCAGGGCCGCGTACGCCAGCGCCGCCTCCCGCATGCCGCCGCCCGGCCCGCCGCGGCCGTGCCTGCGCCGCCGCCGGTTGAGTACGTCCGCCATCCCTGGCCTCCCCGCTCCTCGTCTGCGTCCGGAGCGGGGCCGGTGTTCCCGAGGTGGCCCGCCCCGGTCCTTGTCCCGGTCCCCGGGTCACCTCAGCAGGCGCGCCGCCTCCACCGCCCAGTAGGTGAGGATCTGCGCCGCCCCCGCCCTGCGGAGGCTGGTGATCGTCTCCAGCACCACGCGCTCGCGGTCCAGCCACCCCTTCTGCGCGGCGGCCTCCACCATGGCGTACTCGCCGGACACCTGGTAGGCCGATACCGGCACCGGACAGCTCCGGGCCACCTCGGCCAGGATGTCCAGGTAGGCCAGGCCCGGTTTGACCATCACCATGTCGGCGCCCTCGGCCACGTCCAGCGCCACCTCGCGCAGCGCCTCGGAGGCGTTGGCCGGGTCCTGCTGGTAGCCGGTGCGGTCGCCGAAGCTCGGCGCCCCCTCGGCCGCCTCGCGGAAGGGGCCGTAGAAGGCGGAGGCGTACTTGGCGGCGTAGGACAGGATCGGCACCTGGGTGTACCCGGCGCCGTCCAGGGCCGCGCGGATCGCCGCCACCTGGCCGTCCATCATCCCGCTGGGCGCGACCACCTGCGCCCCGGCCGAGGCCTGGGCCACCGCGACCGAGGCGTAGCGCTCCAGCGTGGCGTCGTTGTCCACCTCGCCGGTGGGGGTGAGCAGCCCGCAGTGCCCGTGCGAGGTGAACTCGTCCAGGCACAGGTCGGACATGACCACGATCGCGTCGCCCACGTCGGACTCCAGGTCGCGCAGGGTCCGCTGGAGCACGCCGCCCGGGTCGTCGGCGGCCGAGCCGCGCTCGTCCTTGTACTGCGGGATGCCGAACAGCATCAGCGCGCCGACCCCGGCCTCGGCGGCCTCCTGGGCGGCCTTGCGCACGCTGTCCCGCGTGTGCTGGACCACCCCGGGCATCGACTCCACCGGGTTGGGCTCGCCGAGGCCCTCCTTGACGAACATCGGCAGGATGAGCTCCTCGGGCCGCGGCCGGGTCTCGGCGACCAGGCGGCGCAGCGCCGGGGTGCGGCGCAGGCGCCGCGGGCGCGCGGCGGGGAAGCGGGCGTTCATCGGCGGGTCCCCCTCGTCACAGCGTCTTACGGCGGCGGCCGCGCCGCTTCTGGCTCGGCTTGAGCGCCGGCTTCCCGGCCGCCAGCGCCTCGGCCCGCTGCCTGGCACCGTACTCCGAAAGCGCCTCCGCCAGGGCCGAAACCGCCGTCTTCGGCGCCACGACGTCCACCCGCAGGCCGTACTCCTCGGCGGTCTTGGCGGTCTCCGGGCCGATCACCGCGATCACCGTGGTGTTGTGCGGCTTCCCGGCGATCCCCACCAGGTTGCGCACCGTGGAGGAGGAGGTGAACAGCACCGCATCGAAGGCGCCGCCCTTGATGGCCTCGCGCACCGGCGCGGGCGGCGGGGCGGCGCGCACCGTGCGGTAGGCGGTGACGTCGTCGACCTCCCAGCCCAGGTCGGCCAGGCCGGCCGAGAGGGTCTCGGTGGCGATGTCGGCGCGCGGCAACAGCACCCGCTCGATCGGGTCCAGCTCGGCGTCGTAGGGCGGCCACACCTCGACCAGCCCGGCGCCGGACTGGCGGTCCGGCGGCGGCGCCAGGTCCGGCTCGATGCCGAACTCGCGCAGCCGCGCGGCGGTCTGCTCGCCCACCGCGGCCACCTTGACCCCGGCGAACGCGCGCGCGTCCAGGCCGTACTCCTCGAACTTCTCGCGCACCGCCCGGACCGCGTTCACCGAGGTGAAGGCGACCCACTGGTAGCGGCCGGTGACCAGGCCGCGCACGGCCCGCTCCATCTGCTGAGGCGTGCGCGGGGGCTCCACCGAGATGGTGGGCACCTCCTCAGGCACCGCGCCGTAGTCGCGCAGCTGCCCGGACAGGCCGGCCGCCTGCTCCTTGGTGCGCGGCACCAGCACCCGCCAGCCGAACAGGGGGCGGGACTCGTACCAGGACAGCTCGGACTGGCGGGCCACCCCGGGGCCCATCATGAACAGCGCCGGGGCGGTGGCGTGGTGGCCCTTGGCGTCGAACGCCTTCAGGTCGGCGACCAGGCGGGACAGCGTGGACACCACGGTGGTCTGCTCGGTGGTGCCGCCCATCCGGGTGACCGCCACCGGGGTGGTGCCGGGGTGCCCCCCGGCGACCAGGGCCTTGCACAGCCGGTCGAACCCGGGCCCGGCGGGCCGGTCCCCGTCGGGGGCGTCGGGGAACATCACCGCCAGCGAGGCGTCGTCGCGCCCGGACAGCTCGGCGGCGAGCCGCTCCCAGTCCACGGACTCGTCCTTGCCGTTGACCACCCGCACCTCGCCGACGCCCTTGGGCATCATCGGCACCCCGGCGAAGGCCGGGACCGCGGTGACCGAGGACAGCCCGGGGACCAGCTCGAACTCGACCCCGGCGGCGGAGCAGGCCTGCGCCAGCTCCTCGGCGCGGCAGCCGAAGACGGGGTCGCCGCTGTACAGCCGCACCACCCGCGCGCCGCCCAGGGCGCGGCGGACGGCCTCGGCGTCGGCGCCGCCCGCGCACTCCTCGGCGGGGACGAACTCGGCGCCCTCCTTGCAGTGGGACAGCAGCGCCTCGCGGTGCTTGGCCATCTCCGGCCCCGGCTCGCGCAGCCCGAACACCACGTCGGCCTCGGCGAGCACCTGGGCGCCGCGCAGCGTGAGCAGCCCGGCGTCGCCGGGCCCCGCGCCCACGGCGGCCACCGGCCCGGGGGCCGGGGCGCTCGCGTCGGTCTGCGGCTCAGGCGGATTCATCGTGCGCACGCTCCTCGTGGTCTCATGCTCCGGCGCCCGGTCCGGCGGCGCCCCCGATCTCCCCCGGGTCGGCCACGATCCGGTCGGCCCCGTCGGCGATCATCGAGCGGGCCAGCTCCCGCCCCAGGTCCGCGGCGGCCTTCAGGTCGGCCGGGTCCACGTCCAGTTCGGCGGTGCGCGCGGCGCGCACCTGCTGTGTGCCGTCCGTGGAGGCCACGGCCGCCTCCAGGCGCAGCCGCCCCTGCTCGAACCGGGCGAAGGCGCCCACCGGGGCATGGCAGCCCGCCTCCAGCTCGGCCAGCACGGTCCGCTCGGCGGTGACGGCCAGGCGGGTGGCGGTGTGGTCGACCGCGGACAGGTAGGCCAGGTCGTCTCCGGCGCGGTCGGCGCGGCACTCCACGGCCAGCGCGCCCTGCCCGGGGGCGGGCAGGACCCGGTCGGGGGCCAGGACGTCGGTGGCCGCGTCCAGGCGGCCGACCCGCACCAGCCCGGCGTAGGCCAGCACCACCGCGTCGACCTCGCCGGAGGACACCTTGCCCAGGCGGGTCTCGGCGTTGCCGCGGATGGGCACGTAGGACAGGTCGGGGCGGTGCGCGGCGAGCTGGGCGACACGGCGCGGCGACCCGGTGCCCACGCGGGCCCCGGCCGGGAGCGTGTCCAGGGTGAGGCCGTCGCGGGCGCACAGCGCGTCGCGCGGGTCGTCCCGCTCGGTGACCGCGGCCAGCACCAGCCCCTCGGCGGGGGCGGTGGGCAGGTCCTTCAGCGAGTGCACGGCGAAGTCGACGCCGCCGTCCAGCAGGGCGTCGCGCAGGGCGCTGACGAACACGCCGGTGCCGCCGAGCTGGGTCAGCTGGGCCCGGGTGGTGTCGCCGAAGCTGGTGATCAGCTCCAGGTCCACCGGCACCCCGGTGCGCTCGGTGACCGCGTCGGCGACCAGCCGGGACTGGGTGGTGGCCATGGTGCTGCGGCGGGTGCCGAGCCGGGCGGCCCCCGGCCGCCGGGCGTCCTCGGTGCTCACGCGTCCTCCCCTGCGACGGGCTCGGGGCGGCGGACGGCGTCGGGGGCGCCGGGGTCGAGCCCGAACAGCTCGCGCAGCGCGTCCCCGTAGGCGTCCCCGCCGGGACGGGCGGCCAGCTCCTTGACCCGCACCGTCGGCTGGTGCATCAGCTTGTCGACGACCCGGCGCATGGCGCGGGTGATCTCCTCGCGCTCCCGGTCGCCCAGGTCGGGCAGGCGGCCCTCCAGGCGCGCCAGCTCGCCCTCGAGGACCTCGTTGGCCTTGGTCCGCAGCGCGACCACGGTGGGGGCCACCAGGTCGGCGCGGCGCACCGCCTCGTACTCGGCGACCTCCTCCTCGACGATCCGGCGGACCACCGGGACGGCCCCGGAGCCGCCCTCGGCGCCGGGCGCACCCCGGGCCGCGGCGCGGCGCAGGTCCTCGATGTCCACCAGTTCGGCGCCGGGCAGGTCGCGGACGGCCTCGTCGACGTCCCGGGGCAGCGCCAGGTCGAGGAGGACGAGGGGGCGGGTGCGGCGCGGGGCGGCCTCCAGGGCGGCGCGCACGTCCTCGGCGGTGAGCACCAGGCCCTGGGCGCCGGTGCAGGAGACCACCAGGTCGGCGTCGGCGACGGCGGAGGCGGCCTGGGCGAAGGGGACGGCGCGGCCGGCCATCGGCTCGTAGGCCTCGGTGAGGCACTCGGCGAGGCGCTCGGCGCGCTCGGCGGTGCGGTTGGCCACCGCCACGGAGGTGGCGCCCTGGCGGGCGACGGTGTTGGCGGCCAGGGCGCTCATCGACCCGGCGCCCAGCACCAGCACGCGCACGCCGGTCAGCGCCTGCGGCTCGGGGAGGGCGGCGTCGGCCTCGTCGGCCTGCGCGCCCCCGGCCGGGCAGGAGGCGGGGGCGGCCGCCACCGCGCCCGCGGCTCCGGGGCGCAGCCGCTCCAGGGCGACCTCCAGCCCCAGGGTCACCATGTCGGCGCCGGCGTGGTCCAGGTGGGTCTCGGTGTGCGCGCGCTTGCCCACCCGCAGGGCGCGCTGGCCCAGGTCGTTGAGGACGCGGCCGAGGGTGCCGCCGTGCTGGGCGTCCTTGAGGGCGTTGCGCACCTGGCCGAGGATCTGCCCCTCGCCGACGACCATCGAGTCCAGGCCGCAGGCGACGGAGAACAGGTGCTGGACCGCGCGCTCCTCGTAGTGCACGTAGGCGTGCTCGGTGAGCTCGCCCATGGACACGCCGGTGCGCTCGGACAGCAGGGAGGTGATGGTGTTCAGGGCCGGGTGGAAGCGGTCCACCTCGGCGTAGACCTCGGTGCGGTTGCAGGTGGAGACCATCAGCACCTCGCTCACCGCGGGGGAGGCCGCCATCTCCGACATGAGTTTGAGGCGCTCTTCACCGCTCAGCGCGGCACGCTCCAGCAGCGCCACGGGCGAGCTCCGGTGGCTCAGCCCAACGGCGAGGACACTCATCTGCACTCCAATGCGGCGATCGCGGTGGCGGTCGCTGTCACGTCTTCTCCGTCGCGTCGATCCACCCCGCCTCGGGGGGCGCCTGCCCGTCGGCCTTCCGCTGCTCGTGGAAGGCCAGGATCTGCAGTTCGATGGACAGATCGACCTTACGCACATCGACGGCCGGGGGCACATTGAGGACGACCGGCGCGAAGTTCAGCACGCTGGTGACCCCCGCCTCCACGAAGCGGTCGCACACGCCCTGCGCCGAGACGGCGGGCGTGGCGATCACGCCGATGGAGACGCCTTCGGAACCGACAACGTCCTCCAGTGTGTCAATATGCCGCACCACCAGGCCCGCGACCTCGTCGCCGACGACGCGCCGGTCGGCGTCGAACAGCGCGGCGATGCGGAAGCCCCGGGTGCCGAAGCCCCCGTAGTTGGCCAGCGCGCGGCCCAGGTTGCCGACCCCGGCTATGGCCACGGTCCAGTCCTGGGTGAGACCAAGCTCACGGGAGATCTGGTACACGAGGTAGTCGACGTCGTAGCCGACGCCGCGGGTCCCGTAGGACCCCAGGTGCGACAGGTCCTTGCGGAGCTTGGCCGAGTTCACCCCCGCGATGGAGGCCAGGTCCTCCGAGGAGACGGTGAGGGTCCCCCGCTCGGCCATCCCCTGCAGGGCGCGCAGATAGACCGGGAGCCGGGCGACCGTCGCCTCGGGGATGCCCCTGTCCCTGGGGCGGGGTGAACGGGGGGTCACGGGCGTGCGCTCCTGAAGGGCGGTCGTCGGGTCGTGGGTCCGTGCCGTCATGTCCCGGATGGTCCCTCAGGCGCCGCGTGCGACGCGCCGTGCAGACCCCCGCGGCGGCGGATTCTCGACCTTCAGATTACGCCCTTGTGAAAGTACGCACAAAGTAGGGGCCCGTTCCGGCCGGGCCCCTGCTAGGAGCCGGTGAGCGCGGCCCGGAGGCGCTTCTCGCTCACCCGCCAGAAGTCGTGCGGGGCCCCGTCGACGAAGGTGACCGGGATCCGCTCCCAGTACTCGTCGCGCTCGGCGGGCGGGCTCTCGTCGAGGTTCCGGACCTCGTAGCCCACCCCCAGCTCCCCGGCGACGCGCCGGATCACCTCCAGCGCGTCCTCGCACAGGTGGCACCCGGGCCTGCCGAGCATGCTGATGCGCGGGGCCCCTTCCGGCCCCGCGGTGTCGGACGCCGCCACCGCGCCCTCCCCTCCGGCTCCCGTATTCCGGTCGGCCTCATACCCCGACAGGGGCACACCCGAATCAGATCACCCGCCCGCGAACGGCGGAAGGACCTCCACCACACCCCCCTGTGTGAGGAAGACCTCGGCGTGCGGGCGCGTGCCCACCGGCCGCTCGTCGACGAGGAAGGACGAGCGCTCCAGCACCCGCGCGAGCCGGTCGTCGCCGGATCGCCTGGCGCGCACCGCCTCCAGCGCCTCGGCCAGCGTCGTGGCCTCGTACGTCTCCTCGGCCGTCCCCGCGGCCTCTTTCGCCGCGGCCCAGTACCTGATGGTTCCGCTCACCATGGATTGATTATCCTTGAGCTTCTCGGAGGCATGAACGAATCGAATTCTCCACCGGGGGCAACGGCGCCTTCGATCTACCGCTTCACGGCGGGGTGACGGGAAGAGACGCATGAGCCACCTGCTGCTACTGACGAACTCCAACGAACCGTCCGACCACGTGCTGCCCGCCCTCGGTCTCCTCCTCCACTCGGTGCGCGTGGCCCCGGCCGAGCCCGGGGCGCTCCTGGCCGCCGGCGCCGAGCGCGCGGGGGGCGCCGTGGACGCCGTACTCGTCGACGCCCGCAGCGACCTGGCCGCCGCCCGCAATTTCTGCCGCCTGCTGGACACCACGGGACTGGACTGCCCGCTGATCGCGGTGCTCACCGAGGGCGGCGCCGCCGCGCTCACCCCGGACTGGCAGGTGAACGACTTCCTGCTCACCTCGGCCGGCCCGGCGGAGGTGGAGGCGCGGCTCCGGCTCGCCGTGGGCCAGGCCGACGCCGGGACCGACGACCCGGACGAGATCCGCCGCGGCGACCTGGTCATCGACGAGGCCACCTACATCGCCCGGCTGCGCGGGCGCATCCTGGACCTGACCTTCAAGGAGTTCGAGCTGCTGAAGTTCCTGGCCCAGCACCCGGGCCGGGTGTTCACCCGGGCCCAGCTGCTGCAGGAGGTCTGGGGCTACGACTACTTCGGCGGCACCCGCACCATCGACGTGCACGTGCGGCGGCTGCGCGCCAAGCTCGGCGCCGAGCACGAATCGCTCATCGGCACCGTGCGCAACGTGGGCTACCGGTTCGTCCCGGACACCGCCAAGGCGTCCGGCGCCGGCGATGCCGCGGACGCCGGGGCGGCCGTGCCGGGGCCCGCCACGGCCGACCGCTGAGACCGGCCCCTCCCGGCCGCCCCGGTGCGGCCCCGCGCAGGTCCGCGGGTCCGCACCGGCGCACTGGGCCTCGTGCCGGCCGCCGCGAGGGCCTAGGATGCTTGCGCAGACCGCCGCAGCCGCAGCTCCCCGAGGAGGCGACCCCATGCGCGCCGCCGCCGGCATCCCGCTGACCACCGCGTTCATCGGGTCCACCCTGGTCGCGATCGCGCCGCCCGCGGCGGCGTCGGCGCCGCTGGCCGTGGAGCTCACGCCAGGTGAGACCGTCGTGGAGGCGGGCGGGTCCGTCGAGCTGACGCTGACGGTGACGCCCACCGTGCCCGGAGCCTCGAAGGTGTGCCTGTACACGCCCTCGGCCGACGGCGGCTTCACCGTGGGCGAGGCGGACTCGGAGACGGCGCCGATGCGGACGGTGGTGACGGGCGCTCCCGAGGAGGACACGGAGGTCACCGCCACGGTGCTGTACGCGGCCGTGGCCGAGGAGCAGCCCTGCGCCAAGGTCCCGGAACAGGACCGTGCGACCGCGAAGTCCGAGCCCGCGCAGGTGCGGATGGCGGACACCGATCCCTCCCCCGATCCGACGCCTACTCCCACCCCCACCCCGACACCGACGCCCACCCCCACTCCGACGCCGACGCCCACTCCGACACCGACGGACCCGCCGGTGTCCCCGTCGCCCACGCCCACCAGGCCCCCGTCCCCCTCCCCGACCGAAACCGGCGGCGACGGCACGAAGGGCCCGGAGGCGACCTCGACGGACGGCCAGAAGGGGCGGGACGAGGACCAGGAGCAGGACGGGAACCCGGGCGGCACCGGGGGCGACGAGGAGTCGAACGAGAAGGGCGGGAAGAAGGGCGGGGCCACCGGGGACGAGGAGAGGAAGGACGACAAGGACACCGGCGGCAGCGGCGGAGACGGCGGCAACGGCTCGTCCGGCTCCGGCTCCGGCGGCTCCTCCCCCACCCGGCCCACCGCCCCGGACGTGCCGGACGCCCCGGACGCGCCGAGGGACCGGCCGTCGCTGCCCACCGGCGCGCCGAGCCTGCCGTCCCTGGACCCCGATGAGGACCGCGGCCTGGCCGACCTGCCCTCGGTGAGCCCCGGCGAGGGCGACGGAGGGACCGACGACCCGGCGACCGACAGCGCCGCCGTCGACCGGGACCTCTCCTCGTCGATGTCCCCGGCCGTACTGATGCTGGTGCTGATGCTCCTGCTGCTGTTCGCCGCGCCGCTGGCGCCCAACCGCCGGGTGCGGATGGGCGTCCTGGGCTACAAGGGCCGCCGCCGCAAGGGCTGACCCGGACGGAGGTCCCCCGTCGACCGGGCGGCCCGGCTCAGCCGAGGCGTCCCCGGCGGACGTCCTCCACCGCGTCCCGGGCGGTGTGCTGGTCCATGCCGGTCTCGTCCCGCATCACCCGCACGGCCTCCACACCACGCCCCAGCGCGAGCAGCTCGCGCACGCGGGCCAGGGTGGGCGCCGGGACGTCGGGCGACGCGCGCCCGCCCTCCCGGTCGGCCCCCTCCAGCACCGTGTAGCCGCCCTCCCCCGGGCCGACACGGTCACCGGGCCCACCCGGTCCGCCGTCGTCCCGCGGCGGCCCGCGGCGCCCCTCGACCTCGCGCAGCAGCCGGTCCAGCACCAGTCCCCCGCCCCCGAGCACGACGAGCGCCCCCAGGAGTGCCAGCACCATCAGCAGCAGGCTCATAGGTGGTCTGTACCCACACGGGCCCCAGGAATGGCCGCCCCGCACAGCCGCACCTCCGAGGGCGCGGGGCGGTGCCGCGCACGCGGTCTTCGGGCGGCGCCGCCCGGTGATTCTGTCGGGCAGCAGTGAGAACGAACCCCGATCACTGCAGGGGGGGCACCTTCGACGGCGCCAGGAGCGTGTCGCTCAGAAGCGGGAACACTCCGCCACGCCGTGATCCGGGCGGTACGCCGCGACCCCGGCCGGACAGTCGGACGGGAAACGCAGCGCACCGCCCCGCCCGCGGACGCCACCCCGGCCCCAACGGAGGCCCACGCCGACCGTCTCCACCTGTCCCCCGAACCCATCGACATCCGGCCGCGCGACGAGCAACCGACCGTCCCCCGAACCCGGCGAGAAACGTCCCCCTGCCGTCGACGTAGCCAGCCCGGCTCGAAAGGCAGCGGAGAACGCCGCATGAAACGCGGAAACAGGTGCGGAACCGTGATCCCGGCCGGGGCAGGGGACTCTCCGCCCTCGGCGACGGCGTAGTACCGGTCCTCCCGGCGGACCACGGTGCCGTCCGCCGGGGGCGCTCCGAGGGCGCTCGGCTCTCCCGGGGCGGCGGGACGCGGCCGATCAGACGATGGTCCCCTCGTGGTCCCCCAAAGCAGAACGCCGCCCCCGTCGGGGGCGGCGTTCGCGCTGAGCCGCCTGTCGGAATCGAACCGACGACCTATTCATTACGAGTGAATCGCTCTACCGACTGAGCTAAGGCGGCATCGGGCCCCGCTCGCCGCGAGGCCGCACCCAGTTTAGCGCCTCTCGGGACCCGCTGCGTCCCCGAGAGGCGCCCGGCGCCGGTGCGGCCCTCCCCGGGCCGTCAGGCCCCGCAGGTCAGGCCGTCCTCCGGCACCTCGCGCTCCAGCAGGTAGCCGTCGACCGCCGCGTCCACGCACGGGTCCCCGGCGCGGTAGGCGGTGTGCCCGTCGCCCTCGTAGGTCAGCAGCACCCCCGAGTCGAGGCCGTCCGCCATCTCCTCGGCCCACGCGTACGGCGTGGCCGAGTCCCGCGTGGTGCCCACCACCAGGATCGGGTCGGCGCCCGGGGCGTCGGCCTCCCACTCGTCGGCGACCGCCTCTTCAGGCCAGTGGGCACAGGTGAACGCCGCCCACGCCGAGGACGGCCCGAACAGCGGGGAGGCCTCGGCGGGCCGC
>NZ_ANBH01000288.1 GCF_000341185.1 Nocardiopsis chromatogenes YIM 90109
GTGGGCACAGGTGAACGCCGCCCACGCCGAGGACGGCCCGAACAGCGGGGAGGCCTCGGCGGCCTGCTCCGCCGCCCTGCGGTAGGCCTCGGGGTCGCGCGGCGCCGGGGCGTCCGAGCAGTTCACCGCCACCAGCGAGGACACCGAGTTGGTGAAGTCGTCCGGGTCGTCCCGGTCGTAGAGGCGGTCGCCCAGGCGCAGCAGCGCGGTGCCGTCGCCGTCCTCGATCGCGTCGGTGAGGGCGTCGCGCACCTCGCCCCAGTAGCCCTCGCTGTAGAGCGCGCCCATGATGCCCATCTCCACCCGGGCGCGGCCGACCTCGCGGCCGTCGTCCGTGGCGTTGTCCAACGGCTCGCGCCCCGCCTGCTCCAACAGGTCGGCGACCCGGTCCACCCCGGCGTCCACGCCGTCCTCCTCCTCGCCGAGCGGGCACCCGTCCCGCCCCTGGCAGTCCTCGACGAACGCGCGCAGCGCCGTCTCGAAGCCCCCGGCCTGCTGCACGGTGGTCTCCAGCGCGTCCAGGCCCGGGTCGAGGGCGCCGTCGAGCACCATGGCGCCCACGCGCTCCGGGAACAGGTCGGCGTAGTAGGCCCCGATCAGGGTGCCGTAGGACTTGCCGAGGTAGGTGAGCCGCCCGTCGCCCAGGACGGCGCGCAGCACGTCCATGTCGCGCGCCACGTTCTCGGTGCCCAGGTGCATCATGAGGTCCCCGGAGCGCTCCCGGCACCCGTCCACGAAGCCCTGGACGGACTCCTCCAGCGCCTCCACCCCGGCGTCGCCGATCTCCAGCGGGTCGCCGTCGCCGTCCTCGCTCTCCAGGTCGGCCCCCAGGTAGTCGTCCATGCGCTCGGGGGGCAGGCAGGAGAGGGGCTCGCTGCGGGCCACCCCGCGCGGGTCGAACCCGACCACGTCGAGGCGCTCCCGGACGTCCTGGCTGACGGCGCTGGTGGCCGCTCCGGCGTAGTCGTAGGCCGATCCGCCCGGTCCTCCGGGGTTCACCAGCAGCGCCCCTTCGGACTCCCCCTCGGCGGGCAACCGCTTGACGGCGATCTCCAGGGAGCGCCCGCCGGGGTCGGCGTAGTCCATGGGGACCTCGAACACCCCGCACTCGAAGCCCTCGCCGCCGTCCGGGCAGGGGCCCCAGTCGATGGTCTGGGTGTAGAACGGCTCCAGCGCCGCCTCAGGGGCCGAGGAGGCCGGTTCCGGGCCGCCGCCCTGCCCCCCGGCGCATCCGGCGGCGGTGACGGCGAGGGCCGCGGCCACAGCGGCCGCCGGGCGGAGCCTCTTCACGGGGGGACTTCCTTCGCGTCGGGGAGGGGACGGCACCGAGCCTGCCACAGCCCCCGCCCTCAGCCCTCGTACAGGGCGGCCGTCATCGCCTCCAGGGCGATCTGCGGGTGCACGTTGGCGTCGATGCGGCGGCGGCACTCCATGACCGCGTCGATGCGGCGCAGCGTCGACTCGGGCGAAGAGCCGCGGGCCACCCGCTCCAGGTCGCCGCGGGCCGACCCGGTCGGCAGCTCCACCGGGGCGCCCATCTGCAGCGCCAGCACGTCCCGGTAGAACAGCACCAGCTCGGTCAGCGCCGTGTCGTAGGTGTCCCGCTTGATCCTGGTGGCGCGGCGCTTCTGGCGCTCCTCCAGGTCCTTCAGCGCCCCGGCGGCGCCCCGCACCGCCTTGGCCACGCCCTTGCCGGTGCCGCCCTCGCCGAACGCCGCCTTGACCTCGGCGCGCTCGGTCTCGTCCAGCGCCGCCGACACCGCCTTGGCCTCGCCCTCGGCCAGCTCGTACAGGCGTGCGGCCGCCGAGACGCAGGCGCCCGTCCCGTCCAGCCGGGCCGGAAGGGAGAGCACCTCGGCGCGGCGCTCGCGCGCCTCGGCGTCGGAGGCCAGCAGCCGCGCCCGGTCCAGGCGCCCGGCCGCGGCCCGCGCCGCCTCGGCCGCGGCGGCCTCCTCCATCCCGTCCCGCTCGACCAGGGCCCGCACCACCGCCGCCGTGGACGGGGTGCGCAGCCGCACCAGGCGGCACCGGGAGCGGATGGTGACGAGCATGTCCTCGGCCGTGGGCGTGCACAGCAGCCACACGGTGCGCGGGGAGGGCTCCTCCACCGCCTTGAGCAGGGCGTTGGAGGCGGCCTCGGTGGCCCGGTCGGCGTCCTCGAACAGCACGACGCGGAACCGGCCGGAGGCGGGGCGCGCGGCGGCCTGCAGGACCAGCGCGCGGGTGCGCTCCACGCCGAAGCTGAGCCCGCTGGGGCGCACGTAGAGCACGTCGGCGTGGGTACCGGCGAGGACCTGGTGGCAGGAGGGGCAGTGGCCGCACCCGCCGTCGGGGCACTGCAGCGCCGCGGCGAACGCGCGCGCGGCCTCGCTCCGCCCGGACCCGGGCGGCCCGGTGAACAGCCAGGAGTGGGTCATCGAGGTGCCGCCCCCGCCCGCGGCGGCGACGGCGGCCGCGCGCAGCGCGGCCACCGCCTCGTCCTGGCCCACCAGGTCGTCGAAGACGCTCATCGCCCCCAGGATAGGGGCGGGCGCCGACGGGCGGCGCCCGTCCCGGGGAACGGGCGCCGCCGCGGCTACGTGTCGCCGTCCTGGTCGCCCACGACCGGCATCATCCCGGTGATCGCCTCGGCGTCGGAGGGGACCGGGTCGGGCAGCAGCGGCCGCAGTCGGCGCTGGATCTCCCGGGTGACCCGGTCCTGCGGATCGCGCGCGTCGACCACCAGGTAGCGCTCGGGCGCCCGGTCGGCCAGCTCGCGGAAGCCGCGCCGGACCCGGTCGTGGAAGTCCTGGGACTCGGCCTCGATGCGGTCGGTGCCGCCGCCCAGCCGGGACAGCCCCTCCTCGGCCGGGAGGTCGAGCAGCACCGTCAGCCGCGGCACCAGCCCTCCGGTGGCCCAGCCGTTCACCCGGGCGATGTCCTCGGGCGGCAGCTCCCGCCCGGCCCCCTGGTAGGCCAGGGTGGAGTCCACGTAGCGGTCGCTGATGACGATGGCGCCCCGGCGCAGCGCGGGCAGGATCACCTGGTGCACGTGGTCGGCCCGGTCCGAGGCGTACAGCAGCGCCTCGGCCCGCGGCGACATCCCGGTCTGCTCCTTGTCCAGCAGCAGCGCGCGCAGCCGCATGCCCAGCTTGGTGGCGCCCGGCTCGCGGGTGG